>CAZKIY010000563.1:0-2247 GCA_964552875.1 uncultured Planctomycetaceae bacterium
GGCTCCACGCGCCGCCTCTCCACAGGAGGACGCTCATTCGATCGGGCGGGATCGTAGCGCGATCCTGGAACGCGACGGCGACGGAGTCGTCCGGCAGCACGACGATGTCCGTGTAGTGCGCTTCGAGCGGGCTCACGGCGTCGCCGCCCAACGACATCCACGGTTGATTGGGCCCCGCGCATCGGCGCACGCCGAGTCGGCCGCCGACTCCGTAATCACGCGTGGCGAGGACGAGTGCGCCGTCGTGCTGGAACGCCATGCGGTTGTACCAGGCCTCACCCGTGCTGCCGGCACCTTGGAGCGTGACAGGAGACCAGGCACCGAGTTCGAAACGGCGCACGGCGACGCGATGCGCGGGCGCAGTGAAGTCCTGGTAGGCGAGATGCGGGGCGCCATCCGGCGCGATGCGGATCTGCGTGCAGAACATGCCGCCCGCGCTGACCGGGCCCGAGCCGACGAAGCGCCAATCCGGAGGGGGAACGAGCACGCGTGAACCGAGCGTGTGTCCCCCCGACGCCGTCACGACGCCGAGTGCCGACGTGGTGCTCGCGAGCCCTGTGACGGCGCCGAGGACGAGGCTCCCGACGCGCAGTCGCAGCCGATCCGCTCGAGGTGAGCTCGGATCCATGTGGTGATGCGCGCGCAGTCAGGCGCGGCCTGGAACGGGGGAACGGGGAGGAGTGCGGTGAGGCCGAACTCTGCCTATAGCGTAGCGCTGGCGAGCGGTACGCTGAAAACCCTCGCGATCCAAAGCGTAGGAAGACATCACGCGCTCGAGGCAGACGCGAAGCGTCGCCACTGGGTTCTGAGAGCCCGTAGGCTCGATTTCTTCACGGGCTCTCGAGGCGGCTAGAATCCCGCGCTTCGCCCGCGCGCCTCCAACACTCTAGGGATCCCTCTCGCATGCCCCGCAAGGTCGTCGTCCTCGGTGCCGGTCCCGCCGGTTACGTCTGCGCCATCCGCCTCGCTCAGTTGGGGCAGCAAGTCACGGTCGTCGAGAAGGAATACCTCGGCGGCACGTGCCTCAACGTGGGCTGCATCCCGTCGAAAGCGATGATCGCGGCGGGGAGCCTGCTCCACCGCATCAGCGACGCGTCCGCGATGGGGATCAGCGCGAAAGAAGTCCGCTTGGACGTGCTGAAGCTCGTCGAATGGAAGGCCGGCATCGTCTCGAAACTGACCGGCGGTATCGGCGTCCTCCTGAAGAACCACAAGGTCGACGTGGTCATGGGAACGGGCCGAATCGCCAGCAAGACGTCGGTCGTCGTCCAAACGAAGGAGGGCGCGAAGACGCTCACGTGCGACGACATCGTGATCGCGACGGGGTCCATCCCGATCGAGATCCCGGGCTTCGCGTTCGACGAGGACAAGGTCTGGTCGTCGACCGGCGGACTGCGCCCGAAGAAGCTCCCCGAGCACCTCGTCGTCATCGGAGGCGGCTACATCGGCCTCGAGCTCGGGATGATGTTCAAGAAACTCGGCTCGAAGGTCACCGTGCTCGAAGCAACGGGGGGCGCGTTGCCCGGCCAGGAGCGCGACTGCGTCAAAGTCATCGAGAAGTCGCTCGAGAAGATGGGCATCGAACTCCTGACGGAGACGTTCGCGCAGGGCTTCGAGCACAAGGCCGGGAAGAGCTACGTGCGGATCAAGACGAAGTCGGGCGAGGACACGATCGTGTGCGATCAGATCCTCTCGACCGTCGGGCGCAAACCGTATAGCGCCGGCCTCTGTCTCGAATCCGTCGGGCTCGCGGTCGACCCGAAGGGCTTCCTCGTCGTGGACAAGAAGATGCGCACGCAGGTGCCGAACATCTATGCGGTCGGCGACATCGCCGGGCAGCCGATGTTGGCGCACAAGGGCAGCAGAGAGGGCCTCGTCGCGGCTGCGGTGATCGCGGGCCTGAACGAGGAGTACGACGCGCGTTGCGTGCCCGCTGTCATCTTCACGGCGCCCGAAATGGCGTCGGTCGGATACACCGAGGAGCAATGCAAAGAGAAGGGAATCGCCGTGAAAATCGGCACATTCCCGTTCGCTGCCTCCGGCCGCGCGATGAGCTTGATGGAGACCGAAGGTTTCGTGAAGGTCGTCGCCGACGCGAAGACGGACGTGGTCCTCGGCGTCCACATGGTCGGGCCCGAGGTCACGGAGCTGATCGCCGAAGCGACGCTCGCGATCGAAATGGGCGCCACGTCCGAGGACATCGCGCGCACGATCCACGCGCACCCGACGTTGCCCGAAGCGTTCATG
>CAZKIY010000564.1:0-2239 GCA_964552875.1 uncultured Planctomycetaceae bacterium
GGGTCATCCGCTTGGAGTTCCTATCCCCATGCGCGCATCCCCGCCGCGGTGATCTGGAGGCTCGAGGGGCCGCTCCCGACGCGCACCCCGACCCTGAAGGCGCCGCGCTGATCTCGCGGCGTCCGCGGCCCGCTAGGATCAAGAGTTCGATGCCCGCTCTCGAGCACGCCCCGCGCCTCATCGTGAACGCCGACGATCTCGGCCTCTCGGCGGGCATCGACCGCGCGATCTTCGAGGGCCACGACCAGGGCATCGTCACGAGCGCGAGCCTCATGGCGACCGGCGCGTCGTTCGCGCACGCCGTCGCCGGCGTGCGCGCGCGTCCGCGCCTCGGATGCGGCATCCACCTCGTCCTGCACGACGAAGAGCCGGTGCTCGATCCATCGCGCATCCCGTCGCTCGTCGGCGCGAACGGGCGCTTGAAGCCGCTGCGCGAGGCCGTGCGCGGACTGCTGTTCGGCGCGAGCGAAGCATCCGAGATCGAGGCCGAGTACGCGGCCCAGATCCAGCGCGCGCGCGACGCCGGCATTCATCCAAGCCATCTGGACAGCCACTGCCATCTGCACGCGTTCCCGTCGGTCGGACCGATCGTGCACGCGCTGGGCGAGCGCTTCGGGATCCCGTGCGCGCGCCAGCCCGAGGCCGGCTCGTGGTCGGACTATCGCGCCGCGCCGTTCGCGCGCTATCCGCTGGCACTTCTCATCACGGCGAGCCACCGCTTCACGAAGAGGCGCGTGGCGCGGAGTCTGCTCTCGCCGGACCGGTTCCTCGGCCTCGTGCACTCCGGCGCGCTCGACGTCGGCTGGATGACGCGCGCGATCGACGAGCTCGAGCCCGGCGTCGTCGCCGAGATCATGGTGCACCCGGGCGACGGCAGCGGCGACGATCAGCCGGCCGGCGACCACGGTCCGTACCGCCGTCGCGTGGAGCTCGAGGCGGTCACGTCGCCACTCGTGATCGAAGCCGTGCGCCGTCGTGGGGTGGAGTTGATCGACTACCGCGCGCTGGTGTCCTGAGCCGGCCGTGGTGGACGTCGAGACGCGCCCGTTCGAAGAGCGCGACGCGGCTCGGTACGTCGAGCTCGCGCAGCGCGCTTTCGCCAGCGTTCCCAGCGGAGAGCGTCGTAGCGAGACGGTCGAGCGCGTCGCGCACCTGCACGGGCCGAGGAATCCCGCGGGACGCGCGATCGTCGCCTGGGCCCGCTTCGAAGGCGGCCTCGTCGGTCACGCCTCGGGGGTGCCCGCGCGCTTCCTCGGCCGCGACGGGATCCCGCGCATCGGCTGGCAGATCGGGAGCTTCGTCGTCGATCCGGGCGTGCAGCGCCAGGGCGTCGGGCGCTCGCTCGTGGACGCGCTGAGCCGCGAGCTCGCGTCGCGGTCGGGGGACTTCGTGTACACGTTCCCGAACCTGCGCTCGGCTCCCGTGTTCGAGCGACGCGGCTACGCGTCGTGCACGAGCGCGCCCACGCGCATCGCGATCGGCGCGCGCAGGACGATCCCGAGCTCCGGCGACGTCGCGCTGGACAGTGCGTCCACCGCGCGCGTATTCGACCCGGCGGCCGCGCGGACCGCGGTCGCGGCGCTGTCCGCATCGGGAGGCGAGCGCGGGCATTTCGTGCGCGATCCGGCTTGGTTCGCGTGGCGGTTCCTCGACCCGGCCGTGGCCGCCGCGTATCGCTTCGCGCGGATCGAGCACGAGCGGCACGGCGAGTTCGTCATCGCGATCGCCGAGCACGCGTACCGCGGGCTCACGTTCAGCGTCCTGGCCGACGCGCTGCCGGCGCTCACGGCGCGGACTCTGCCCGTCGCCGTGCGCGCCGCGGCCGCGTTCGGCGCGAGCCGGCTCGTGTATTTCACGACGAATCTGCCGGCGATCGGCGGCGGACTCACGGCGCTCGGCACGCGGATACCGACGCGCCTCGATCCGCGGCCCGTGCAGCTCCTGGCACTCCCCGGAGGTTCGATCGACCTGCGCGAGCTCGGCGCGGCACCGATCCAGACGGCGGACTGGATGAGCTTCTGATCCGGCGCGCGACTGACGGGCATCTCCGGTCCCTCCTGGAAGCCCGTGTAGCGTTCGCGGGCGATGCGCCGCTCTCAGCGCAGCATCCTCAGCGCAGCATCCAGGCCTCACGCTCGAACGCGAGGCCGCGCTCGATCCGTGCGCGCTCTTGCGCCGGCCGGCCATCTTCGTCCGCACCATCCTGGGCTGGCTGCGCGAGCGCGCCGCGGCAGCCGGC
>CAZKIY010000565.1:0-2224 GCA_964552875.1 uncultured Planctomycetaceae bacterium
GGGATCGCCGGCGGTTTCGGCGCGGGTCTCTTGGCGCTCATCACCTGATCTCATGCCCGAAGCACGCACCACCGAAACGATCGAGGCTGAAGGTCATCTGATCGACAGCCAGCTCCTCCAGCACATCTTCGACAAGGTGATCGAGCGCGGAGCGACGTACGAAGTTCTCGAGTTCCGCATCGGTACGACGAACGACGATCCGTCGTACGCGAAGCTCAAGCTCACGGCGAAGAGCCCCGATGTCCTGCGCGAACTCGTCGACGAACTCGTGCCGCTCGGTTGTCGCATGGTCGATCAGCGCGACGCGCGCTTCGAGCCGGCTATGAAGGATCGCTGCGTGCCGCACGACTTCTACTCGACGACGAACCATCGCACGCAGGTGCGCATCAGCGGGCGCTGGGACGACGTGACGAAGCAGCGCATGGACGCCGTGATCCTCATCGAGGACGGCAAGCCCACGTGTCGCAAGTTGCGCGACGTGAAAGCAGGCGAGCGCGTCATCTGCGGCGTCGACGGGATCCGGGTCACGCCCGAGTTCGTGCAGCGCGACCGCCATGGGTTCGCGTTCATGAGCAACGACATCTCGTCCGAGCGTCGCGTCGAGGTCAGCGTCGGCAAGGTCGCCGACATGATCCGCGACGTGAAGCGCGCCGGCGGCAAGGTCGCGGTCGTCGCGGGCCCCGTCGTGATCCACACGGGCGGGACCGAGTATTTCTGTCGTCTCGTGCGCGGCGGTTGGTTCGACGTGCTCTTGTCGGGCAACGCGCTGGCCGTGCACGACATCGAGAGCGCGCTGTACGGAACGAGCCTCGGGGTCGATCTCCAGACCGGTTCGCCCGTCGTCGACGGCCACAAGAACCACATGCGCGCGATCAACGTCGTGAACCACGCGGGTTCCGTGAAGGCCGCCGTCGACCAGGGTCTCGTGAAGACGGGGATCATGCACGCGCTCGTCGAGCAACACGTCGAGTTCGTCCTCGCGGGCTCGATCCGCGACGACGGTCCGCTGCCCGACACGTTGATGGATCTCGTCGAAGCCCAGGAGCGCTATGCGAAGGCGCTCGACGGCGTGCAGCTCGTGCTCATGCTCTCGACGATGCTGCACTCGATCGGCGTCGGAAACATGCTGCCTTCGTGGGTGAAGGTGGTGTGCGTCGACATCAACCCGGCCGTCGTGACGAAGCTCGCCGACCGCGGATCGGCGCAGACGATCGGCGTCGTCACGGACGTGGGGTTGTTCCTGCAGCAGCTCGCGAACCGGCTGAGTCAGAGCGCCGCCTCGTCGTCGGTGGGGAACGCAAGCGGCCCGGCGGACTGAGTCCGCCGGGCCGGCTCTCACGAGTTTCCGCTCAGGCCGTCATCCAGCGGTCTTCGGAAAGGCGGTGATCTCCGGGGTCGAGGCGACCGAAGTCCGCGCAGTCTCGTATGACTTGCCGGTCTTGAGCCCGACCACGAACCAGGCGAGCGACGCGACGCCCGAGAGGAACACCGTGTCCCCGACGATGCGCAACCAGCGCAGGTTCTCGAGCAGCGGCGTTTGCAGGAACTCGGCGCTGCGCGCGTACCACAGGCCCGTGTCGACGCTCGCGATCGCCTGCGCGATACCGATCGGCAGGATCGAGATGCCGACCATCAGACTCAGGCCGATGTTCATCGCCCAGAAGGAGTACGACAGCGCGCGCCCCTTCCACGCCAGGGTGGGTGACAAGCGGCGGAAGATCATCAGCACGAGTCCGAGTGACAGCATCCCGTAGACGCCGAAGAGTGCCGTGTGCGCGTGCACTGGCGTCGTGTTGAGGCCTTGCAGGTAGTAGAGCGCGATCGGCGGATTGATCAGGAAGCCGAACACACCCGCTCCGACGAGGTTCCAGAACGCGACCGCCACGAAGAACCGGATCGGCCAGCGATAACGCTCCATCCAGGCCGCGCGGCCCGGCATGCGCAGCGTCTCGACGGCTTCGCGTCCGATGAGGACGAGCGGCACGACTTCGAGCGCGCTGAACATGGCTCCGATCGCGGTGATCGAGATCGGCGTGCCGCTGAAGTAGAGGTGGTGGAACGTCCCAGGGATCCCGCCCAGCAGGAAGATCGTCGTGGATGCGAGGAACGCGCGAGTCGCGCTCTGCGTCTTGACGAGCCCGAGTCGGCTGAAGAGGAAGGCCAGGACGCCCGTCGCGAAGACTTCGAAGAAGCCCTCGACCCACAGGTGCACGACCCACCAGCG
>CAZKIY010000566.1:0-2224 GCA_964552875.1 uncultured Planctomycetaceae bacterium
ACTGGGGCATCGAGAACCAACTTCATTGGGTCCTCGACGTTGCGTTTCGAGAGGACGACTGCCGCGTGAGAGCCGGCAATGCCGCCGAGAACTTCGCCGTACTACGTCACGCAGCGCTCAACCTGCTCAAGCACGTCAAAGGCACCAAGGTCGGCATCAAGATTCGTCGGCTACGCGCTGGCTGGGACAACGATTTCCTCATGCAAGTTCTCGGTGCATCTTGCTAGCGGAAGATGCGATCGCCCTGACGGCACGCCCGCCTGTACACCTCGAATCTGAACGCGACGACGCGTGCATGAACCGACGCGAAGAAATGGCGTGAGCGCCGCGGCCTGACGTTCAAGGCGAACGACGTGCCCGCCACACCTTCAATGGGGGTGCGGATCTGCTAGACTCCGCTCGTACCTCGCGGCCTCTCCGTCCTCGTCCTCCGTCCAAGCCCCGGCCGCTCCTTCTGGAGCCCTCGCTTGGACATCACCCGCGTCCCTCTCGACGCCCTTCACGCTGACCCCGCGAACGCCCGTCTACACGGCGACCGCAACCTCGACGCCATCCGCGCGTCGCTCGCGACCTTCGGCCAGGTCGAGCCGCTGGTTGTTCACCGCCCCACGAAGCGAGTGATCGGCGGCAACGGTCGCTTGGCCGCAATGCGCGCTCTGGGCTGGACGCACGCCGACATCGTCGAACTCGACGTGAGCGAGACGCAGGCGACTGCGCTCGGCATCGCGTTGAACCGGACGGCCGAGCTGGCCGAGTGGGACCTCCCGAGCCTCGGGGCGCTCCTGCAATCGCTGCCCGACCTCGACGGCGTCGGCTTCAATCCAGACGAACTCCAAGAGGTGCTCGACTCGCTGCTCGCTGGGCAGGCGATCGGCGTGAACGAGGACGACGTGCCGGATCCTCCCGACGAGGCCACGACGCGGACGGGCGACGTGTGGGTGCTCGGGCGGCATCGCTTGCTGTGCGGCGACAGCTCGCTCGCGGCGGACGTGGACGTGCTGGTCGCGGGCGCATCGATCCACTTGGTGAACATGGACCCGCCGTACAACGTGAAGGTCGAGCCGCGCTCGAACAACGCGATCGCTGCGGGGCTCTCGTCCTTCCACCACCAGAAGTTCGATCTCGCGCGCCATCCCGAGAAGGCGAAGGCGACGCACGACAAGCTGCGCCCGAAGGATCGACCGCTGGCGAACGACTTCATCGACGACGCGGAGTTCGATCGCTTGCTCCGCGCGTGGTTCGGCAACGCGTCGCGCGTGTTGTTGCCAGGGCGCGGCTTCTACATCTGGGGTGGGTACGCGAACCTCGCGAACTACCCGAGCGCGCTGAAGGAGTGCGGTCTCTACTTCAGCCAGACGGTCATCTGGAACAAGCTCCACCCGGTGCTGACGCGCAAGGACTTCATGGGTGCGTGCGAGCAAGCGTTCTACGGCTGGAAGGAAGGCGCGGCGCACGAGTTCTTCGGCCCGAACAACGCGACCGATCTGTGGGAGATCAAGAAGCTCCATCACACGAAGTCAGTCCATTTAACCGAAAAACCCGTCGAACTCGCCGCTCGCGCCATCCAGTACTCGTCGCGCCCCGGCGAGAACGTGCTCGACCTCTTCGGTGGATCGGGCTCGACGCTCGTCGCGTGCGAGCAGACGGGGCGCAACGCGTACTTGTGCGAACTCGACACGTTGTATTGCGACGTGATCGTGGATCGCTTCCAAAAGCTGACTGGGCAGATTGCGACGCTCGACGGTCGTTCGTTCGGCGACGTGAAGGAGGAGCGCCGTGGTGAATCACCCGCCCGCTGATCGACAAGATCTGTTCCAGTACTACTGCTCCCTCGGCGACACGCGCAGCTACCAGAGGGTCGCGGATCACTACGGAGTTCAGAAGAACACGATCACGCGCATCGCGATCGACTACGAGTGGCTCGCGCGCCTCAAGATGATCGAGGCCGAGGCCCGCCGCGAAGCCGACAAGAAGATCACGGACATGCGCGCCGAGGCGTACGAGCGACATCTCAAGCTCGCCAAGTTCGTGCAGGGCAAGGCCGTCCAAGGGCTTCAGTCGCACACGTTCGACTCTGCGCGGGATGCCTCGCGCGCACTCGTCGATGGCGTGAAGCTGGAGCGCACGGTGCTGGGCGAGAGCACCGAAAACCGCACCGTATCCGTCCAGGCCCTCACACGACGCGAAGTGGAGACGTTCGTGACGGGCTCGTTGTTCCCCGACG
>CAZKIY010000567.1:0-2223 GCA_964552875.1 uncultured Planctomycetaceae bacterium
GCGAGCTCGGCGGAATAGCGTTCGAGCTCGCCTTCGATCACGCGGCGGGATTCGTCGGGATCCTCGAGTGCGCTATCGGAGACATCCACGAGGTGGAGCAACACGCGGCAGCGCTCGACGTGCCGCAAGAAACGGTGGCCGAGTCCGTGGCCCTCGGCCGCACCCTCGATGAGTCCGGGGAGGTCCGCGAGGACGAGAGTGTCGTTCTCGGCGAGCCGTGCGATGCCGACCTGCGGCGACAGCGTCGTGAACGGATAGTCGGCGATCTTCGGCGTCGCCGCAGTGACCGCGGCCAGCAGCGTGGACTTGCCCGCGTTCGGCAGTCCGACGAGTCCCGCCTCGGCGAAGAGTTTGAGTTCGAGCCGCAGATCTCGGCTCTCGCCACGCGTGCCGTTCTGCGCGAAGCGCGGCGTCTGACGAACGCTCGTCGCGAAGCGCGCGTTGCCCTGACCGCCACGACCGCCGCGCGCGATCTGGAGACGCATCCCCTCGTGCGCGAGGTCGCGCAGGAGGTTGCCCCACTTCTTGTCGAAGATCTGGGTGCCGATCGGTACGTCGATGACGAGGTCCTCGCCGCTCTTGCCGGAGCACATCTGCCCTCCGCCCGGACGACCATCCGGTGCGACGTAGTGGTAGTGGCCGGCGAGCGGCAGGAGGGAATTGAGCTGGTGCGACGCGACGAAGACGACGCTGCCGCCGTCGCCGCCGTCACCGCCGTCGGGACCGCCGTAGGGCACGGCTTTCTCACGGCGCATGGAGACCGCGCCGTTCCCGCCCCGACCGGCGCGCACCTCGATCTCGACTTCGTCCTTGAACATGGTCTTCGTGAAAGCAGCTCGCGCGCGCGCCGGAGCACGTGCAGCGAGCCGCCTTTCCCTAGGGGGTGCTCAGGGCCCGTGAACCATTCACGGGCTCTCTGGTCCGCGCGCGGTTCCGCGCGGCGCAATGGGATTTGGACAGGCCGTGGGATCGCTGCCCTTCACGGCCGATCCGGATCGGCCCGCCGTGATGTCAGCCGGCCGGCGCAGGGTCGATGTTGACCTTGCGGTTCGGCTGGTACCGCACCGTGCCGGGGAGGAGCGCGAACAGCGTGAAATCGCTGCCGACGCCCACGTTCCGGCCCGGGTGGAACACCGTGCCGCACTGGCGAACGAGGATCGTGCCGGCGAGCACGTTCTCGCCGCCGTAGCGCTTGACGCCACGGAACTGCGGGTTGCTGTCGCGGCCGTTCCGAGTGGAACCTCCGCCCTTTTTGTGAGCCATGGAGCGTTACCTCAGCCGACGATGTCGGTGATCCGGATGCGGGTGTATTGGGCGCGGAACCCGCGCTTCTTGCGCACGTTCTTGCGGCGCTTGAAGCGGAAGGCGATGACCTTCACGCCCTTCTCGTGGCCGATCACTTCGGCGGTGACCTGGGCACCGGCCACGGAGGGCTTGCCGATTTGGACCGAGCCTTCGTTGCCGAGGATGAGCACCTCGTCGAAGGTGATCTTGTCACCGGCGGTGAGCTTGTCGTTCAGGTCGCAGAGGATGATGTCACCCTTCTGCACCCGGATCTGCTGATTGCGGTCGCGGACGACGGCGTACACGGTTCTTGTCTCCTGCTGGCCGTGGTGGAATCCCTCCCACGGAGAGCCCTTGGAGGTGGGCTCGGGGTAGCTCCGAGGCCGAAAGGCCGCGGAAGTTGGGCGGGGAGTGTAGCGGCGGTCGGTGGGTGTGGGAAGGCGCTCGTGGCCGAGGTGCGCGAAACCGGACCCGTCGCGGAGCGGGGGCAGGATTTCAGGAGTGCGGCCGCGACCGACGGCACTGCCGAGCGTCGTCGGGGGTGGACCCCGTACACGCCCCACCCGGGAGAGTCCCCGTGATCGACCCACTCGACATGCGCAGCGCATGCTCACATGCTCGTGACATGCCCAAGATGATCCAGATCCGCAACGTCCCGGACGACGTTCACCGGAAGCTCAAAGTGCGCGCAGCGGCCTCGGGCCTCACCCTCTCCGACTTCCTCCTGCGCGAGCTCGGCCCCTTGGCCGATCGACCGACGATGGAGGAATTGCGGCTGCGCATCGCCGGTCGAACCCCGGTCCGTTTCGATGGGTCTGTCGCCGACCTGATTCGTGAGGAGCGCGAACGCCGATGATCGTCCTCGACGCGTCCTTCGTCGTCGAAGTGTTGCTCGCGAAGCCGGAGCGCGCCGACCTCGCTCGGCGTCTAGCTGCCGCA
>CAZKIY010000568.1:0-2208 GCA_964552875.1 uncultured Planctomycetaceae bacterium
AACAGGCGCGCGATCCGAGTCAAGCGGACTCGCAGAGTGATCTGTGGTCGCTCGGCGCGACGATCTATCACGCCGTGTGTGGGCGCCCGCCGTTCTCGGGGACGAGCGTGGCCGAGATCCTGTCATCCGTGCTCTACGAGCCGGTGCCGGATCCCGCGACACTCGCGCCGCAGATTTCGACGGGATTCGCGCTGATCCTGCGCAAGTGCCTCGCCCGTGATCGTGCGTTGCGCTACGTGACGCCTGCGGAACTCGTGGCGGACCTGGAGCGCGTTCGTGAGCGGCGCGCGCCCAACGTGCGCCGCTCTGCGCTGGAACCTGTCGCCGAGAGCGTGGCGCGGAGGACGCGTCGGCTCGCCATCGGCGCGCTGACACTATCGGTCGTCGGCATCACAGCGTGGTTCGCGTTGCGACCGGACTCGACCCTCGGACCCGCGGAACTCGGTCCGGTCGCCAACGTGCAAAGCGATCCGACGGATCGACTCCTCGATGCAGCCGAAGGACCTTCGGGCGAGATCGGTCCCGCGCTCGCCCGCGCTGTTCAGCTGGTTCGCGCTCTGCCGCCGGAGTCGCCTGGGGCACAGAGAGCGGCGACGGCGCGCGCTCACCTCGAAGCGCGGCTCGCGTCCGAGATCCAGCGCTTCCAGACCGCGTCGAATCCGCGCTTCTCCGCGTTGCTTCGTGAGCGGCGATTCGAGGAAGCTCTGGCTCTCGTGGGGCAAGGATTCCGGCGGGAATTCGCTGCGTCGACGGGCGGCGCCGCATTGCCTCCGGACCTCGAGGAGTCGCTGCGTAGTTGGCTCGAGAAGTTGCAAGCAGCACTCGACACCGAACGCCGCGCCACCGAAGGGCGCTACCGATCCGCACTCGCGCTCGAGTGGCGGACGCGGATCGAACCCGAGGTGCGCGCGCACCTCGAAGCCGGACGTTGGCGATCCGCGCGCGCACTGCTGACGACGGGCATCCGCACCTGGGCCGCGGACTCGGCGATTCCGCGCGCGGGGATCCCGGATAGCGTGGCCGAGACCGAACTGTCTCGGTTGCGAGAGGAAGCGATCGAGCCCACGTTGTCCAAACTCGATGCACGTTGGACGGTGATCGATGCGGACCTGCGCGAGTGGGTCGTCGCGCGGGCGACCGCACTGCGCGGTGGCGTGGAAGGCCGCACACTTTCGGACGGCGCGTCCGTGTTGCGAACCGAGTGGGATCTGGAACTCGAGCGCCGACGACTTTCCGCGGCGGAATTCCCGGCGGGATTGCTCCAGCTCGCGCACGAAGAGATCGCCAAGTCCGAGCGCGAGCTGACCGAGCTCGCGCGCACGCTCGCAGTCGACGACGCCCGGCGCGGATTCGTCGAGATGGAAACCGAGTCGGAGCCTGCCTGGCGCGCGCGACGCTACTCCGATGTGGCCGAACTCCAGGAACGCGCCGCGGCTGAGCCCTGGCGACAACCGTCGCGCATCGACCACGAATTGCGTGCGCGTGAGGCGCAACTCCTCGAAACCCTGCTCGAACGCGCGGCGTCGGGCGTGCGCGCGCGCGATGGTGAGCGCATCGAACTCACGCTCGGCGGCATCACGCTCTCGGGACGGCTTTCCGCGGGGTCGGACCCGCTCGTGCGCGGTTTCGAACTCGTGCTCGAGGGCGGGAAGTCTCCGACTCTCGCGCTGCGCGCGGGTGCTGGCCCGGACGGCGCGGTCGTCGTCGGCAGCGAGCTGATCGAGTCCTTCGCGCGCCTCTCCAACACCCCGGATGATCGGCTCCTCAGCGTGCTGTTTCGGTTGCGGGAGGGTCGCACGCGCGAAGCCCGCGACGGGCTCGACGCCGGAGCTCTCCCGCGGGATGAACCCCTCGTTCTCGACGCGCAGCACCGTGTCCAATCCGCGCTCGACCAGCGACGCGAGTTGGCTGACGAGGAACGCGCCGCGGTCCTCACGCGCTATCACGTGGCGTTGCGTGAGGGTCGCGAAGGTGCCGATCCGGCGCGCCTCGCGAAGCGGATCGAGCGGATCCTGCGCGAGGACTCCGCGCTGCTCCTCGCCGAGGAAGTGCAGGAGCTTCGACGCCTCCGCGACGAACGATTGGCGGAGGTCACGCCCTCTTTCCCGTCGCTCGAGGACTTGCTGCGACCGAACGCCTATCAATTGCTCGCCGGCGGTCGCGTGCGCCTGCACTACGACTTCGATGCGCTGAAACCCGGTGGATTCG
>CAZKIY010000569.1:0-2206 GCA_964552875.1 uncultured Planctomycetaceae bacterium
GCGGAGGCCGGCGTCGATCCCGTCATTTCGAGGAAGGACGGATTGATCAACATCACGACATCACCTCGTTGCGTTCGGCCCGGTTCCCACCGCGCAGCCTGGTGAGAATGTCCTGGAAGGCGGGAAGTCGCAGCCCGGTCGGCGTCGTGCCAATCGAGACCGCGGCGTCGATCTCGGCGATGAGACCGACTTCCTTGTCGCCGACTCCGAGTGCGAACGTCCGGTCGTAGCAGCGCACGACGCACACGCGTTGCTTGCCGCCGAGCGAAAGTACGTCCAGGACTTGAAGCGAGCGTCCGCCGGCGCTCGTGCGTGCGGCGCCGCCGATCACTCGGCGCAGGAGCCAGGCCAGTCCGCCGAGAGCGACGACGAGCGTCGCGCACACGAGGATGTAGCGGGTCAGGTCAGGACCGACTCGGCCGGGGGCCGCGGCGATCTCGTCGATCAGAGCGAAAGTGGGAACCATGGCTTGGTCCCACTCCCAGGCAACGTGTGTGCCAGCGTCCTAAACCGCGATTTCAAGCCGGAGAAAGCCAAGTTTCCCGAGTCAACTGTCATGCTTCTCGACAGGTGTCGCGTTTCGCGACAGATCGTCAGGCGCGGATGTCCAGCGAGCCGCTCGAATCGCTCGGTCGAGTCAAGTGCGACAAGCGATCGCGGCCGGCTCGCACCCGCCTCAACTCGTCACCGGTCTCGACTCGACGAAGCGAGACCGCCTGACGGACGCATGCGTGCAGATCGATCACGCGGGCGAGCTCGTCGGGGGCGACCTCACGTGTGAGACGCGCCAGAGCGGTCGCGACTCGACCGCCGGCGAATTCGACGGCCGCTGCGTCGAGCTTCTTCGCTTCGAGCGCCTCCAGGAGTTCGCCGAGGCGTGCTTCGGCTTCCCGGCCTGCACTCGGATCGATCACGTCGCGCCTTCGTCGATGCGACGCCAAGCGTCGTGCAAGCGCGCCAAGACAGCGCGAGCTTCATGCGCCGGGGACGCATCGCGAGTCGCCATCGCGGCGCGGATCCGCGCTCCCGCGAACTCGTACAGCGCGATCGTAGTGCCCGAGAGTTCGGGCGCTTTCTCGGTGTCGATGGCCAGGGTCAGTTCCGTGACGATCTCGTCCGCGCGACCGAGGTCGGAGACGAACGTCGAGCGCGGATCGCGCGCGTCGGCCGCCGCAGCTTTGTCGATGTTGCGCATGGCCCCCTCGAGCAACATGCGCAGGATTCGCGCCGGGCTGGCGCCCGCGATCGCGCGTTCGCGGTACAGCCGCGCGGCGTCCAAGGCACTGGTGTTCATCACTGGAGCGCTCCGAGCGCGGAAGACTGGGAATTCAACTGGGCCATGACGTTCTCGAGGTTCGCGAAGCGCAGTCGCATCGTTTCCTCGTACTTGTCGAGGCGCGACTCTTCTTCGGCGATGCGGTCGTCGAGTTCGGAGATCATCCGCGTGAGCGACTCGTCCTTGGCACCGAACAGGCTCTTCAGACCCTCACCGTTCGGTCCGACACCGCGATCGACGAGAGCGGCGATCGCCGCCTCGAGCTTCGCGGCGACGCCCGTGTCGACTCCGGCCTCGCCGTCGTCGTCCGTGAACAGGGCTGCCAGCGCGCCCAAGTTCGCAGTGATCTTCTCGTCGAGCTTCGCGTCGTCGATCGAGAGCGTTCCGTCTTTCTCGACTTCGATCCCGACCAGTCCGAGCGTCGAGTAACCCTCGGTGTCGGCCTGCACGTCGGCGAGGTTCACTGCGAAGAGCGAGTCGCGGATCTTCGATCGCACGATCGAGACCGCCGAGTCGCCGAAGAGCGCCCCGCCGGCACCGCCGTCTTTCGAGTACGTGTTCTGCTCGTTCACGAACTTCACGACTTCGTTGTAGGCCTCGGTGAACGCCTTCAGCGCGCTCTTGATCGCCGCGTTGTCGGGTTCGATCGAGACGTCCACCGGGTTGCCGACGTCGGCGGATTGCGCCGTGAAACTGAACCCCTCGATGACGCCTTCGAACTCGTTCGTGTCGCGCTCGACGAGCAATCCGTCGACCAGCGCTTTCGCATTCGTGCCCACTGTCAAGTTGTTCGTCGACACGGGCGTGCCCGAGCCCGGCACGGGCGAGGTCCCGTCGATCGTCAAACCCGCGATGGTGCTCGTGAGACCGGTGACGCGCCCCGCTGCGCCACTTTCCTTCGACGCCACGACGAGCTTCCAGCTCGGGGTC
>CAZKIY010000570.1:0-2201 GCA_964552875.1 uncultured Planctomycetaceae bacterium
GCGGTCACGAAGGAGGTCCTCGACGGGACCGGGGTGGCCTTCGACTGGACGATCGCCGAAGCGGGCGTCGACGTGATGGAGACGCGCGGCACGCCGCTGCCTCCCGAGACGCTCGAAGCGATCAAGGCGACGAAGACGTGCATCAAGGCGCCGATCACGACGCCCGTCGGCGTCGGCTTCCGATCGGTGAACGTCGCGTTGCGCAAGGAGTTCGATCTCTACGCCTGCGTCCGCCCGTGCAAGACCTACGCCGGAGTCCGAACGCGCTACGAGAAGATCGACCTCGTCATCTTCCGCGAGAACACGGAGGACCTGTACGCGGGCATCGAGTTCCAAGAAGGCAAGGACGAGACGAAGCGCTTGATCGGCTTCATCGAGGAACTGTCGAAGGCGAAGATCCGGCCCGACTCCGGCATCTCGATCAAACCCATTTCGATCTTCGGCACCGAGCGCATCGTGAAGGCCGCGTTCGAGTACGCGCGCAAGAAAGGCCGCAAGAAGGTCACGGCCGTCCACAAGAGCAACATCATGAAGTTCTCGGACGGCTTGTTCCTCTCGACGGCGCGCAGGGTCGCCGAGCAGTACAAGGACATCGCGTTCGAGGATCGCATCGTCGACAACATGTGCATGCAGCTCGTGCAGAAGCCGGAGGACTACGACATCCTCGTGCTGCCGAACCTGTACGGCGACGTGGTCAGCGACTTGTGCGCCGGACTCATCGGTGGCCTCGGTATCGCGCCCGGCGCGAACCTCGGCGACGGCGGCATCGCGATCTTCGAGGCGACGCACGGTTCCGCGCCCAAGTACAAGGGTCAGGACAAGGTCAACCCGACGGCGATGTTGCTCTCCGGCGTGCTCATGCTCGAACACCTCGGCGAAGTGCAAGCCGCGCAGCGGCTCGAAGCCGCGATCGCGAAAGTCATCCGCGAAGGTGAGCACGTGACCTACGACCTGAAGAACGACCGCAACGATCCGACGGCGGTCGGCACGCGTGCGATGGGCCAGGCGATCTTGCGGGCGCTCTGAAAACACCGAGCCTGCGGGCTCTCGGATTCTGGTTGCGCCACTTCCTCGGCGCGTCGCCTGTGAATTCTTCACAGACCCTGAGTTCTGGTTCGGACCAGCCCCGTGCGTCCACTCGCCCGCTCCAGCACGATGCGCTGGAGCGGGCGAGTGAATGAACGGACCTGGTCGGATCGTCCACTGGCTATCCTCTCCGCGCTTTGTCCCCCGGCACGCCTGTCGATCCGCCTCTCGGCGAGCCCCGTCGATTCGGTCCGTACATCCTGCTCGAGGAACTCGGGCGGGGCGCCCAGGGCATCGTCTTCTTGGCGGAGCACGCCGACCTGCATCGCAAGGTCGCGCTGAAGATGCTGACGGGCGCGGGCGCGCAGTCGCAGGACGTGCGCGATCGTTTCCGGCGCGAGGCGCTGATCACCTCGAAGCTCGAGCATCCGGGCATCTGCGGCGTGCGCGACGTCGGCGAAGTCGATGGGATGCCTTACATCGCGATGCAGTACGTGCGCGGCACGACGCTGGCAGCGCTCGTCGAGAAGGCCCGCGACGAATCCGCCGTCGATGGAGACTCGCGGGGCAAGGGATCCGAGACGATCACGATCGCCGGCGGCGGGAAGGGTGGACTCGAAGACGTCTTGCGCCTCGTCGAGAGCGCGGCGCGTGCACTGCACGTCGCGCACGAAGCCGGCCTCGTCCACCGCGACATCAAACCCGCGAACATCATGGTCACGGGGGACGGACAGCCCGTGCTCCTCGACTTCGGCCTCGCGCGCGACCTCGAGAGCGAAGGGCAGGCGCTGACGCAGTCGGGCCAGATCCTCGGAACGCCGGCCTACATGGCACCGGAGCAGATCGTCGCGACGCGCGGGGTCGTGGACCGTCGCTCGGACGTCTATGCGCTCGGCGTCACGCTCTTCGAGTGCCTCACGCTGCGACGTCCGTTCGTCACCGCGTCGTTCGATGCGCTCTTCAACGAGATCCTGAACGGTGCGCCCCGCAACCCGCGCAGCTTGAATCCGCGCATCCCCGTGGACCTCGCGACGGTGATCGAGGTCGCGATGGACCGCGATCAGAACCGCCGCTACGCGACCGCGGAATCGTTGGCCGAGGACTTGCGCCGCGTTCGCTCGTTCGAGCCGATCCAGGCGAAGGCCGCGGGTCGGATCACGCGCATCAGGAAATGG
>CAZKIY010000571.1:0-2197 GCA_964552875.1 uncultured Planctomycetaceae bacterium
GGCGGCAGGTGTGGATGCTCTCGAAGCTCTGCGGCGCAGACCCGTCGCGCGCCGATACGTCACGCACCGAGATCTCACGCACCGAGATCTCACGCGCCGATATCTCACGCGCCGATATCTCACGCACCGATATCTCACGCGCCGATAACTCACGCGCCGGTCCGTCACGCGCCGGTCCGTCACGCGCCGGTCCGTCACGCGCCGACCTCCTCGACGCCGCGACGCTGGGTGCACGCTTCCTGCGCGAGCACGCCCGTCGCGAGGATGACCGCGTCTACTTCAGCCTGACTCGCGCGGGCGCGCCGCTCGCATTGCAGCGCAAGATCTTCGCCGAGTGCTTCTACGTCCTGGCCTTCGCCGAGTACGCGCGCGCCAGCGGCGACGACTCGTACCGCGAGCTCGCGCTGAGCGAACTGGACGCGATCCTGCGCTGGATCGACGATCCGACACCGCTCGGTCGCCCGCGTCTGCGGGGACAGATCGCGACCAGCGAGTTGGCCGTCCCCATGATCCTGCTGAACCTGGTCTCCGAGGTTCGTGGCGCGCCCGGCTCGCCCACGTTCGGCGATCGCGAGGACTATGACCGGATCGAAGCGCGCTGCGTGGCCTCGATCCGGCGCCACTTCGATCGCGAGCGCGGTCTCGTGTTCGAGACGATCGGCGCCGACGGATCGCGTCTCGATTCACCGGAGGGTCGGCTGATCAACCCGGGTCATGTGATCGAGTGCGGTTGGTTCCTGCTCGATCACGCACGGCGCGTACAGGACCGCGAACTGACGCGCGACGCGCTGGCCATGATCGACGGCGCGCTCGAACTCGGCTGGGATCGCGAGCACGGCGGCATCCTCTACTTCCTCGACTCGGAGGGCTTCAGCCCGCAGCAGCTCGAATGGTCGATGAAGCTGTGGTGGCCGCACTGCGAGGCTCTGGTCGCTCTGTTGATGGCGTGGCGCGAAACCGGCGAAGCGCGCTGGTTCGAACGCTTCGAGACCGTGGCCGACTGGACCTTCGAGCACTTCCCGGATCCCGAGTTCGGTGAGTGGTTCGGGTATCTCGACCGCCGCGGCGTCGTCTCGCAGCGCTTCAAGGGCGGGCCGTACAAGGGCTGCTTTCACGTACCGCGCGCTCTGTTCCTGTGCGAACGCGAGTTGCGCGCGGCGCTCGGGCTGGGCTGAGAGCGTGTGAAAAAACGGAGGCTTCAGGCGTACGTGTGGGTACCCCCCCTCCATGGCCCTGGGAGGCCAGCGCTCGATGCGGCTCCTCGGACCGCGCGAGGGCGTCGGCGGAACCCAGGTGAGTCCAGGCGGGAACGCGTGGATCCGGTGCATCCCCAATCCCATGCTTTGCCCCTCCACCACAGCCCCGTTCGGGGGTGAGGTGGAGGGGCAAAGCTCCTCCCCAGCTACCCACAAGAAAGTCGGGAGCGCCGCAATTCGGGGCACTCTTCGAGAGGGCCGCCGTGGGCAAGGCGCATCTCGAGACGAGGAGCGGTCTGCGGAAGTGGATGCTGACGCTCAACCCGCGAGCCTCCCCTGCGATACCATGCGTTCGCATGGAACCCCAAGCGATTCTATGAAGAACAAACGACGTCCGGAAGTCTCTCTCCCCCTTCCCAAGGCTCTTACCGGCATAACCGGCCTCGATGAAATCACCGGCGGCGGTCTGCCCGCCGGGCGGCCGACGCTGGTCTGCGGGAGCGCGGGATGCGGGAAGACGATGCTCGCCATGGAATTCCTCGTGCGCGGGGCGGCGGAGTTCGGCGAGCCGGGCGTGTTCATGATGTTCGAGGAAAATGCGGCGGAGCTGACGGCCAATGTGCGCTCGCTCGGCTTCGACCTCGACCAGCTCGTGAAGGAGAAAAAGATCGCGCTCGATCACGTCCACATCGAGCGCAGCGAGATCGAGGAGACGGGCGAATATGATCTCGAGGGGCTCTTCATCCGGCTCGGGCACGCCATCGATGCCATCGGGGCGAAGCGCGTAGTGCTCGATACCGTGGAGGCGCTCTTCGCCGGACTGCCGAACCACGCCATCCTCCGCGCGGAATTGCGCCGGCTTTTCCGCTGGCTGAAGGATCGCGGGATGACGGCGATCATCACCGGCGAGAAGGGCGAGGGCAATGCGATCACGCGCTACGGGCTTGAGGAGTATGTGGCCGATTGCGTGATCACGCTCGACCACCGCGTGACGGAGCAGA
>CAZKIY010000572.1:0-2182 GCA_964552875.1 uncultured Planctomycetaceae bacterium
GTCGTTCCCGAACCCGCGAAGAAGTCGAGCACGACCGCGTCCTTCGGCATGCACGCCAGGAGTCGCCGCACGAGCCCCACGGGCTTCGGCGTCGGAAAGACGGGCCCGACGAGCTCCTTCAGATCGCGCGACGCGTCGTCCGTCGACCCGATCTCGTCCGACGTCCAGATCGTGCGCAGCTTTTTCGTGCGTTCGTCGCCGCAGCGATCGATCTGGAAGACGTCGAGGCGATCACCCTTCGGACCGCGGACGACGCGCGCGAAGAGGCTGGCGCTGTCCTCCGCGATGCGTGGTGCGGACCAACGCCACACGGCGCGCGAACCGTCGCCGAAGACGGGCAGGACCTCGACCGCGCCGTCGAAGGCCTGCGCGGCGACACGACCCTCCGTTGGATGCGCGAAGATCGCGAAATGAAGCGTCGGTGAAGTGCCCGGGTGGAACTTCTTGTTCGTGTTGCGGAGCGGCAGCAACCGATAGCGTCCGCGCTCGTCATGGAGCGGGAAGTCCGCCAGGTCCACCGCATCACGCGTCGCGGGGACGAGCGCAGTTTTCGACGCGTCGCGAGCGGCGATCATCAAGTACTCGTGCGAGGTCGCGAAGAAGGGCGCGAGCTGGCGACCCTTCGGATTCAGCGAGACGACGATCTCGGCGACGAAGTGTTCCTCGCCGAAGAGTTCCTCGAGGAGCAGCCGCAGTCGCGCCGCTTCGCGCTGATCGATGGAGATCGCGAGGACACCGCGCTCCGCCAGCAAGTCACGCGCGAGCACGAGCCGCGGTGCCATGAAGTCGAGCCAACGCGCGTGCCTCTGCCGCGGATCCGCGCCGTCTTTCGCGCTGACGCGCGCCGTAGCGAAATCATCAGCGTACGCGCGATCGTGACCACGGTTGTAGGGCGGATCGATGTAGATCAGATCGACGCTGCCCGGCCGCGCGGCACAGAGGAGCTTCAAGACGTCGAGGTTTTCGCCCGCGACGATCGCGTGGGTCGCGAAATCGGCGCCGACAGCGTGATCGGGTCGAGCGCACAGCGCCGACGCGGTCGGGACCTGCGCGAGCTGGATCGCCGCCGCCTTGCCGGGCCACGTGAGGCCGAAGACTTCGCGCTCCAAGACGTCGCTCGTGGGTGGACGGTTCGGCATGACGGTGCGTGCGTCTTACCAGATGCCCCATCTGCGAGGGCACCCGAGCCTCTCGGCGCGTAGCCATGGTCGCGAGGAGGCTCGGCTCCTTCGCCTCACGCGGGCCGGATGTCTGCCGACCCGAAATTGATCCAGCGTCGGGAGGATGAAGGTCAGGCGAACACCGACTTCAGTGCATGTGCCTCGAGGTCGACACGCTCTTCGACACGGTCTCGCTTCGGGAGCGCCATCGAGCCGGGAGTCAGGACCACTTTGCGGCACCCATCCTCCTTCTCGTCGAACATCTTGTAGCCGCGCACGGCATCCGCGAGAGGTAGTCGGTGCGAGATGAGGAGAGCCGGTTCGAGTTCACCTCGAAGGATGTGCTCGAGCAGCTTGGGCATGTGGTGCTGCACGTTGGTCTGCCCCATTTTGAACGTCAGACCCTTCTCGAAGGCGTCGCCGAACATGAAGCCGTGGATGAAGCCGGCATAGACGCCGGGAACACTGACGGTCCCGCCGCGACGCGTAGCCGCGATCGCTTGACGCAGCACCTTGCCGCTCGATCCCTCGAGCTTCATCGAGGTGAGGATCGTCTCGACACGACTGCCTTTCGCCTCGAACCCCACGGCGTCGATGGTCGCGTCGACGCCCCGGCGGTCCGTGGCTTGAGCAATGCGTTCCGCGGGATCGTCGTCTTCGTCGAAGTCGATCGTCTCCGCGCCGTATGCGGATCGCGCGAACGCCAAGCGATCGGGGTGGTGATCGATCATGAACACCCGTTCCGCGCCGAGGAGTCGCGCGCAAGCTGCTGCCATGCAGCCGACAGGACCTGCGCCGAAGATGGCGACGCTCGATCCTGGTTGTATGCCGGCGTTCAACGCGGCCTGATAACCGGTCGGCAAGATGTCGGAGAGGAAAAGGACTTGGTCGTCGCTCAATCCCTCCGGAACGACGAGGGGACCGACGTTGGCACACGGGACGCGCACGTACTCCGCTTGGCCTCCCGCATAACCACCGTAGAGGTGTGTGTAGCCGAACATGCCCGCTCCGGAACGTATCCC
>CAZKIY010000573.1:0-2136 GCA_964552875.1 uncultured Planctomycetaceae bacterium
GTGCAGAACGAGGCCGCGTTGCGATACCACACCTGATAGAAGCGCTGACCCGGCGTCGTCATGGCGCCGCGTACGCTGACCGCGAGATCGCCGGGCGCCGGGCGCCGGGAACTGCGAAGTGCCGGCTACGTTGAGCTTGATTCCAAGCCGAACGATCGTTCCGCCAGCGCAGCGCAGTCCGTCGCCGAAGACGCTTCCCGCACCGCCGTTGGCCATGACGGTGCCCTGGAAGTAGAGCGCGGCGCTGTCGGGCATTTGGGCTCCCTCGAGGACGAGCTGATCGGAAGAGGGCTTGGCCGAGCCGGAGCCGCGCAGGGTCGCTGCGAGGCCGAGCGAACTCGAGCACCCCGCATCCGCGCCGAGAGGGCTGGAGTTCCCGCAGGGGCAAGCCGTGGCGCTACCGTCGCCCGCGCAGAACGGAATGCCGCTCGTCTGGCAGTTGCGGAGCACCGAGACCGTGCTCGAGTAGTTGTTCGCGCTGGCCAGATCCTGGTCGCCGTCGCCGTCCAGGTCCGCGCTCGTCACCGAGGCGGGTAGCAAGCCGACCGCGTACAGCACGTGCATCGCGAACGTGCCGTTCCCCTGGTTGAGCAGCACGGACACCGAGTTCGAGCCGAGGCTGTTGTTCGCGCTGACGAGATCCTGGTCGCCGTCGCCGTCCAGGTCCGCGCTGGTCAAGGAGTAGGGACCGACGCCGACGCCGAAGGCCTGGTTCGCTTCGAAACACACCTGCGCGTACCCGGCCGAAGAAAGCGTGACGGCCAACGCGACCGTGGCCAACGAGCTGAAGACGGCCAGACGGCGCACCCGAGTGTTGATCATGCGAAGCATGAGGACCTGATTCGGAGAAAGGCGAGACGCGAGCACTTGTCGAGGTCGGAGAGCGGCGGGGACGCCGTGCGTGCTGGGCCCGAGACTACCGCCTCGTCGCGAATCCCGCGCGCCAGCTTCCTGGGTGCCGGCTGGCCACGTGAATGGATGCGTTCCGGAAAGTCAGGATTGAGAGTGCGCCAGTCCGGCGCGAAGCAGATCCGCGGCCTGAGCCCGGTGCTCTCGTGCGGTCTGGCACTCGCAGTTGCGAACTTGCAGGCGGACGCGGTCGGCCGCGCATCGGACCTGATCATCACCGAAGGGATCGCGTCTCTCGAACTCTCAGGCTACGAGCGCGGTGCTCTCGGCCTGCGACACGAACGTACTGCGAGTGCCTGCGACGCTGCCCTCACTTCGTGCGCCACATCTGCTCATGCGCGTCCCACCGACCGCCGCGACCCACGCCGAGCACCGGATCGAGAAATCGAGCCGCCGCTCCGGCAACCTGATCGAGCGTCGTCCACGGCAACTCGTCCTCCCGAGCCAACGCGGTGTACGGCGCTCGCCACGTCGGCGGCGGAGCAGGCAGCGAGCTCGGGATCGCGTGTGTCGCGCGGAATCCGAACGTCTGTTCGAGCGCCGCGCGCACGTCGCGCGCTCGCAGGTCGCGAGTGAGCGACAGCAGTGCGAGGTCCGGCAGGTCCTTGACGCGCGAGTTCGGACGCCGGCGCGGCAACGTGTACGCATGCAGTTTCTCCGCGATGTGCGTCTCGACCGGATAGAGGCGTAGCGCCGGCGGTGCGATCCCGGCGAAGCCGAGCACGTCCTCCGCGACGTGGAGATCGGGCTCGCCGTGGATCGGATCTCCGAAGCCCACGTCGACACCGAACGGCTGGCCGTAGACCTTGCCCGACAGCTTGCATTCGGCGCGAAATCGGCGGCCAGCGTAGATCATGCCTTCGCCCTGGATCTCGGGGTGGTCCGCATCCGCGCCGACTTCGAACGTCATGAAATCGCCGAGGTCGCGGCGCGCCGCATCCTGGAGACGGCTCAGGATGTCGTCCGTCGACCCGGTGACGCGCAGGTCGATGTCACGCGTGGTTCGCGCGCGCTCGAGCCGCAGTTCGAGGGCCAGACCGCCCTTGAGCACGGCGGTCGGGCCGAATACGACCACGATGCGCGCGAGGAAGCGCTCGAACACGACGAGCTGACGGTGGCGGGGGAAATCGGCGTCTGCACGTCCGCTCTGCCGCAGGCGCGCTTCGAGCGCGGTTCGAAATGCCGCAGGCGTCGAGTACGTGCGCGACTTCATCCCTCGAGGCCGCC
>CAZKIY010000574.1:0-2114 GCA_964552875.1 uncultured Planctomycetaceae bacterium
GGGACGAAGCGCGCGGTCGTCGCGGAGCGTTCGAGCACGCGTTCGCGGGGCCAGATCAGGGCGTCGGCGGTTTCGCCGCGCAGGAGGGGAGCCGACGGCCAGGCCGACTTCGTCGTCGGCGTGAATGCGCGCCACACGCCGATCCCGAGGACGATCGCCGCCGCTGCGGCGAGCGGCACGAGCAAGCGGCGCACCGGGAAACGTCGGATAGGAATCGCGATCGCCGCCGGTCGGAAACCTGGCGCCGAGACGGCGGGCTCCTCGCCCCCCATGAGCATCGTCGCCGGCGGGGCCGCCGCGAGCGTCGCGACGAACCCGTCGCACGCTGCACACGCGGCCAAGTGACGATCGATCGCGAGCTGACGATCGAGCGGGAGCGTCGCAGCGGCGAGTGCCGCCGAACGTCCATGGAGCGCGGCGGCGAAGTCGAAGAGCTCGTCCGCGTTCGGGCAATCGAGAATCGTCTGGGGGTCGGGCCCCGGTCCGTTGCCGCCGTTCTGGGTCCGGGCGACGATCGAGTCCGCAGCGCTCTGCCGCAACCAGCCATCGGCACGCTGCAGGGTCGAGAGCCGCCCCCCGTGCACCGGATGTCGAGCGAGCAGCCTCAGGGTCTGCTCGTCCTGCATGTCCCAGTGCAACAGGGCGTCGTGGACGGCCTTCGGATCGTTCTGGAGGTCGGCGGGTAGGAACCGGGGCCCGTTCGAAGTGTTCTTCATCGCCGCTCGGAACTCCGATGGCGACGCCCAGAACGGGTCCTCTCGCTCCGGTATTTTCCCGGAATTCCCGTTCATCGCACCACCTCCTCGATCGCGAACTCGTTGAGCAACACGCGGCGCAGATTGGTCGCTGCGCGCTTCAAACGATACTTGGTCTGCTCCACCGAGATCCCCACCTCGTCACCGATTTCACCCAGCGTACGCGCATCCACGTAACGTAGGGTCAAGAGCAGTTGATCTTCCTCGTCCAGGAGGCCCATCCCGCGGTTGACGAGACGGCTGATCTCCTCGGTTCCGGCCTCTTCCCCGGGCCCTGGACCGAGGTCCGCGCGCTCGGGAATCTTGTCCCCGACGGGCACGAGCTTCGGTGTGCGGCGCGCGCTCGTCTTGCGTTTCAGGTCGACGCAGCGACACCAAGTCACGCGGTAGAGCCACGTGCCGAACGATCCCTTGTCGGGATCGAAGCTGCCCGCGTCGATGCGTTCGAGGACGTAGAGGATGACCTCTTGATGCAGGTCCTCGCGCGAGGACGAGTCCGATTCGAACGTGCCGATGCAGTGGAAGAAGAGCGACCGATAGCGCTCGAGGAGCGTGTTGACGGCGTCGGCGCGACGTGCGCGCAGGCCAGCGACCAGTTCGAGTTCTTCCACGCTGTGGGGAACAGGTTCGACGCCAGCCCCCAACCCTTCGTATCGCACCCTTCCACGGGCTGCAAGGTGGCAGGGAAGCGGGGTCAGGAGGCATGCTCCAGGGATCGGTCGCGCCGCGTGAGCGCGGGACGCTCATGTCGAAGAACAAGAAGCCCTCCGCCCGCACACCCGGGTCCCCGATCGTCGCCCCCACGCCGACCTCGGCCCCGTCGTCGGGGACACCGGCGCACACGGCTGCGCGTGTCAACCGGCTCATGCTCGTCCAGAGCCTCGTCGCGATCACGACCGGCATCGTGGGCGCGACGATGGGGGTGCTCGCCTACCGCGCGTCGCGGGAGGTCGAGCGCGCGCAGGAGACCCAGCGCAGCGTCCAGGACTGCCGCGAGGCCGAGCGACAGTTGGACCGCGCGTAAGACGCGTTGGGCGGTGCGCCGCTCTCGGACGCGATCCGTGCCTACGCGCGCGATGCGAAGAGCCTCTCCGAGGCCGTCGAACTGACGCGCGATGCGGAACTCCTGTGTCCCGCGGTTCGGCCGCGCGCATTGCGGATCTAGGCGCACGTGCTGCGCGCGCAAGGTCGCAAGCCCGAAGCGTTGGAGCGCTTCGGCGCGGCGTTGACGCTGGATCCCTTGGACGTGCTCAGCCTGGATGGATTGGCCCGCGCGCAGGAGGACGCCGGTCGGACCGACGATGCGCTCGCGACGTTCGGTCGCGCGATCGAACTCGCGCCCGCGGACTCAGGGCCGCG
>CAZKIY010000575.1:0-2110 GCA_964552875.1 uncultured Planctomycetaceae bacterium
AGATCGGACTCGGCTACGCCGGACTCATCGATCCGTCGAACGGCGGCTCGACCTCCTCCGTCTCGATGTTCTACGAGGTCTTCTTCTATCTGGGCCTGTTCCTGACGGACGGCCACCACATCCTCCTGCGCGCTCTCTCCGTTTCGTTCGAGGGCGTGCCCGTCGGCGAGACGACCTTCGCGCTCGGCGCGGCCGAATCGGCCGTCGCGTTGATCGGGCCGATGATCGCAGCCGGAATCGCGTTCGCCGCACCGGTGCTCGGTCTCCTCTTCGCCGTGTCGATCTTGATTGCGCTGCTCGGCCGCACGATCCCGCAGCTCAACGTGAACGAAATCGGTTTCACGATGCGCACGACGATCGGGCTGTTCGCCCTCTTTCTCTTCGCGCCGACGATGGGCCCGGCATTGGCCGGGCTCTACGAGATGCTCGAAAGCTCGCTCCAGGAAACCGTGCGGCTCCTCGCCACCTGACGCCATGTCCGAAGGGAACAACGATGCAGAACGCACGGAGGATGCGACCCCAAAGAAGCGCGAGGAAGCGCGCGATAAGGGGCAAGTCGCACTCTCGCAGGACGTCGTCACGGCGCTTTCGTTGGCGACCGCGGCTGGTGCGCTAATGCTCGGGGGATCGGCGCTCGCTCACGACGCAGGTGCCTTGATCCGTTCCTCGGCGGCGAATTTGGCAACGCTCGGACCCGAGGAAGTCTCGGTCGAGGGCTGGGCCGGAATCGTCACGGCGTCCACGACTTCGATGGCTTTGCCGGCGGCTCTCGTCATCGTGCCGCTGATCCTCGTCAGCCTCTTAGCGGGCTACGCGCAGGTCGGATTCCAGTTCTCGCCCAAGGCACTCGAGTGGGAACTCTCGCGACTGTCGCCTGTGAGCGGCTGGAAGAAGATCTTCGGCCTGCGCGGTGCGGTGCGCACGCTGCAGTCCTCGATCAAGATCCTGCTCGTCGGAGGCGCCGCCGTCTGGGCTGCGTGGTCCGCGATCGACGAACTGCCCATGCTCGCGGGTGCGCCGATCGGCGCGGTGCTCGCCGGACTCGGTGGGATCCTGGCGCGCGTCGCCGGCGCGGCGATCGGGACGTTCACCTTCCTGGCCGTGATCGACGTGCTCTACCAGCGTTGGCAGCACGATCAGGACTTGCGCATGTCGCGCGAGGAAGTGCGGCAGGAGCACAAGAACGACGAAGGCGATCCGCACGTGAAGGCGCGGATTCGCGACGTGCAGCGCCGGATGGCGCGCCAACGGATGATGACCGACGTTCCGAAAGCGACCGTCGTCATCACGAACCCGACGCACGTCGCCGTCGCGCTGCGTTGGGACGGCGACGCGGAGGAGGGGAAGCGCGGCTCGAGCGCCCCGATCCTCGTCGCGAAGGGCGTCGACCTCGTCGCGCAGCGCATCAAAGCCGTCGCTGTCGAAGCCGGTGTTCCGCTGCGCGAGGACGTGCCCCTCGCTCGCGCGATTCATGCACGTTGCGAGATCGGCGACGAGATCCCGGCCGAGCTCTACCAGGCCGTGGCGGCCGTCCTCGCGCAGGTCTGGAACCTCGCTCCAAAAACAGGGAAAGGAGCCTGATTCGTGGCGACCGCTCAACCGAATCCCATTCAGACCGTCGGCTCGTTCCTGCAACGCTTTGCCGACTGGTTCCTCGGCGTCGGCGTCCTCGGCCTCGTCGTCGTCCTGATCGTGCCGGTCGCTCCGGCCGTGCTCGACATCCTGCTCGCGATCAACTTGGCGGCGTCGCTGCTGATCCTCCTGCTCACGCTGAACGCGAAGAGCTCGGTCGAGCTGTCGACGTTCCCGGCGATCCTCCTGTTCGCCACGTTGTTCAGGCTGGGCCTCAACGTCGCCAGCACGCGTCTCATCATGACGCACGGCGAAGGCGGCGAGATCATCCACGCGTTCGGCGAGTACGTAGGCGGCGCGAACCTGGCCATCGGCATCGTCGTATTCCTGATCCTGATCGTGATCCAGTTCGTCGTGATCACGAAGGGTTCGGGGCGCATCAGCGAAGTCGCGGCGCGCTTCGTGCTCGACGCGATGCCGGGCAAGCAGATGGCGATCGACGCCGACCTCAACGCTGGACTGATCGACGCAGACGAGG
>CAZKIY010000576.1:0-2099 GCA_964552875.1 uncultured Planctomycetaceae bacterium
GCGGCTACTTCGCTCGAGCATCCGACATGCTGATGGGCAGCATGTTCGAGAAGGGGCTCGAGAAGCTGAAGTCGCGCGCCGAAGGATCCTGACGCGGTCTCGCGCGCCGGCCGATCGATATTGGGCCGGCGCGTTCGGCACTTCGACGGCGAGGCCGTGCGAAGGCGGCCTTCGTCGTTCTCGCCGCCTCCAGGTGGATGAAGGTGCCTGACACGTTCATCTCCGACGGAAGGCTGACGAGCACCTGCGCTGCGAGATCAGCAATGGATGGAGGTGTCTGACACCTTCATCTGCGAGATCAGCAATGGATGGAGGTGTCTGACACCTTCATCTGCGAGATCAGCAATGGATGGAGGTGTCTGACACCTTCATCAATGGCTATTTCTTCGCGCCCGCGGTCCGCGGTTCGGCGCGCGGCGGCTCGAGCGCCGCGTAGCCGACGCGGTCGAGCCAGTCGTAGACGATGTGCATCGGCGTCGCGAGACCCATGTGCGGTACGACCATCGGCCTCACGGTGCCGTGCGTGTAGATCTTCGTGAAGAGCGCGAGCAGCTCGTGCGTCTCCGCATCGAAGATGCCGCCGCCGGAGTTTCCGATGTACGTCGGCGCGCTGACCATCCAATAGCTTTGGCCATCGACGACGTGGTTCACGTCCGCGACCTCGCCCCAGGTCGGGATCGGATCGTTGCCCAGTGGGCAGCCCACGGCATAGATGCGGTCGAACACGCGCACTGAGCCGAGTCGCTCTCGCGGTGCGAGGCGCACGGCGACGTCGATGCGGCGCGTCGTCTCGAGCCGCAGCAGTGCGACATCCAGATAAGCATCGTGATCGACGAGGCGCGCGAACTCGGTTTGCAGCCTTTTTCCAGGCGCATAGAGCGTGACTGGCACTTCGGGTGTCGGCGCATCCGGATTCGTGAAGCGATCGCGGATGACGTGCCACGCGGTCAACACGTACGTGCACGGATCCGAGACCGTGGCGCTCATGGCCCCCGCGAGCAGCACGCCGCTCCCGACAGTTTCCTCGCCCGAGACCTGCACGGTCGGTCCGAGCAAGTCGTGCCACAACTGATCGGGATCGTGCTCGATCTCGCGCTCGACGTTCAGGACATCGGCGCGTGCGGCGTCGGCCATGACCTGGGCGCGCGCGGCGAGATCGCCGACTTCGCGCCAGCGAGCGTCGACCGAGTTCGCGAATTCGGCGATGCGCTCTTCGATGGCGCGCGGACCGGCTTCGGCCTCCAAGAGGGTGAGGCGGCCGAACCACTCGCGCTGTTCATCGAGGCGGCACGCCGTCTCGCGCAGGTCGGCTTCGAGATCCGAGAGGCCTCGACCGAGTTCGCGATGGCGGGAGGAGGCGCGCGAGAGTTCCGTGATCGCCGCGAGGGACGT
Organism: uncultured Planctomycetaceae bacterium; assembly: GCA_964552875.1. Classification (GTDB taxonomy): domain Bacteria; phylum Planctomycetota; class UBA1135; order UBA1135; genus JAEUHZ01. The sequence continues at coordinate 1,393 of CAZKIY010000576.1, forward strand.
GCCGAGCGATGTGGACAGGTCGACGACCTGTCGCTCGAGTGCCGCGACGCGCGCCGGATCGTCGGCCGGGCGGGATTCGAGCACCGTGAGTCGCCCGCCCATGCCGGCGATTTCGATCGTGCCGAGCGCCAGCCCGGCTCCGACCGCCGCACACGTCCACGGGAAGACCGTTGAGAACCGCATCGGGGTACCTCGCAAACTCTCGCTGGAGAGCCGGGGCGGCCCACCATGGAGCACGCTCGGAATCGACTCGATGGAGGGTTCCACTGAACCCAATCCGTGAACGGTTCCTCAGGATCCGCTCGCTAGGGGTCGGATCGTGCGGATCTCGTCACCGATCTGGAGCGCATCGAGGACGTCGAAGCCCTCGATGAGTTCACCGAACAGCGTGTACCGACCGTCGAGATGCGGGGTCTCGCGGTGCGTGACGAAGATCTGGCTGCCGCCGCTGTCGGAATCGTCATTGCGCGGCATTCCGAGCGATCCGCGGCGGAACGGACGCGGACCGAACTCGCCGCGCAGTGCATCGCCGCGCAGTGCATCCCCGCGCAGTGCATCGCCGCGCAGTGCATCCCCGCGCAGTGCATCCCCGCGCCAGGTCGTGCCGCCGTTGCCGTCGCCGCGGCGATCCCCGCCTTGGACGACGAAGTCGGGTACGACGCGGTGGATGCGCGTGCCGTCGTAGTGACCGCGACTCGCGAGCTCGA
>CAZKIY010000577.1:0-2095 GCA_964552875.1 uncultured Planctomycetaceae bacterium
TCGCAAAGCGGCGGAGGAGAGCCTGACTCCGTACTGCGGACTCGCTAGCATCCGCGACCCGCGCGACGCGTTCGCGCCGAGAGGAAGTTCGCTTGGGTCACGCCACGCCCCCCCCGCAGGCACCGCAGCCGGTCGCCGAGCACAAGCCCTACATCCCCGCGAACCAGGACATCCCCGAGTTCACGCCGAAGGCGGTGATCTTCGGCGCGATCTTCGGGATCCTGTTCGGCGCCTCGACGGTCTATCTCGCGTTGAAAGCGGGATTGACCGTCTCGGCGTCGATCCCGATCGCGGTGCTCTCGATCAGTCTGCTGCGCAAGGTCGGGCGCTCGACGATCCTCGAGAACAACATCGTCCAGACGATCGGCTCGGCCGGGGAGAGCGTCGCCGCAGGCGTCGCCTTCACCATCCCCGCGCTGTTGTTCCTCTCGACCGGCGCGAACGGTCAGGACTACTTCAACTACTTCACGATCTTCACGCTCGCGGCCTGCGGCGGGATCCTCGGCGTGCTCTTCATGGTGCCGTTGCGGCGATCGCTGATCGTCGCGGAGCACGGCACGCTGCCCTACCCGGAAGGCACGGCGTGTGCCGACGTGCTCATCGCCGGCGAGAAGGGCGGGAGCATGGCCAAGGTCGTGTTCCAGGGCGTCGGTCTGGGTGTGCTCTACAACGTCCTGATGAAAGTCGCCGGCCTCTGGAAAGAGGCGCCGGCGTTCATCAGCGCGAAGACTTCGACCCTCCCGAACGCGACCGTCTCCGGTGAGCCGACGTCCGAGTACCTCGGTGTCGGTTACATCCTCGGGCCGAAAGTCGGCGGGATCATGGTGTCGGGCGCGATCCTCTCGTGGATCGTGCTGATCCCGCTGCTCACGCTGCTCGTTTCCGAGGCGGACGTCGTGGCCGACCTCGTCGCACTCGGCCGTACTCCCGAAACGATCGCGAAGATGTCGGGACCGCGGATGTTCTACGAAGCGTACGTCCGCTACATCGGCGCCGGTGCGGTCACGATGGCCGGGATCATCACGCTGATCCGCACGTCTCCTACGATCGTGCGCGCCGTCAAGGAATCGATGGCGAGCATGGCCGCGCGCAAGTCCGGCGGAGCCGCGGTCCTGCGCACGGAGCGCGACATCCCGATGCCGGTGGTCGCGATCGGCGCACTCGCGCTCGTGGGCGTGATCGCGGCGTTGCCGATCCTGCCCGGCGGCTTCGGCGGCAAGGTCGTGATGGCCGTGCTCATGCTCGTATTCGGCTTCCTGTTCGTGACCGTGAGCTCGCGCATCGTCGGCATCATCGGCAGCTCGTCGAACCCGATCTCGGGGATGACGATCGCGACGCTCCTCGGCACGGCGCTCGTCTTCGTCACGGTGGGGATGGGGGGCGAGATGTACCAGCCGGTCGCGCTGTCCGTCGGCGCGATCGTGTGCATCGCCGCCGCGAACGCCGGCGCGACGAGTCAGGACTTGAAGACCGGATTCCTCGTCGGCGCGACGCCGATCCGACAGCAGATCGGGCTCATCGTCGGCGTGCTCGTGTCGGTCCTCGCGATCGGTTTCACGATGCAGCTCCTCGACACCGGCATGGCGCCCGAGGGCATGGCGCACGGCATCGGCACGGACAAGCTGCCCGCGCCGCAGGCGACGCTCATGGCGACCGTCATCAAGGGTGTCATGTCGCAGAATCTGCCGTGGGGTTACATCCTCGTCGGCGCGGGACTCGCGACCGCCGTGTGGCTCGTAGGCGTCTCGCCGCTCGCGTGGGCGGTAGGCGCGTACTTGCCGTTCGCGACGAGCTTCACGATCTTCCTCGGTGGTCTGCTGCGCGGATACGTCGACAAGAAGACAGGCGCCACGGCCGAGAGCGAGATCTCGTCCGGGATGCTCTTCGCGACGGGGCTCGTCGCGGGCGGTTCGCTGACGGGCGTCGTCGTGGGGGCGCTGTCCGCCAAGGACGTGGACGTCGACGGCAAGTCCGTGGCGCTCGTGGATTGGCTCGCATCCGGCGGACACGGGATGCAGAACGCGATGGCCGAGTCGTTCGGCGAGTTCGCGCCCGATGTCTTCTCCGCGTTGATGTTCGGGCTGCTCGGCTTCGT
>CAZKIY010000578.1:0-2094 GCA_964552875.1 uncultured Planctomycetaceae bacterium
CGGCGAGCTGCAAGGACGAGCGCCCGCCGGCGAAGAACACGCGACGTCCCGCGCCGGCCACCGCGACTCCCGCTCCGCCGCCCGATGGTCCGTTCGCCGAGTACCACGACGAGGCGAAGACGCAGAAGAAGGTCGAGGGTGCGCTGGCCGGTGGGCTGCAAGTCGGCGCGTGGACGTTCTGGCATCCGAACGGGCGCGTCGCCGCCAAGGGCGCGTTCGTCGAGGGCAAGATGGATGGCGCGTGGATCGAGTACCACGAGAACGGCGACAAGAAGAGCGAGCGCACCTCCCGCGGCGGGACGGTCGAAGGGCAGGTCACGACGTGGTTCGACAACAGCCAGGTCGAATCGATCGGACGCTTCGAAGCCGGGAAGCGCCAAGGCCTGTGGACCGAGTTCCATCCCGACGGCACGAAGCGGCGCGAAGGGAGCTACGTCGACGACGCGCAGGACGGCACGTGGACCACGTGGCATCCGGGCGGCCGTCTCCAGAGCGAAGCGAGCTTCGTCGGAACCAAGAAATCAGGCACGTGGAAGTCGTGGTTCCCCGACGGTCGCCCCGAGTCCGTCGCCACGTTCGTCGACGGGAAGTCCGAGGGTCCGGGCAGCGTGTGGTACGCGAATGGACAACTCGGCGCGCAGCTCGAATACAAGGATGGCAAGGCGCACGGTGAGTGGCGCGAGTGGCACCAGAACGGTCAACTCGCTCGCGCGGGTCGTTACGTCGCGGGGCAGCGCCAGGGCCCGTGGCAGTTCTTCGCCGAGGACGGCACACCGGACGTGGCCCTCGTGGGCGAGTACAAGGACGACGTCCGCATCGAACCCGTCGGCCAGAAGTAGGCACATCGAGCATGAATACTCGCGTGGAAGATTCGGTCCGCACGGACCAGGCCGTCTGGACCGCGATCGATGCCGAGGCCGCGCGCGAGGAACGCCAGCTCGAGCTGATCGCGTCGGAGAATCACGCTTCGCGCGAGGTGATCGCGGCGATGGGCACGGTGCTGACGAACAAGTACGCTGAGGGCTATCCCGGACGCCGTTACTACGGCGGTTGTGAGCACGTCGACGTCGTCGAAGACCTCGCGCGTCAGCGTGCGATGGCGCTCTTCGGCGCGGCTGCGGCGAACGTCCAACCGCACAGCGGGACGCAGGCGAACATGGCCGCGTTCTTGGCCCTACTCGCACCGGGCGATCGGATCCTCGCCTTGTCGCTCGACCATGGCGGTCACTTGAGCCACGGGCACCCGAAGAACTTCTCGGGCGTGTTCTATCCCATCGAGAGTTACGGCGTGGAGAAGGGCAGCGAGCGCATCGACATGGATCGGGTGCGCGAGAAGGCCCTGGCCACTCGCCCGAAGATGATCCTGGCCGGCGCGTCGGCCTACTCACGCACACTCGATTTCCCGGCGTTCGCGAGCATCGCGAAGGAGGTCGGCGCGAAGATGCTCGTCGACATGGCGCACATCGCGGGCCTCGTCGCCGCGCGCGTTCATCCGTCGCCGGTCGGCCACGCGGACGTCGTGACGATGACGACGCACAAGACGTTGCGCGGACCGCGCGGGGGGCTCGTCCTCGCCGACGTCGAGACGATGAAGAAGGTGAACTCGGCGCTGTTCCCGGGCGTGCAAGGCGGTCCGCTCATGCACGTGATCGCCGCGAAAGCCATCGCCCTGCGCGAAGCGGCTGCACCGTCGTTCGTGACCTACCAACAGCGCGTCGTCGAGAACGCGCGCGCCTTGGCGAACGGTCTCACCGCGCGGGGCTTGAGGATCGTGTCGGGCGGGACGGACAACCACTTGATGCTCGTCGACGTCACCGCGATGGGGCTCTCGGGCAAGGAAGCCGAGGACGCGCTCTCGCGCGTCGACTTGACGTGCAACAAGAACCTGATCCCGTACGACCCGCGACCGCCCATGCAGGCGTCGGGAATTCGTCTCGGGACGCCGGCGATCACGACGCGCGGCTTGGAGCCGCGTCACATGCCGACACTCGCAGGTTGGATCGCGGACGTGCTGGCGAAACCGACGGACGACGCCGTGTCGAAGCGCGTGCGCGGCGAAGTCGCGGAAGTGGCGCGCGCGTGCCCGATCTATCC
>CAZKIY010000579.1:0-2094 GCA_964552875.1 uncultured Planctomycetaceae bacterium
GCCCGCGGTCGCGCGGAAAAACCAAGAAAACGGACAGCCAGCTGGGTCAGTTTCCCGTGCCGCTAAGATCCGGCGTCCCTCGTCGTGCGCTTCGGCCGGCGGGGGACGCGTTCTCTCCTGGATTCGAGCAGGCCCCCTCATGACCTTCGCCGCTTCGAAGATTCGCAACATCGCGTTCGTCGGCCACCCCTCGGCCGGCAAGACGACCCTCATCGATGCGTTGGCGCACCACATGGGCGTCACACCGCGCAAGGGGTCGGTGGCCGAGAAGACCAGTCTCTGCGACACCGAGCCCGAGGAGCAGGACAAGCAGCACTCGCTCCATATGGCCGTGGTCTCGACGGTGTGGCACGACGAGCAGTGGACGTTCCTCGATTCGCCGGGTTATCCGGACTTCCAGTCCGAAGCGGTCGGAGCGCTCTACGGCGCGGACCTCGTCGTCGGTGTCGTGAGTTGCGCGAGCGGCGTCACGTTCAATCTGCGACAGAAGATGGAAGCCGCGCGTCGGCTCGGCCGGGGTCGCGCGATCGTCGTGACTCACCTCGATGAAGCCAATGCGGACTTCGAGGAACTCGTCGAGGAGCTCCGGCGTGCCTTCGGGACGACCTGCGTGCCGTACCACCTACCCGATCGTTCAGGCCCGGGGTTCCAGAAGGTGCGCCGGACGATCGAGGACAAGGACAGCCCCTGGCAGCAGGAGCTCATGGACGAGGTCATGGACGCCTGCGAGGACGAGGAGGTCATGAACCGCTACCTCGAAGCGCAGGAGATCGACGATGCGTCGATGAAGAAGTTGCTCCCGCATGCGCTCGTCGCGGGTTCCATCGTGCCCATCCTCGCCTGCAATCCCGTGACGGGAGCAGGGCTCACGGAGGTCGTCGAGTTCTTCGAGCACTACGCGCCGGGAGCGGACGAGATCCATTTTCGTACCGAGGACGGCGCGGAAGTAAAACCCGATCCGAACGGCGACGTGACCGGCGTCGTGTTCAACGTGAAGAGCGACAGTCACGTCGGCAAGGTGTGTATCGCGCGGATACACCGCGGCACGCTGTCCGCGCACGCGTCGATCGTCGGGCCGAACTCACCCGAGAAGGGCGAGAAGATCGGCGGATTGTTCCGCATCGTCGGCAAGAAGCGCGATCCGATCGAAAACGCGGGACCCGGCGAGATCGTCGCGTTCACGAAGATCGACGGCGTCCCGTTCGGTGCGGCATTCGCGCTGCCCGGCAAGAAGGCCGCGCGCGTGCCGATGCCACCGCTCCCCGAGCCCATGGTCGCGGCGGCCGTACTGCCGAAATCGCGCGCGGACGAGCAGAAGATCGGCGAGGCTCTGCACAAGCTCGAAGCCGAAGATCCGACGTTCCGCGTGCGCCATGATCCGCTGACGCACGAGATGGTCGCTCACGGCATGAGCGACTTGCACCTGCAGATCGCCGAAGCGCGGTTGAAGCGGCGCTACGGCGTCGAGATCACGACCCACCTGCCGCGCATCGCCTACAAGGAAACAGTGCACCGTCCGAGCGAAGGCCACCATCGACACAAGAAGCAGTCGGGTGGGCGGGGTCAGTTCGGCGAGGTGTACTTGCGGGTGAAACCGCTACCGGCCGGCAGCGGCTTCGTGTTCAGCGACATGGTGGTCGGCGGAACGATTCCGCGGAACTTCATCCCCGCCGTGGAGAAGGGGATTCGAGAGATCGTCTCGACGGGTGTGATGACGAACAGCGAGGTCGTCGACGTCGAGGTCGAACTCTACGACGGCAAGTTCCACGACGTGGACTCGGACGAAGCCAGCTTCAAAATCGCCGGCGCGCGTGCGTTCCGCGACGGATTCACGAAGGCCGGTCCGATCCTTCTCGAACCCGTGATGGAGGTGACGATCCACGTCCCGACCCACGCCGCGGGCGCGATCTTCTCGGACCTGACCAGTCATCGCCGCGGTCACGTCGTGGACCAGGACAACGAGGACGGCGGCCACACGACGATCGTGAAGGCGCACGTTCCGCTCTCGACGATGCTGACGTACCACCGCGACCTCAAGTCGCAGTCGGCCGGCGAGGGCAGCTACACGATGAAGCTCGCGCACTACGCGCAGGT
>CAZKIY010000580.1:0-2088 GCA_964552875.1 uncultured Planctomycetaceae bacterium
CGGCGGATAGGAACTCCAAGCGGACGGCATGCGCCCGGGGCGGCCTCCATCGGCCCCGCGATGGAGCGTGGCAGGCGCTCTTGGGGGCGTCCTTGGGCCCTGGACCGCTCGGGCGGAGCGTCGCGGCGGGCTGCAGGCGGCGACGTTGAGACGCTTTGAACACGCCTGGGCGAACTCGCCGGCGCGGGTTACGGGCGAGGAGTTGGCTCGACGGGGTGAGGGGCACCGGCTCAGTCGAAGTCGAACTGTTCGCGCGAGCGTGCCGGTGCGGGCCGTGGAGGCTCGGTGGGGTGGCCGAGGTGGGGATAGGCTACGCTCGACGCATGGACCAGCACCGTGCGCGAGCGCATCCGCGACACGAGCGGTCGTTCGTGTCCCGACCCGTCCGCGTCGTGGTGGTCGGCGATGCTCGGCCGCACGCGCGGACCGTGGTGGCGCGAACTCGTCGTCGAGTGAGCGGCGGCGCGGCGCGGCGGCGCTTCGCTCACGTGCCACAGAACGTTCGATAGGGATCTGCGTCGAGCGGGGCCGGCTCGGCGAAGTCCGCGTGCTCCGGCTGATCGTCGTACGGTCGCGCGAGGATCGTGTGCAGCTTCTCGAAGGGCGCGAAGTCCGCGCGTTGCACAGCAGCTTCGAGTGCGGTCTCGACGCGCTGGTTGCGCGGCACGAATGCCGGCGAGACACGCCGCATCGCGGTCGCGCGCGCGGCGGGTGCGGTCGACTCGTGTGCGAGCCGCTCGTGCCAGCGCATGAGCCACGCGTCGATCGGCGAGTTCGCGCAGAAAAGTTCGATGAACGGCGCAGCGCGTCCTTCCGCCGCGTCCGCCAAGCGTCGGAACGCGTTCGTGAAGTCGACGCCGCCAGCGTGTAGCACCGCGAGCAACGCCTGCACGAGTTCGTGGTCGTCGGCACGCTCGGTCGCGAGTCCGAGTTTCGCGCGCGCGCCTTCGAGCCAGTGCTGCTCGTAGCGCGGGACGAAGCCCTGTACCGACTGCTTGGTGCGTTCGAGCGCCTGCTCCGGCGCTCCATCGAAGAACGGCAGCAGCGTCTCGGCGAGTCGCGCGAGATTCCACGCTGCGAGCGCCGGCTGATTGCCGTACGCGTAACGACCGCGTGCGTCGATCGAGCTGAAGACCGTCTCCGGGTCGTAGCGATCCATGAAGGCACACGGTCCGAAGTCGATCGTCTCGCCGCTCACGGCCATGTTGTCGGTGTTCATCACGCCGTGGACGAATCCGACGTGCATCCAACGCGCGATCAGCGCCGCTTGTCGATCGCGCACGGCCTCGAACAGCGCGAAGTACACGTCGGCGCGCCCGGCGAGTTCGTGGAAATGCCGCGCGATCACATGGTCGGCGAGTTGCTTCACCTTCTCGCGCTCGCGCCGCGCGGCGAAATACTGGAACGTGCCGACGCGGATGTGGCTCGCAGCGACGCGTGTGAGCACCGCGCCAGGCAAAGGTGTGTCGCGCTCGACCATCGCGCCCGTCGTTGCCGCCGCGAGTGCGCGCGTCGTTGGGATACCGAGTGCGTGCATCGCCTCCGCCACGAGGTATTCGCGCAGCACCGGACCGAGCGCCGCGAGCCCATCACCGCCGCGCGAAAACGCTGTGCGGCCCGAGCCCTTCAACTGCACATCTCGGCGCCGACCATATCGGTCGACGACTTCACCGAGCAACAGCGCGCGCCCGTCGCCGAGCTGCGGCACGAAGTGGCCGAACTGGTGGCCCGCGTAGGCGAATGCGATCGGTTCCGCGCCGGGCGGCAGCTCGGCGCCGGAGAAGAAACGCGCGCCGAGTTCGGAGTCGAGCGCATCGCCATCGAGCCCCAGCTCCGCCGCGAGCTCGCGATTGAAGGCCACGAGGCGCGGCTCGCGCACCGGCGCCGGCCGCGCGCGCTGGAAGAAGCCGACCATCTCGCGCGCGAAGACGTTGTCGAACGGGAAGGACGCACCGTTGGAAGTGGAGCTGCTCACGTGCTGTCGCCGCGGTCGGCGCGTACATGGTGCCTGAAGTCGGCCGCATCGACGTCACGCGTGTTTGAATGCGGCTCGGAACACCGCGGGTCGACGCCCGTTCGCGCGCGCGA
>CAZKIY010000581.1:0-2081 GCA_964552875.1 uncultured Planctomycetaceae bacterium
GCCTCGTGGTTGCGCATGTCGCTGGCCCAACCGCCGCGCGTGCTGGCCCCGACGAGCAGGTCGGCGATCCGCACGACGGGGGCCGCCGCTTCGAGCCGCGCCTCGAGTTCGACGCGCTGGTGACGTCGTTCGTGCGCCATCCAGGCGGACGCGGTCACGCGCAGCTCGGCGTCTTGCTTGGCATCTTCGGGAGGCAGGATGCGCACGGAATCCGGGCGGTCTTCGCCCAACGTCACCGTCGAGCGCAGCCCGTTCCCGAGCCGCATCCCGATCGCCAGCACGTCCTCGAAGAAGAGGCTCGTGATGGGACGCGCGGATTGACCGCTGCTCGCGTTCAGGACGCGGACGCCCGCGGCGCCGAGACGTCTTTCGAGGAGGACGCCGAGGTCCGCAGCACTCGTGCGCTCGGCCAAGAACATCGAGAAGCGCGCCGTCGCGGCGCTGCCGCTGGAGCTGGCGAACGTGACCTCGACCTCGGCGCGAGCGCCGCCGGTGCGATCGATTTCGCCGCTGAGGGCGAGCTGCACGGGGCCTTGGGCCGCGGCATTGCCCGCGAGTGCCGACGAAGCGAGAACGAAGAACGCGACGACGCGGCGATGCAGCATGGACGGACTCCCGGCGAACGATGGGGCCGATGGGACGAGCGAGTCCCAGTGCTCTTCCGCCCGAGTGCGTCCGGTGCGGTGAAGTTGGTTACCCCGTCTGGACTCGAACCAGAAATAACAGGACCAAAACCTGTTGTGTTACCGATTACACCACGGGGTAGTGGGGCGGAGAGCCTATCGGCCGTTCGGGGGTCGGTCAACGAGTCGGCGCGCCGCTGTCGTGCGGTATCCGCAGGAGCGCGTGCCGGAGCAGGTCGAAGGCCGTGTTCGTCGCGAAATCGCGGACGAGATCGCGGCCGAGGTCCAGGAACCGCCGCTCCTCGGTCGTCACCACGCCATCGGCGCAGATCCCGATGTGGACCAGCCCGACGGGTTTCTCGGGCGTCGCTCCGCCGGGTCCGGCGATCCCGGTGATCGAGGCCGCGAGTCGGGCCCCGCTGCGCTCGGCCGCGCCGCGCGCCATCGCGGCGGCGACCTGCGCGGACACGGCGCCGTGCGCGGCGAGGAGCGCGGGTTCGACGCCGAGGAGCTCCGTCTTCGCACGGTTCGCGTAGGTCACGAACCCCAGTTCGAAGACCGCGCTGATCCCCGGCGTGCGCGTGAGTCGCTCCGCGGCCAAGCCGCCCGTGCAGGATTCGGCCAGGGTCACCGTGATGTTGCGTGCGATGAGTTCGCGGCCGACGACGGCGGCCAAGTCGGGCTCGTCCTCGCTGAAGATCCACTCCGCGAATCGTGTGCGAATCTCGGCGCCGCGCGCGGCACAGATGCGCTGCGCATCCGCGCGCGTCGACGCTTCCGCGCGCACCGAGACGGAGAGCCGACCGCCGCTCGCCGTCACGCCGACGAGTGGGTTCGCTCCGCGCGCCATCCAATCACCGGCGCGATCGGCGAAGGCGCTCTCGGGCAGCCCGAAGAGGTGGAACAAGCGCCGTTCGACACACGGCAGGCCGACGACGCGCGCGGTGATCCGCGGTAGCGCGTGATCGACGAGCATCGGCCTCATCTCGCGCGGCGGACCGGGTAGCGCGCACAGGAGTGCTCCGCCGATTTCGAGCGCGAAACCGGCCGCGGTACCGTTCGGATTCGGCAGCACGTGCGCGCCGCGAGGGAACATGGCTTGGCGCGCGTTGGCTTCCGAGAACGTCCGACCGCGGCGGTCGAACATCGCGCGCAAGTCCGCGAGAACGGCCTCGTCCTGCACGAGCTCGACACCGGCTGCGCGTGCCGCCGCGTGACGCGTCACGTCGTCGAGCGTGGGTCCGAGTCCGCCGGTGAGGACGATCGCTCCGTGTTCGCGCGCGAGTTCGACGAGCGTTCGCACGAGCTCGTCCTCGTCGTCGCCGAGAACCGTGAATCGCCGCGGTTCGAACCCGGCGTCGATCAACGCACGCGCGATGACGCTGGAGTTCGTGTCGACGTGGCGGCCCTCGACGAGCTCGTCACCGGTCGCGACGAGTGCGACCGCGAGATCGCGAC
>CAZKIY010000582.1:0-2075 GCA_964552875.1 uncultured Planctomycetaceae bacterium
GGTATCGCGCAACACGGTGCGCGGTTACCTGCGCGGGGATCGGCTTCCAGGGGAGGACCGGCTCGGCGAGGGTCGTGCGCGGGTGCTTAGAAGGACCAGCGCAGGAATCACTCCGGGAGTGCGTCGCTGGGCCCTGTCGACGTGTGTGAAACCGGAAGGTCTGCCTGACACGGCTCGCGGTGCGCCCGTGCCTTCGATGCCGGAGTTGATGACGTTGATCCAGCACGTGCACTCGGTAGCACGCACGCGGCCGACTGGTCCCGCTCACGTCCGCACGGGGTGGGTTTCGCTCGTGCACGTGTAGCATCCAAGAACCAAGGAGAGGGCTGTCAGGAACTCGGCCGCGCTGCGCCTGCCGGGCAGGATTCGGAAAGACCATGAAGCCAGCCCACGCACCCGAACAGGACGCACGCCCGGAGCCTCGAGGGCCCGCCCACGCACTCGACCCCGTGTGCGGCATGCAAGTCGACCCCGCCAATGCGCGCGGCGACTCAGCGGTTCACGAAGGAGTCGAATACTCCTTCTGCAGCACGGGTTGCCGCGAGAAGTTCATCGCGCATCCGGTCAAGTACCTGCAGGCGTCCAAAGCGCAGGTGCAGCTGCAGCGCGGCACCCGCTCGGACCCGGCGGTTCCTGCGGCCACCGCAGCACGGCCGACCCCGCAGCGCGCCGGGACGGGGACGCTCTACGTGTGCCCCATGCAGCGCGCATCGAGCACCCAAGCGGCCGCGAGGCGCGCCGACACGTTCCGCGGCGTTGACACGCGCTGCGCTCCAGGCGCACCATCGCGCTCTACCGATGCGCAGCGCTCGTGAGCGCGCGCATCGCTGTCGCAACCTTCGTCCGGCACCAAGCCGCGGCGCCCCCGCCGCAGAGATCGAGTGTTCCCATGAAGTTCCTCGCCTCCCTCGCGTTCCTCGGCGTCGTCGCGTGCGCTTCACCCGATCACGGCCGCGCCTCCTATCCCGAAGCGCAACACATCGTCGAACAGGTCGCCGCGCGCCACCCCGACGTCGTGCGCCTGACGATCCACGCGATGCCGGCGAAGAGTTCGCACAGCCGCATCATCGCGTCGAACGTCCACGCGAAGCTCGGCAAGGCTTCGGACCCCGAGGACTTGCACGCGATGGAGACGAAGCAGCCGGTCACGTTGAGCGAAGGCCAGAACCTCGACTACACGGCTCCGGTCGTCGATGCGTCGGGCAAGGCGATCGCAGCCATCGGCGTCACGGTCAAGGGTGCGAGCGAGGCCGCGAAGCTCGCGACGGCGAAGCTGATCGCTGGCGAACTCTCGAGCGCGATCCTCGCGAGCGGCAAGCCTCTCTGGTGAGCTTCGCTCGACGCGACTCGAGCGCACCTCAACGTCGCAGTTGCAACGTGCAGCGGTTGCTCGCGTCCCTCTCGAGCGCGACCCACCCTTCGACGCGCCCGCGCTCGAGATCGCTCGCCGAGACGAGGTAGCGTCCGAGCGGGACTCGCTGCGCGCTGAACTCGCCGCGCTCGTTGGTCGAGCCTTCGATGCGGCCGCCGTGAACGCCGCGCCCCTCGATCGAGACGCCTTCCACCGCTGCGCCGTCGCCGTCGATCACGGCGACGACGACTCCGACGAGTGTCGGCGCTTCGAGGACTTCGACGTCGATGGAAGCTCCGTGCAGCTTGACGATCGCCGGCGCCGCCATGAGCCTCTCGCCCGTGTCGGTGATCGCGAACGCGTTGCGCTTGCGGAAGGTCGACCTCGAAGGCGGCACGAGCGACGTCCATCGGACCCGTGCCACCGGTCGGCCCGCTCAAGCCGCGCATCCCGGCCGGTAGGACAGCGCGCCCCACGGGAAGGCACGACCATCGCCTCGGGGTTTCGCGAGTTCACGCTCACCGCGCGCACCTCTTTTGGGCCGGACTCCGATCGCGAGGTCGTCTCCGGCCTCGCTCGCGGCCGTCACCACCTTCCTAGCGCTGCGGCGGCTTCGAATCAGGCTGCGGGACGCCCTCGTCCACCGGCTTCTCCTCCGGAGCCGGCACGTCGCCTTCCGCCTTCTTGCGCGGTTCGCCGATCACGGTCGTGTTCCCGATCGACT
>CAZKIY010000583.1:0-2039 GCA_964552875.1 uncultured Planctomycetaceae bacterium
TCGACGGGCCACAAGGTGACGCACACGTTGCGCGTCCCCGAGGCGAGGAACGCATTCGACACGCTCGACAACGCCTGCGCATCGACGAAGCGACCTTCCGCGGTCTCGCAGGCCGCGAGCACGGCGAGCGGTAGGCGCGGAGCGATCTCGCGGATCTCGCGCGCGGAGAGGATCGAGCCCCGTGCGAGCAGGAGACCTGAGTCACGCGAACTGTCGCCGGATACATGCACGAGGTGCGTCGCGACATGGAGGCAGCGTGAACTGCGCAGCGCATCGACGAGCGCGAGGCGATCGAACCTATCGCCCGTCAGCGCGTCGGAGCCGACCAGCCGCGCGATTCTCTCCGCTTCCGTGCGCGCGCCGGGGAGAACGCTCTTGCCGTCTACTGCGCTGGGGTCACCAAAGATCGACCACGTGGTGAAGGCGTCTTCGGAGGGGGTTGCATCGGGCACGTCCGAAGGCAGTCCTGGGAGCACGAGCGTGGGACTCTTCTCGCCGAGCGACGTGAGATCGAACGGCATCCGCTCCAACGGTCCGTGCGCGAGGAGCAGAACGCGGCCTGTACCGCGAACTCTCTGGATCACTTCTCCAGGCAGCACGCGCGCTTCGATCTCCTGCGCGAGCTTCCTCGCGCGCGACTCGTTGCCCGCGATTGCGGCTTCGCGAACACGACGCACGGCATCGTGCAGTCGCTCGCGGCCCAACGGGATCACGGCGGAAATCGCGCTTCCGTCCGGCGCCACGTGCGCGACGACGGTCGTATCCGCGCCGACGATCCAGGTCACGAGTCCGCGCTCGAACGAAGCGGCCCAAGCGCGCACGTTTCCCTCGTCGATCCGTGCATCGCCGCGGCCACGCAACGTGCGCGCTTGGAATTCCTCGGCGACGCGCACCGCTTCGAGCGCGCGGCCCTGACGGGTCAACGCGTCTGCGAGCAGAGCCACGGTCTCGAGGCCCACGACCTCGCCGAACACCGAACCGTCGTCCGTGCGCGCGAGCCGAGCCTCCAGGGCGCGGCCGTGTTCCAGGGCACCGCGGAGCGCGGTCTCGGCGCTCAATGCATCTCCGAGTTCGAGGTGAGCCGCGCCGATCGTCCACGCGCGTTGCGCTCGCGCCGCCGAAGGACAAGTGGCGTCGTCCAGCGGTTCGAGGATCGCGAGCGCGCCTCGAGCATCGCCACGTGCCAGCGTGCTCTGCCCGCGGAAGATCGCCGCTTCGATCTCGGGGCATGTCGGCTTCGCGTCCTTCAGAGGCTCGAGTCGCACCAACGCGAAGTGTCGTTCCGCCTCTTCCGCGCGACCTAACCGGCGCAACGCGCTACCGAGTAAGAAGTGCCAAGTCCCTGTTTCCTCCGGCCTTTTCGGCGGATTGGCTGTCAGGAAACGCTCGGCCTCCGTCGGTTCGTCCTCGGCGACCAGCAGCGCCGCCCAACGTCGGGTCAACCACCAATCGTCCTTCGGCTCGCGGATCGCGGCCAGTTCGCGCAGCCATTCGCGCTGTTCTGCGAGATCGCCTTCACTCTCTGCGGCTGCGACGAGCCCACGCAGCGCACGCACGCGATAGGACTCGCTGTCCACCCGTTCCGCGAGGTCGAGGCAGTTCTCGAAACCTGCACGAGCGTCCTCGACGTCGCCGCGCGCATCGTTGGCCCTCGCGAGAAGCCACACGGGTTCGAGGGTCGGCGTCAGGAGTCCCACGCGTGCGAAAAGCTGCAGCGCTTCGCGCGCACGGAGTTCGACTCGCGCGAGCAGCGCCGCGCGCTCGACGGGGGGGAGGTCGGCGTCCGTTCGCGCGCGCTGCTCGTCGAGATAAGCAGCAAGCGAGAGCGCGCGCGCTGCCGGTGACGGGTCGGGCGCCCCACGCTGCCGAGCGACGAGCCCCTCGAGGTCGGACTGGATCCGAGCTCGCGTGCTGGACCATGCGGTATGGTCCTTCGAGTCGGCGCTTGCGGCCTCCACGAACAATTCGTCGAACTGGCTCTCCGCGTCGAGCCCCGCGCGACGATCCGCGCTCGAGAGCGAAGCGAAGAACGCGACGAC
>CAZKIY010000584.1:0-2036 GCA_964552875.1 uncultured Planctomycetaceae bacterium
CTGCTCCCGGCTGGGAGGGCACTGCGCCCGGCTGGGACTTTCCGTCACCCGGCAGCGACTTGCGTGCTCCCGGCGAGGACTCTCCGGCACCGGTCGCGGACCGAGCGGAACTCGCGGACTTGCCCGCGAGCTTCTTGGCGGGCACGCCGACCCAGACTTCACCGGCACCGACGTTCGAATCGCGCGTCACGATCGCGCCGGCGCCGGTCGTGGCCCCGTCGCCGATCGTGTTCGGCGCGACGATCACCGAGCCGCTGCCGACGAACACCCGCTCGCCGAGCTTCGTCTTGTGCTTCTTCACGCCGTCGTAGTTGGCGAAGATCGTCCCCGCGCCGATGTTCGAGCGCGCGCCGATGTCGCCGTCGCCGAGGTACGCGAGGTGCTTCGCCTTCGCGTGACTGCCGACGCGCGTGTTCTTCACCTCGACGAAGTTGCCGATCTCGGCGCCGTCCTCGAGCACCGCGCCGACGCGCAATTGCGCGAACGGACCGACTTCGCAGTCCCGGCCGACCTTCGCACCCGCGCGGATGACGGTGCACGGCAAGATGCGCGTGCCCGCGCCGATCTCGACACCGTGGTCGATGTACGTGCTGGCCGGATCCTCGATGTAGACGCCATTTTCGAGGTGCGTCTCGAGGATGCGGAGCTGCAGCGCCCAGCGCGCTTCGGCGAGGTGCGCGAGCGTGTTGACTCCGAGGCCCTCGTCCTCGTCCTCGAGCAGGACCGCCTCGACCGCGCGTCTTTCTGCGACGAACGCGGCGAGCACGTCGGTCAGGTAGTACTCGCCCTGCGCGTTCTTGTTGGAGAGCTTCGGCAGCGCCGCGACGAGGCCCTGCCCGTCGAACGCGTAGACGCCCAGGTTGACCTCGTCGATCAGCTTCTGCTCGGAGCTCGCGTCGCGCTCCTCGACGATGCCGATCACCGCGTCCTTCTCGTTCCTGAGGATGCGCCCGAACCCGCGCGGTTCGGCCGGCATCGCGGTGAGGATCGCCATGCCGTTCGCGGCCGACTCGGCCTGCGTCGCGACGAGCGCGCGCAACGTCTCGGGCCGCAAACAGGGCATGTCGCCGTACAAGACGACCGTGACGCCCGGATTCGCGCCGAGTTCCGGCAAGCAGACCTGGAGCGCGTGACCCGTCCCGAGTTGCGGCTCTTGGCGCACGAAGCGCACGCGGTCGCCGTGACCCAGCTCGCGCACGGCCTTTTCGACCTCGGCGCCGCCGTGGCCGATGACGACCACGATGCGCTCGGGCTCGAGCGCCAGCGCTTGGTCGAGAACCCACGCGATCAGCGGCCGTCCGCACACGGGGTGCAGGACCTTCGGCTTCGCGCTCTTCATGCGCTTGCCGTGGCCGGCCGCGAGGATCACGACGGACCCGGCGCGCGATTTTTGGGATGTGCTCACGCGGGTGCGCTCGGGAGAGCGGGGCGAAGAGGGTAAGGGCGACCCGGAAGAGCGTCAATCGCGGCGCACGGTCGGCTCGGCCCGACGCGGGACCGCGCCGAGAGAATTGTGCTTGGTCTGCGCAACGACCAGTCCGGTCTCCGCAAGCACGTGAGTCCCCCGGCCAGAGCGCCTGAAGTCCTCACGGCGACCTGAAGCTCTCCCATGCGCAGTCTCGTCGTGCTCGTCGCCCTCGCACTACCTGTCTCCGGATCGCATTCGTGAGTGCCCGGTTCGCCTGGCCCTCGCACGACCTGTCTCCGCGCAACAGTCCTTGTTCCAGGAGTCCTTCGAGAACGGGCTCGCGGGTTGGGCGGCGACCGGGCTCTGGAACGCGGAATCGGCCACCGACACCTGCGGTGCGACCCAGACGCCGTTCCCCGACGGCAGCGGCGTCGCGTACTACGGCATCGACGGAGCCTGCGATTACCAAACCGGATCGAGCAACTCGGGTGCGATCTCCTGGAACGGCTGGGTCGATCTCCCTGTCGGCGCCGCATCGATCGCGGTGCGCTTCTGGAGCCGCAGCGAAACGGAACACTGCTGGCAGAACTGGGACGTCCACCGCGTCTTCCTCCTGTTCGAGACCGGA
>CAZKIY010000585.1:0-2035 GCA_964552875.1 uncultured Planctomycetaceae bacterium
CACCTCGCGCACCTCGCGCACCTCGCGCACCTCGCGCACCTCGCGCACCTCGCGCACCTCGCGCACCTCGCGTGGTCGGGCGACGGAACGATCGCGTGCGAGGTTCCCTGCCCACGTCCGCGTGATCGCAGTTCGACGCTCGTCGTCCGTCGAGTTCCGCGCTGGCTGGATCGCGAATCACTGCGCGCAGGCGCCGACCCTTGCGGCTTCGAATCTCAACTGCACGCGCAGCCGGCCTATGCCCGGGATGATTCGGCACAGATCCCTTCGCCCAGCGGACGGAGTCCGTCCGAGCCTGCGCACGACACGGGCTCGGCTCGCCCCTGGTGCCGGTCGCGACGCGAGCTCTTCGCGGCCCCACGAACGCTTCCGACCCGTCGCGTCGGACGGAAGATCACGAATCGTGTCACGCCGAGCACGAATCACGTCACGACGGGTTGGAGTCGATCGTCACGACTCCGAGGCGGATCCCGGATGCATCTCGACGCGCGAGCTCTCGATCCGCCGATCGATTCGGCACACATTCCTTCGTCCATGCACTGCACCGGGCGTCAGGCACCTTGCACCACAGTCCACAACCACGCGGCCTGAATACAGCGTCGCGCACCTCGAACGTCGAGTCGACCCGAGAGTCCGTGAACTCACCACCCGCCCCATCCAGAGTGGTCGCGACTCCGCGACAGCGTCCGCGCCCGGCCCTGCGGGATCTCAACCCGGCGGCGGAGACTGCATGCCCTCGAGGAACCCGAGCGCGCTCGCCTCGGCTCGCTCGGCGCGGATTTGCCGCGGAACGAGGCGCTGCAATACGCCTGTTCGCACCTTCATCGCCGCCTTCTGTGCTTCCGCGCCGTTCGCGTCGACGCGCTGGATCTCGCGAAACCCCCGCGGATGCAGCGCGAGTCGGATGCGATCCACTGCCGCCGTCTGGAACATCGCCAGAAAGCCCTTCTCGAGCGTCACCCGCGACATCGGGTGGATGCGCGTCATCGCGCCGCGCCACCGGTCGCGTTCGGACACGAGCAGCACGTGGTTGAAGATGATCTTGTTCGTGGTCATCGAGAGCGCCTTCTTCGGCACGGTGCGATTGACCAGATCGTCGAGCTCGTCCAAAGCGCCCTGATTCTTCAAGGTTCCTACGCGCGCCCACCGCGATTCGGGCACGAAGCGATCCGCGTTGAGCTCCCAGTAGAGATGCCCGAGCCCCTTCGTGCGCGCGTACCGTGCGAGGTGATAGGGGACGAAGTGATTGTGCGCGATCGTGTCCGCGGCGAGGTGCGACAGGTAGCCGTGGATGAAGGCCTCCTGGCGCGGGGAGCCCGCGAGGTCGCGCATCTCCTCCACGATCTTCCAACGGTGGCAGTGACTGTAGGCGCCGCCGAACGCCTTGAAGTTGATGATGTCGGCCGCGAGGTTGCCGTAGTCGTACGCCGCCCGCTCCTGGTCGATCAGCTTCGCGACGTCGAGCGGGAGCAATTCGCGGCGACGCCGGTGCACGCGCTCGGCGTATTCGAGGTGCATTCCCGGGCCCCAGCTGAGGCCTAGGAGGGCAGCGAGCGCGAGCAGGGCGAACAGTGTGAACATCATGGGGTCTACGCTTGGTAGTGCCCGCGAACCTCGCCTGCAAGGTTCGTTCCCACCGCGAGGCGCGTAGTATGCGCTCGCGATGCCCGATCCCGTCGGCTCGACATCCCCCGATCTGACATCCCGGCTCGCCGCGCGTGCCGGGAAACTGCGCCTCCTCGTGGCGAGCCTCACGGGTCGCTCGCTGCGCGCGCGGTTCGAAGTCGACGACTTCGTGCAGGAGACCTTCGTGCGCGCGCTGAACGACCCCGCGCGGCTGCCCGCGGACGATGCGGCGCTGGATCGGCACCTGGCCCTCCTCGCACGCCACGTGGTGATCGACGCGGCGCGCTCCCTGCGCGCCGCGAAGCGCGAAGGGGATCGTTCCGCGGCACCGCTCGCGGGATCGTCGAGCGGCGGATCGTCGAGCGACGGATCGTCGTTCGTGAGTCGAATCGTCGCGCACGCCCCGGTC
>CAZKIY010000586.1:0-2014 GCA_964552875.1 uncultured Planctomycetaceae bacterium
CGCTCGCTCCGACCGTCGGTGCCGCGCTCGCGCCGGACGCCGACGCAGTGCTCGCGCCCGGAGCGCCGGCTCGCGCTTCGGCGAGCGCGGCTTCGGCCTGTTTCTCCAGCGCGCCGGCCACGCGACCGGCATCGACGTAACCTTGCTTGGTCAGTCCGCCGCCGAAGCGCTCGCGCTCGGTCCACAGCGTCGTCAGCACTTGCGAGAGCAGCGCCAGCGCGCCCGGTTCGCTGGCGACGTCGGCCACGATCGTTTCAGCGAGCCCGGGCTCGACGCCGACCTTGCGTCCGCGCAAGGGCTCGACGATCACGCGCGCCAAGCGTTCCGGCGCGATCGATCCGATCGGCCAGCCGTCCGTTTGCAGGAATCGGCGCAAGCCCTCGTGTTCGATCAGCGGTGCGAGCAAGTCGGCGCGCGCGCTCGCCAACACGATTGCGCCGACCTCAGCGGCCGACGCGGCGGCGCCGGCGACGAGCGCGAGGAACGCGCGGCCTTCCTCGCGATCGATCGCTGCCAGCGCGGCTTCCTCGAGCTGATCGACGAGCAACACGGGCAGATCGCCTTGCGCCGCGAGCCCGCGCAAGAGATGTGCGAGCGCGCGGTTCTCCTCGTTCGACGATGTGCTCGCGCGCCGTGCGCTCGGCGTGCTGAGTGCCTCATCCACCGCGGCCGCCCAGCGCGCGGCGTCCTCGGGCGATCCACCGCGCGCGCTCGTCAACGCGCGGCGCAGCGACGCGATCGGTTTGTCGCCCGGCAGCACCAGGATCGGCCGCAGCGTGCGCCCCGTCAGCGCGGCTTTCGTGCGCAACGCCGGCACGATTCCGGCGCGCAGCCACGAGGATTTACCCGAGCCGCTCGCGCCGTAGACGAAGAGTGCGCCGCGTTCCTCGACCCGTGCCAGCGCGGCCTCGGTCTCCTCTTCGCGGCCGAAGAAGATCGCGGCGTGCTCTTCCTCGTAGGTGAGCAGGCCGCGGTAGGGATCGAGCCGCAGCGCGTCGGCGGAGGGCGCGTCGGGGCCGGCGCGTGAGTTGCGCACGATCGCGGCGAGATCGTCGGGCGCGAGCGCGAGCTGGAACTCCTGACCGGCGATGCCTTGGTAGACGACGGTCGGCGCGTGCACCTGTCGCGCGTACCAGCCGACGTGCCATTCGGAACCGGCACTCGTCACGGCGGCCATCGGGAACAGCGGCAGCACGAGATCGGGTTCGCCGAAGAGGTACGGGCGCGCGGGTGCGAGCTTCGACCACAGCGCGGGCTCGAACGTGCGCGTCGACCACGAGACGGAGTTGCCGGAGAGGCGCGCGATCTCGGCCACGTGACCGTGCGCGGCGCGCTCGAGCTTGCGCACGAAGACGAGCGAGAGGTTGCCGAGCAGCGGCACGCGCTCGCAGAACTCGACCAGCGCTTCGAGCAGCGCCGGCACGCTGTCTTCCCGGAACGCGGGCGGCACGTCGCCGTGCGTGCTCTGCGCTTCGTTGCGATAGAAGGGCAGCGCGTCGAGGAGTTCTTGGATGCGGCGCGGTTTGGGGCGCTCGCGGCCGGCGCGCGATCCAGCGGGCAGCGCCGCGATGCGGCCGGCGAGGAGCTGCAGGCCTCCACTGGTCGAGAGCGGCTCTTCGAGGCCGTCGAGAGTCGCGCGGAACGCGAGCGCGGCCGGTTCGGTGCGTCCGCGCAGGAGTGCGGCGCAGGTGCGTTCGAGTTCGACCCAGTGGCCGAGCGAGGGGCGGTCGAGCTTGGCTGCGACCGCTTCGAGCGCGCTCGAGTTCGCGTCGATCGCGCGACACGCGGCCCACAGGGATCCTGCGAGGATGCGTGCGGCCAGCTCCCACGCCAGGACGAGGCCCTCGTGCTGCGTCGAACGCTCGGGGTGCACGAGCGCGCGGCGAATCGAGAGTTCCAGCGGCAGCGGAAGCGCCAGGCGAGCGAGCCGGACGTCGAGCATGAGCGGAGAGGGTACCGCGCCGCTGGAGCGGTGTCAGGCTGGTCCACTCATCGGTGAATGGTTCAGCCGGGC
>CAZKIY010000587.1:0-2012 GCA_964552875.1 uncultured Planctomycetaceae bacterium
GCCGAGCGTTACCGGCGCGGTCGCGAGATCGCTGGAGAGCGTCGAGACGCGCGCGGTGGTCTCGGGGAGATCGCGCTGCGAAGAGCAGGCGGCCGAGAAGGCGAGCGCGAGGACGAACGCCCCGCGTGCGCCGACGTGCGCTGTGTGCTTGTGCGTGCAATGCATGGAGGGGACCGGACGGACACCGGCTCGATACCCGGATCGGAAAGCGCTTCCGACTCCTTGAGCGCCCGTCCTCGCGACACGCGCCAGTCCCACATGCGGGAGCACGCCGCGTTTCGCTCCCGCCCACGGCATTTCGCGTCGAGACAGAACTCAGGGACCATGACCACCTGGATCGTCGGCGACGTGCACGGCTGCGCGGACGAGCTCATGGAGCTCGTGAACCAGCTGCGCCTCGGCGCGGACGACGAGTTCGTCTCCGTCGGCGACCTCGTCCACCGCGGTCCGGATCCGGCCGGCGTGTGCGCGATCCTCTCGCAATGCGGTGCGCGCTTCGTGCTCGGCAATCACGAGCACGTGGTGCTGCGCCGCGCGGGCCTCGCACCGCGCACGGTGGACGGCAAGGACGCGCCGACCGCGCCGACTCGTCTACCGGATCTGGAACCCGAGGACCTCGACGGCGACGGTCGACAGCCGTGCCTCGTCGAGGAGGACCGGCGACCCGAGATCCTGCGCTACCTCGTCCAGCACTCGGGCTTCGCGCTGCGCGGCGGCGACCTGCGCGGCAATCCAAGGACGCAAGACGGGCGCGCATTCCTCGTGGTCCACGCCGGACGGACTCCCGGCGTCACGTTGGAGCGCGACTCGATCCAAGCGCTGACTTCGATGCGCCGCGTGGAGGGACCGGGACGACCGTGGTGGTACGAGGACTACGCCGGTCCCGAGCTCGTCCTGTTCGGTCACACACCCAGCCCCTTGCCGCGCGCATGGCGTCGCGGCGGGAAGCTGGTCGCGCTCGGCCTCGACACGGGCTGCGTGTACGGCGGGATGCTGACGGCGTATGCGCCCGAGCTGGATGAGTTCGTCACCGTGAAAGCCCGGCATGCCTACGCGCGGGCGTCGGGCTGAAGACTGGGGGCGAACGCGCTGTGCAGTTCACTCCACGGTCCGTCCACACAGCCGCGCCGTGATCCGAGTCGGTGGTGTCGCGAGGAGTTCTCGGAGTTCGTGGAGAACTCGCGGACGCTCTCACCGCGGAGCGACGCAATGGATGGCTGAGGGCCCTCTAGGCCTCATTTCGTCACGATCGTTCAGCGCGGGCTCACGCCTGCAACCCCACGCTGAGTCGGATTGGCGTCGACGCCCGCCTCGAGCAGCTGCTCGAACGCGCTGCCGGAGAATCCGCGCGCGGCGCGAGGAATCACAGAAGTCGTAGCTCAGGAGTTCGTGGCGCTACTCCGAAGCTGCCTCGAGCCCGTGATTCTTCACGGACTCTCGGATCGACTCGATGTTCTCGCTGCACGACGCTGGGGCCGAGACCGCATGGCCGTCGGGATGCAGGGTTCGTGATGCTCGATGCAGCGCGATGGACGAGGGATCTGCGCCGAGTCAATCCGCGGATCGAGGCGTCGTTCCTCGAGATGCAGCCTTGATCAGCCTCGATCTCCTGACGATCGACTCCCACTCGGCGTGACGCGATTCGTGATCATCACTTCGACGCGACGGGTTCGGAGCGTTCGTGGGGCGGCGAATGGCTGCGCTGTGCGACCGAGAGGAGTGGCGAGCCGAGCCCGTATCGCGCACGTGTTCGGGCGCACTCCGTCCGATTGGCGAAGCGATCTGTGCCGTATCAGTGGGGTGCGCGTGAAGATGGGATTCGGGAGCGCAACGGTCATCGCCTGCGCGCTGCGATTCGCACTCCGACAGGCGCGGAGCCCGACCGAAACATGCGTCGAACTGCGATCGCGCGGATCCGCGCGGGGAACATCGCAGGCCATCGTTCCGTCGCCTGACAGCGCGAGGTGCGCGAGGTGCGCGAGGTGCGCGAGGTGCGCGAGGTGCGCGAGGTG
>CAZKIY010000588.1:0-1999 GCA_964552875.1 uncultured Planctomycetaceae bacterium
TCACCTTCGAGCGCGATTCGTTCGCGAGCTTGCGCGAGTCGCTCGAGGAACGAGTCGCGACGCAGAAGCACGCGCTCGCCCGCTTGCACGAATTCTCCGTGGAGCTGTGCTCCGCCGGATCCCTCCAGGAAGTCGTCGATCTCGCGGCGCGAGCGACGCACGAAGCCCTCGGCCGAGCCGCGCTCGTGCAGGTGTGGGACGACGGCGACAGCGCCACGGTCGAAGCCTCGGCGGGGCCTGAGATGACGGCGCGACTCCACTCGCAGCCGATGACCACGCGCGATGGGCAAATCGGCGCAATCATCGTAGATCTAGGCCATTCCAACCGGGGCTTGCTCGCCCAGGTCGACTTGGCGTTGCTGACCTCGATCGCTTCCTCGACCGCGGTCACGGCGCACCACGAGTTTCGCCGTCGCGAGCGAGATCGTGCACAACACGCGACGATCCTCGCGCTCGCGCGCCTCGCCGAGCACCGCGACAACGAGACCGGGAAGCACCTCCAGCGCCTCGCGGCGTACTGTCGACTCATCGCGATGGGGCTGATCGAGGAGGGCAAGCACACTGACATCGTGAACGAGTCGTGGATCCGCGACCTCGAGCTCTCGAGCGCATTGCACGACATCGGCAAGGTCGGCATCCCCGATTCGATCCTCTTGAAGCCCGCGAAGCTCACTCCGGAGGAGTGGGAGATCATGAAATCGCACTCTTCGATCGGCGAGTCGACGCTCGCCGGCGTCATCGCGGAGTTCGGGCCCACGCGCTTTCTCGTGATGGGCCGCGACATCGCGGGCGGACACCACGAGAAGTGGGACGGCAGCGGTTACCCGCGCGGCGTGCGTGGCGTGCGGATCCCGCTGGCCGCGCGCATCCTGGCGCTCGTCGACGTCTACGACGCGCTGACGAGCGAGCGTCCGTACAAGAAGGCTTGGCCCCACCACGAGGCGATCGCGTGGATCCGCGAGCGCGCTGGTGTGCACTTCGATCCGGAACTCACGGCGACGTTCCTCGCTTGTGAATCGCAACTCGATCGGATTCGCGGTGGACTCGCGGACGAGATCAACGCCGATCGAGTGCCGGTCGGCTGAAAGTCGGGCGGTACCCGCCGAGCGCCCTTCACCTGAACGCGACGAGGCCCCGACGCGCCTCTGGCGCCCCACGACCGATTCGCGGACAGTGCCGCGTTCGCGATGGACTCCTGGCGTCGAACGTGGTGGTCGGTGTGGGCCGCGAACTTCGTCACGTCGGTCGGCATCCAGAGCTTCCTGCCGTTCTTCCCGAGCTTGCTCGAAGATCTCGGGTTCACCGATCGTGCGGAAATCGCCGTCTGGGCCGGCATTCTCTACGGCGCGGCACCGTTCTCGGCCGCGATCATGAGCCCGTTGTGGGGCTCGCTCGGTGATCGCTACGGCCGCAAGTTGATGGTGCTGCGTTCGCTCGGCGCGATCACGATTTTCGTCGGCCTCATGGCCTTCGCCACGACGGCGTGGCAACTCCTCGCGCTGCGACTCCTGCAAGGGACGTTCTCGGGCTTCGTCGCGCCGAGTGCCACGCTCGTGAGCATCGCCGCACCCGCGGCCATCCAAGGTCGCGTCGCCGGGTCGCTTCAAACCGCCCTGGCCGCGGGAGCGGTCGTCGGGCCGCTCGCCGGCGGATTCGCGGCCGTGCACGCCGGGATCGGCAGCGTTTTCTTCGGCGTTTCGGTCGCATCCGCGCTGGCATTCGTGCTCGTCGCGGCATTCGCGAGCGAGGATGCGTCGCAGCGGCGCGAGACCGAAGGCCGCGCGAGCATCGCCAAGGCCGTGCGCGACGCGCGCCGCGACTTCGCGGATCTGTGGAGCAATCCGCGCCTCCGCGCCGGTCTCGGCATCGTGTTCTGGGCTGCGTTCGCGCTCGGGGCGACGAGTCCCATCCTCGAACTCCACGTGCGCGACCTCGTCCGCGGCACGGCGGAGGACTCGGCGCTCTGGACCAGCGTCCTCTTCTCGTCGAGTTCACTGAT
>CAZKIY010000589.1:0-1997 GCA_964552875.1 uncultured Planctomycetaceae bacterium
GCTTCACGCACGATCGATGCGCCGAGTTCCGCCGCCCGCGACGCGAGTTCGCCGTCGAACGTCTGGTCGACGAGAACGAGCTCGACGCGCTGAGCGCGGACCTGTTCGGCCACATGGTCGATGAAGGCCTGTTCGCCCTCGCCGATCGGCACGATCGCTGCAACTGTGGTGGAGGCCATCGTCTCGGTCGGATCGGACCTCGACGCCGCATCCTCGAGGCTCGCGAGCGGCGCGCCGCGCACCCCTCCCGGATCAGGCCAGGTCCTGCGGACCGTCCCAGGCGCGCAGCGCGGCGAGGCGCGGGCCGCTGGCTCCCCGGTGGCGATCCATGCGCCGCAGCACACCGTCGAGCAGGCGCACGGCGGCGAGCTGGTGCGGACCGCGGTTGAGCATCACACACTCCGCACCCTGGCTCGCGCTCGCGTCGGTGGCCTCGGCGCGGCTGGGCCAGCCCTCCTTCACGAGGCTCTCGAGTACCTGCGTCGCCCACACGACCGGCACCTGCGCGGCGCGGCACAGCTCGAGGATCTCGCCTTGAACCTCGGCCAAGCGTTCGAAGCCGACTTCGATGGCCAGATCGCCGCGCGCGATCATCACGGCCACGGGCTGGCGCGCGCCGGCCTGCACGACGAGGCGGGGCAGGTTGTGCACGGCGAGGCGCGTCTCGATCTTCAGCACGAGCGGCGGCAGCGGTCGGCCCGCGAGGCGTCGCTCGAGTTCGGCTTGCAGGAGCACGACGTCCTGCGGCCGCTGCACGAACGACAGTGCGACGATGTCCGCGTGTTCGGCTGCGAAATCGAGCGCGGGCGCGTCGGCGTCGCCGAGCACCGGCAGGTCGAGTTCGAGTTCGGGGAACGCCACGCCCTTCGTCGGTCGCAGGCGCACGCCCTTCTTGCGCGCGCCGCGTACCTCGATCACGACGCGCTCGGGGCTGCATTCGACGACCGCGCCGCCGAGGCGCCCGTCGTCGTAGAAGACCTCGTTGCCGATCGTGAGCCGCGCGAGCAGGCGCGGGAAGTTGATCGTCGCGGCGGCGTGCACGTCGCCCGCTTCGACGGCGCTCGCTGCGAGCAGGGCGATGCGCATGCCGCGCTCGAGCCGCAGTTCCCCGCCGCACACGACCGTCTCGGTCCGACACTTCGGACCGGCGATGTCGATCTGCACCGGAGCGCGGAGTCCGAGGCGTTCGGCGGCGGCACGCCAGGCCTGCGCTTGCGCGCGCCACACGTCGGGCCCGCCACGCGCGCCGTTGATGCGCGCGACGTCGGCGCCCGCCTCGATCAGCGCCGAGCAACTCGCGACGTCGCCCGCGAGTTCCTCGCCGAGCGTGACCATGATGCGCGTCGACGGTCCCGTGGGATCGGCGCCGAAGATGCGTTCGGTGCGCCAGCGCGCGCGTTCGTCACCGGCGCTGTGGGCCTCGGGTGTGGGCCGTGCGACCGTGGGGCGCCGACCCGCGAGCTGTTCCAGCGACGCGACGAGAGCGTCGAGGTTCGCGCGCACGCGGCGCGCCGCTCGGCCGAGCGACGACAGCCCGTACGGCGACAGTTCCCGTTGGAGCGTCGTCAGATCGCGCCGCCGCAGACACAGGTAGTGCGCGAGGTTCTCGGCGCTCGGCCGGAAACGCTCGTTCGTGATCGCCTCCGACCACGCGGCGAAGAACACCTCGGCTTCCGACAGGACCGCGGCACGCAGCGCCACGACTTCGTCCAGGATGCGCTGGAGGCGCGGATCGTGATTCACGGAGCGAGACACTAACGCATGCTGAAGGCGCGCCGAAGAGCGTGCAGCGTCAGGGAACTGCAAGCGGATGACCCCCGACAGAGGGTCGCGGTTCGGGCCGATTCCCCCTTGGTCTCGAGCCCACGGACGAGTGGATCCGAGTGGATCCGGTCCCTCGGATGCACGTCAAGCTGTTCTGCAGAGCCTCGGGAGCCGCCTCGAGCCGGCCGGAGGCGCTGGGCTTGCGGCCCGGGGCACGACACCACCACACCGCG
>CAZKIY010000590.1:0-1993 GCA_964552875.1 uncultured Planctomycetaceae bacterium
GTTTTCCGTCGAGTTCGACACCCGCATCGCTGCTGGCGGACGCCGCATCGACGAGACCCAGGAGCTCGAAACGGCTCGGGCCGCGGACCAACCCGTGCGCCGTCTTGGCCGAGGGTGTCTTGAACAGCCCTTGCGTGAAGATGAGGGCGGTGGCGCGAGACATCATGTGCTCACAGAAGGTGTGAGGAGATCACACGCTCGAGGCCGCCGCAGAGCGGCGCAACGGATGCCTGAGGGGCTGTAGGCAGCATGATTCCTTCATGCTCTCTGACCACCGGCTCGCGTCCGTAACCGAAGTGATCGCGCGGCGCGATGACTCTCGGTAGTAGTCGCTCCGCGCGTGTGAACAAATCACACGCCTCTGCGTCGCAGAACGGCGAGGATCGGAGAGCGCCTGGACTCGATTGTCTCACGGGCTCTCAAAGCGCTAGCAGGCCCGGATTCTCGAGCAGGCGCTTCATATACACGAGGAAACGTGCTCCATCTGCGCCATCCGCCAAACGGTGATCGACCGAGCACGAGAGGTTCATGTACTGCCGCACTTCGATCT
This sequence comes from uncultured Planctomycetaceae bacterium, assembly GCA_964552875.1. Classification (GTDB taxonomy): domain Bacteria; phylum Planctomycetota; class UBA1135; order UBA1135; genus JAEUHZ01. The sequence goes on from CAZKIY010000590.1 coordinate 551, forward strand.
TGTCGCCTTGCGGCGTCTCGACGACGCCCGGGCGCTTCATCAAGCGGTGCACGCCGAGGATCGCGACGTCGGGGAAGTTGATGATCGGCGTCGCCATGATTCCGCCGATGTTGCCGGCGTTCGTGATCGAGAACGTCGAGCCCCGCAGGTCGTCGGGCTTCACCTTGCCCTGCTTCGTGCGCTCGGCCAGCTCGTTCAGCTCGTGCGCCAGTTGCAGGATCCCCTTCGATTGGACTTCCTTCACGACGGGCACGATCAGCCCGTTGTCCGTGTCCATCGCGATGCCGAGGTTCACGTAGGCAAAACGCACGATTTCCTCGGCCTTTTCGTCGAGGTGCGCGTTCAGCATCGGATACTTCGCGAGAGCGAGCGCGGTCGCCTTCATGATGAAGGGCATGTAGGTGACCTTGACGCCTTGCTCCTGTCCCATCGCCTTCGCGGTCTCGCGCAAGGCGACGAGTTCCGTCACGTCGAGCTCTTCGACGACCGTGAAGTGCGGCGCGGTGAACTTCGAACGCACCATCGCTTCGCTGATCTTGCGACGCACGCCGCGGAACGGGACGCGTGTCTCGCGCTCGCCCGGAGCAAACGAAACGGAAGGCGCAGCGGGACGAGACGGAGTTGCTTGAGCGGGCGCAGCCTGCGCCGGAGTGGTCGCCGCTGCGCTGTTCGCGAACGCTTCGACGTCCGCGCGACGCACGACGCCGCCGCGCCCCGATGCCGGGACGCGCGCGAGGTCGATGCCGAGGTCGCGCGCGACACGACGCGCGCTCGGAACCGCGAGGATCTTGCTGTCGGCCGCGGACGTGCGCGCGGACGCGCCGACGAGTGCTGGTGCGGCGTGGGCCGGCGCCGCCGCGTTTGCCTGAACCGGCGCGGCGTGCGCAGGTGCTGCGTGAGCCGGCGCCGCGGAGGGAGCCGCGACTGCGCCCGCGATAGCGAGCGTGTAGATGACCTTGCCCACCGGCACCGTCTCGCCTTCCTTCGCGAGCAACGCGGTGATCGTCCCGTTCGCGGGCGAAGGCACTTCGACCGTGGCCTTGTCCGTCATGACCTCGACGACGGCTTGGTGCTCCTTCACGGATTCACCGGCTTTCACGAGCCATTTCACGATCTCGCCTTCCGCGATGCCCTCGCCGATGTCGGGCAACTTGAACTCGAGGGTGCGTCCCGAAGCGGCGCTGGGCGCGGAAGAACCGGCGCCGGGTGCGGAGGAGGCGACGGGAGCCAACGTCTGCGGCGTCGTGGGGTTCGCGTTCTTGCCGCCGGCCGTCGGCGTCGAGTGACCTTCGCCGCTCTTCGGTAACGCAGGTTCGGGCACCGGCTGCGCCGCCTTCTGCGCGGGAGCCGCAGCAGCCGGAGCGCCGGCCTTCGCGGCGGGCGCAGCACCAGCCGGAGCGCCGGCCTTCGCGGCAGCCGCGGTCTCGAGGACGAAGATCACGC
>CAZKIY010000591.1:0-1989 GCA_964552875.1 uncultured Planctomycetaceae bacterium
CTCCGTACCCTGACTCCGTACCCACGTCCTGCCCACCCTAAACGTCCCGGGCAAAGGCAGGAAAAATCAAAAAAAAACGGGCCAGGTTCGCGCAAGTGCGCCGGCGCTCGGCCTCCCCCGGCGGCTACGCACGCCGGTCGGCCGCGCGCCTGGCAACGGGCCAAGTCACTTCCCCGATGGGTGAAGTGGTGAAGGAGAAAGGCGTGATGCCCTGGCGGGACGCAAGCCGAGGGAGTTGAAGCGGATCTCCGGCGTGCTGATGTTGCGGATCGCCGAGCGCGCATCCGAAGCGGCACTGGCGAAGCCGCCGCCGCGGTACGCGCGGTTGGCGGAGCCAGTCACTTGGCGCTCACCGTCGCCCGCACGCACTGCCAGGTCGTAACCGCCATACCGATCGCGGCACCACTCCCACACGTTGCCGTGCACGTCGTGCAGCCCGAATCCGTTCGCGCGATAGCTGCCCACCGTCGCATGGACGACGTTGCCGTCGTCCCACGACTCCCACCGTCCGAACGGCCCGCCGTTCGCCTTGGCGAACTCGTCCGAGACGTTGGCCACCGCGCTCAACTCCGCATCCGCCTCGCCACTCCAATACGGCGACGAAGTCTCCGCGCGGCATCCGTACTCCCATTGCGCCTCCGTGGGGAACTCGAGCCCGAGTTGGCCCAGCGTCCGCATGCCGTCGTTCCAACTCACCTGCTCGACGGGGTGCAGACCCGACCACGCCGAGCGCTCACGGTTCCAGCCCCCCGAGTAGCGCGCCTCGTCGTACAAGCTCGGGTTGCGGCCCACGAATTGCTCCCACTGACCCTGCGTCAGCTCGTACTTCGATAGGAAGTACGCATCCAGCGTCACCTCGTGCACCGGCGACTCGTTGCCCCCGGCTTGCGGATCGAAGTTCGCCTCCGCCGGGTCCGACTGCGCGCCCATCGCAAACGTCCCGCCCGGGATCAGCACGAACACCAAGCCCATGCCGTCCGTCAGCACGAGCTTCTCGTCCGCACCGCGCTTCGCCTCATCGCCCGTCTGCAAGTGCGCGAACTCCCACAACCCCGAATCAGGATCCGCGCCAATCGGCAACAGACCCAACTGCGCCGTGAGCTGCAGACCCCCGTACTTCGGCGAGCTCGCGATCGCGACGATCGCCTCCGACCAGCGTCCACTCGCATCCGCGCCGCTCACGCTGCGCTCCTCGATCGTGCGCGCGAGCTCCGCGCGTTTCACGACGCCCCAGCCGTGCGCTTCCGAGATCCCTGACGAATAGAGCCCGCCGGCTTGCTCGTCCGTAAGTGCATGCAGATCGGACACGAGCTTCGAGAGCTGCTCGTGCCACCAGCGGTCCTCGCCGTCCTCGAAGTCGTAGGTCCGCCGTTCACTCACCGCGCGCTCGAGGTCGGCGACGCGGTCGCCGAGTTTGCGCATCTCCTCGGCGCGGGAATCCGGCGCGGAAGCGGCGCTCGCGTCGGCGAGCGCGGACGAGTCTTCCGCAGCGGCGGCTTTCCACGCAGCGATCTGCGCGAGAAGATCCGTGCGCGACGTCGCCAGCTCGTCTCTCTGCCGGCCCTGGGCCTCTTCGACGGCGATGTCCGCTTGCTCTCGCGCCTCGTCGAAGCGGCCGCAACGGAAGAGCGCCCACGCCAGCGTGTCGCGGATGCCGGCGCGCTCGTCGTCCTGCGCCAAGGCCAGTGCGCGCCGTGAGAGGATCAGCGCTTCCACCTCGCGGCCGTAGACGATCTTGGCAGGGTCGACGTCGACGAGCTTCCAGGCTCGTTCGTTCAAGCCGTTTGCAGTCGACGGCAGGACTTCGGTCACCAGCGCCGCCTCGACCCCGGTCGCGCTCGGCCAAGCCTCCTCGCCCAGCATGCGCCGCATCCACAGAAGGCGCGCCCGCGACGATTCCCACTCGGCGAAGCTCGGGCTCGCGCGGCGATCCGCTTCGACCTCGTCCTCCGTCCGCTCGCGCGCGCGCAGCCGCACCTCGGCGAGCTT
>CAZKIY010000592.1:0-1989 GCA_964552875.1 uncultured Planctomycetaceae bacterium
CCAGCCTGACTTCCGCCGCTTCGACGATCAGCCGATCGCGGACCTGATCCAGCACCTGCTCGATCGCTTCCACACCCCGCACCGCGCCGAGCTCCAGCGCCTGCTCGAGATGGCGCGCAAGGTCGAGAAGGTCCATGCGGACAAGAGCTCGTGTCCGCGAGGGCTCGCGGATCACGTCGCGAACATCGCCGAGGAACTCGAGGCGCACATGCAGAAGGAGGAGCAGGTCCTCTTCCCGATGATCCTCGGCGGACGCGGTCGATCGGCGTCGATGCCGATCCAGGTCATGGAGGAGGAGCACGAGGACCACGGCCGGAACCTCGAGCGCTTGCGTGAGCTGACGCACCAGTTCACGCCGCCGGAGGAAGCCTGCGGCACGTGGCGCGCCCTCTACCTCGGTCTGCACGAGCTCGACGAACAGCTCATGCAGCACATCCACCTCGAGAACAACGTGCTCTTCCCGCGCGCTTTGCGCAGTTGACCGGAAGCCCCCCCCCACCATGAAACACGAAACGAAGCTGTGGCTGACTCTGGGCGCCGTCGTCGGCGGCGCGTTCTTCGTGCTCGGGTTCTTCGGGCGCGAGGTCTACCGCCAGGCGCCGCCGATCCCCGCGCTCGTCGTCACGGCGTCGGGCACGACGCTGATGACGCAGGAACAGATCCTGGACGGCCAGCAAGTGTGGCAGAGCATCGGTGGTCAGCAGGTCGGTTCGATCTGGGGCCACGGTGCGTATCAGGCTCCGGACTGGTCTGCGGACTGGCTGCACCGTGAAGCGCTGGCGCTGCTCGAGACCTGGAGTCAGGCCGAGCACCGCGCGCCGTTCGAGAGCCTGCACGCCGAGCAGCGCGGCGCGCTCGAACGGCGACTCCATGACGAGATGCGCGCGAACCGCTTCGACGCGACGAGCGGCGTCCTCACGGTGAGCGACGAACGCGCGCGAGCGATGGCCTCGAACTCGGATCACTACACGCGGCTCTTCGGTGGCCACGCAACGCTCGCGAGCTTGCGCGAGGACTACGCGCTGTCCGCGCAGCCGATCACGGATCCCGTGCGACTCGAGCGGCTCTCACAGTTCTTCTTCTGGACGGCGTGGGCCTGCGTGACGAACCGCCCCGGCGAGAACTTCACCTACACGAACAACTGGCCGCACGAGCCGCTCGTCGGAAACGTTCCGACCGGTAGCAACTTCCTGTGGTCGATCCTGTCGATCGTCCTTCTGATTGCAGGGATCGGCGCGCTGGTCTGGCACTTCGCGGCGCGCTCCAAGGAGGACGAACCACTCGTGATGCCGAAGCACGATCCGCTGGACGGCTTCGCGTTGACGCCGTCGATGCGCGCCGTCGGCAAATACGCCGTCGTCGTGATCGCTCTGTTCGTCGTGCAGGTCCTGCTCGGCGCGCTGACGGCGCACTACACCATCGAAGGCCAGTCGTTCTTCGGCCTGCCGATCGGCGAATGGTTGCCCTACGCGCTGACGCGCACGTGGCACCTGCAGACTGCGGTCTTCTGGATCGCGACGGCTTTCCTCGCGTCCGGACTCTTCCTCGCGCCGCTCATCGGCGGTCGTGAACCGAAGTACCAGCGGCTCGGCGTCAACGTGCTCTTCGGCGCGCTTCTCCTCGTCGTCGGAGGATCGATGACCGGTGAGTACTTCTCGATCCATCAGAAGCTCGGCCTCGACGCCGGGTTCTGGTTCGGACAGCAAGGCTACGAGTACGTTGACCTCGGCCGCGTGTGGCAGATCGCGCTCTACGTCGGACTGATCCTGTGGCTCGTGCTCATGGTGCGCGGCATCCTGCCCGCGCTACGCCGCAAGGACGCGGAGCGCGGCATGATCGTCCTGCTCGCGGGATCGATCGTCGCCATCGGGCTCATGTACGGCGCGGGACTGATGTTCGGCGCTCGCACGCACCTCACCGTCGCCGAGTACTGGCGCTGGTGGGTCGTGCACCTGTGGGTCGAGGGCTTCTTCGAAGTCTTCGCGACGG
>CAZKIY010000593.1:0-1984 GCA_964552875.1 uncultured Planctomycetaceae bacterium
CCTTGCGGGATGCGGTTCCTGAGCACGCTGCGCATGAGCGGCTCGTGCTCGACGAAGAGCGCTTTCCAAGCGGCCTGATCCCCGGCAATTGCCCGCCGGAGCAGGGCGAGTGTCGGATCCGCGGAAGATCCGTTTTCGTCCGGGGTGCTGATCACGGTGCGTCGCGCGCGAGTTCGAAGTCCAGCCGAATGCCGTGGATCCCACCGAACGAGGAGCGCATCGTCCCCTCGTCGCCCGACGTTCGGACGTTGCGCAGTTCTCCCGGGTCCGCGTCCGGACCCGTTCGAAGGCCGAAGAGCACACTCTCGACGAGCGTCGAAGTCGCCGTGTCCGGGGCGCTGCGATCCCAAGCTGCGTGCTCGAGCGTGCCCGTGCGGAGATCGAGCCTGTCGCCGTCGCGCGGTAGCGTCAGGCGCGCGCCGCGGATTCGTTCGCGCGAACGCGTGCCCGCTGCGAGGCCGATCCAGAGCACCGAACCTGCTCCGAACTGTCGGATCCGCGCCGTTCGCGCGCGGGGATCGCAATCGAGTTCCACGTCCCCCGCGAAGAGGAGGACGCTCGGGTAGCCGTAGGTCACAGCTCGCTCGACGATCCGATCCGCGGTAGGACCCCCGAGTTCGATTACTCCGATCAACGGTCCATCGAGGAGGCCCAAGCCTTCGACCGGCAGATCCAGGGAGACGTCGTGCGGATCCTGGGACGGCTTGTCCAAAACGGCGCGCGCGACGGTGCTCCAGCGCGCGACCCACGCGGCGGCGGCACCGGATGCATGGATCTCCTTCCCAGCGCGGTGCGCTCTCTGGAGCGCCTGCGTCCAACTCCGCTCGTGACGGTTCGCGTGGCTCGCTCGGTACCAACCCAACCAGGTTCCGGCCCGCAATTCGACGCGCCGAGCCACATCGATCGCCGCCGCGAGCTCCGCATCGGCTGCGCCGGATACGGAGGAACTCGTCACGTCACGCGCGCCCTTCCATGGACCGATCGCAAGGACGACGACGGGTCCGAGGTCGTGGTCCGCACGCGTCGGACCGTCATCCGCAGGCGACGCGGCCAAGACGACGCGCCCCGGCGTGGAGGGGAAAGCGATGCGGATCGGAGAGGTGTCGAGGGTCCCGGCTGCGAGTCCGAGCCCTAGGAGGGCGATCATGGGACCCGGTCTAGCGGAAACACTGCGTCGAGTCGACGGATGCTGACCCCGTTGGCTGCGCCTCGCTGTCCCAGGCCCGTCAGGAGGCGACGCCGTCCCGTTCCTGGGCCCAAGAGCGGCGAGGTGCAGCCAACGGGGTCAGCTTCCCCGCAGATCGAGGACGCGGGACAACGCCGTCACGACCAACGCATGCCGGATCCGCCCCTCTCGGATCGCCCGCACGACCTCGTCGAGTCCCATCGTGCGAATCGCGATGTCCTCGCCCGCGTCGAGGCCCTGCCCGCGCGTGCGTTCGACTCCCTCGGCCAGCCAGTGGTGGCACAGGTTGTCCTGGAATGCCGGGTTCGGCTGCACCGCGCCCAAGTAGCGCCAAGTCCCGCCGGTGTACCCGGTCTCCTCGGCCAGCTCGCGCCGTGCCGCGGCGCCGTGTTCTTCCCCGCGATCGAGCACGCCGCCGGGAATCTCCAACGTCAATTCCCCGGATCCGAAGCGGTACTGCTCGACGAGCACGAGTTCGCGCGACGCGGTCAGCGCGACGACGTTCACCCAGTCCGGGGTCTCGAGCACGAGGCGCTCGAACTCCTCGCCGGTCCGCGGATTCGCGAGGCGATCCCAACGCGGGCGAAAGAGGATCATCGAATCGCCGCGACGACTGCCGAGGAGCGGCCACGGTCGCGGCCGACCGTCGGGATCGAAGTGGGCCGTCGCGTCGGCGTGTGGCTCGGTGGGTTCGGACATGGCAGGTTCGCGATCGTGCACCGCCGCGATCGCCGGCGCAAAGCCGCGGATCGGATCCGCTCCGCGAAGGGGTCGCGCGTGCGTTGCTGCGAAGTGCTG
>CAZKIY010000594.1:0-1978 GCA_964552875.1 uncultured Planctomycetaceae bacterium
GATCGGTATGTCCGTGAGCACGTCACGTCCGTAGGCCATGTTGCCACTGGATGCGTAACGGATGCCCAAGCGCTTGATTGCGATGTTCACGCACAAGAGCCCGTCACCGAACGTCGTACCCAGACCGCCGAGCTGCTGCGCGTTGCCTTGGAAGAAGAGGCCGACCGCGTTGGGTAGCACGCCGGTCGCTCGCAGCGACACGGAGTCGGCCGTGACGTCCGGATTCCCGACGGCGACCAAGGCCGCGCTCGTTCCGAACGAGTTCGAGCAGCCCGTGCCGGGCGATCCCGCTTGTCCCGGATCGCACGGACACGCGGCGCCCGTGCCGTCGCCGAAGCAGAAAGGCGTACCGGCGATTTCGCACTCGTCGAGTGTCCCGTCGAGATCGAGGTCGAGTGCGCCGCTGCCGGCGATCTCACACGAATCGATGACGCCGTTGTCGTCACAATCGAAGGACTCGGTGGGGGCGAGGTCGCACTCGTCGGGGATACCGTTCGCGTTGCAGTCGGGGCTCGCGCCCAGCGTGATGTCTCGCGGGTCGTCGACTCCGTTGGCATTGCAGTCGCGCGAGAGCTTGAGCACCGTCACGGCCTTCGCCGAAAGGCTCGTCGTGAACGCCAGGTCCGCTCGGCCATCACCCGTGAGGTCTCCAGCGGCTGCGCCGACAGTGCCATCGCCTACGAAGAGATCCTTGGGGCCGTCCAGGAATCCACCATTGCGCTGGTAGTAGATGACCGCGCTGTCGCTGCCGAAGCACGACGTGATCAAATCGTCGCGTTGATCGCCGTCCATGTCCGCGGCGATGCACGCGATCGGCTCGAATCCGGCCACGATTGCGGGTCCGACGAGAAAACTGCCGCCGCCCGTGCCCCACCAGATGCGCAGGGAGTTGTCGAGCCGATTGGGGATCGCGAGATCGACGAAGCCGTCGAGGTCGATATCGCTGACGGCGACGCGCCCAGGCCCATTGCCGCGTGCGAGGAGAGCACCTGTGATGAACGTGCCGTTGCCCTGGTTGTAGTAGAGCCCGACGTCGTCGGAATCGAAGTTCGACACGACGAGATCGACGTCGGAGTCCCCGTCGATGTCCCGCGCAGTCACGAAGTTGGGCCGCGAGCCCGTTGCATAGAGTGCGGGAGTCGCGAAGGTGGCACTCCCTGAGTTCCGTAGGACGACGAGACGGTCCTGGGTCTCGATCGTCGTCACGGCGAGATCGAGATCACCGTCGCCGTCGAGATCCGCCGCTGCGAGGCCGTGCCCTTTGCCCGAGAGCGTCACTGTGCTCCCGAGGGTGAACGACCCGGAGCCGCTGCCCAGAAAGATCTGGATCGCGGATCCATCTCCGCAAGCGACCACGATGTCGGCATCCGTGTCGCCGTCGAAGTCACCGACGACGGTCGTGCGCGGAGTCGCGAGAGTCGTCAGATTCTGGAGTGTGCCGAACGTTCCGTCTCCATTGCCCAGGAGGTACGAGACGCTGGCTGCCCCCGAATTGGGAATCACGAGATCGAGCTTCGAGTCTCCATTCAAGTCACCGAGCGCGAGGTGCGCGGGCTGCGCTTGCACGGAGATCGACGCCGGAAGCGTGTATCCGGCGCCCGGTAATCGGTTGATCTCGACGAGACCCGTGAACGACGTCGCGCTGGGGGCTGCATCGCTCCATCTCCACGCACTTCCAGGATTCAGGTGCGCGGCATCCTCGACGCCACTTCCATTGTTGGGCTCGCCCGGCGCCCAATTCGTGTACGGGAAGGACTCGCCGCTCGACCACACGAAGGAATTCTCGGTGGCGATGTCATTGAATCCGATCCAGAACCCGAACGGATTGAATCCAGTGAAGGTGCTCTGGACCCACGAGTTCTCCGTGCTGCTGCTGATGGTGGCCAAGTGCCCACCTTCCACGATCGCTTGAGCCTCGCTGGCGCTCCACGTCGTCGGTTGGCGGGAGATCCCGTACCAGTGTTGGTTCGCCGGGTTG
>CAZKIY010000595.1:0-1971 GCA_964552875.1 uncultured Planctomycetaceae bacterium
CGTCCCGCTCCGCGACTCATGCCCAAAAAGCATGACGGATAGCGAGCTCGGCCAGCGTCCTGGATCGTAAGAAGCCCGCGAGGACGGCGACATCGGGCGGATTCTCGGCGAGGCTCGGGTATCGAGGAGTGGCGCGTCGGAATACGCTCGTTTCCTTGGACGAGCTGTCGCAGCAGCCATAGACCCCACTCAGAACAGACCTCATGGAACACACGAAGAACCTGACTGCTTTGGTCGCCTTGGCGACCCTCGGAGCGAGCGCCGCGTCGGCGCAATCGCTCGAGGTTATCTACACCAAGAAGACGGGCGACCCGACCGCGGTGATCCCCGGAACGCTCGACCTCGCCGGCGCGCCCGCGGCGACGACGTGGCGCGCGATCGAGGACATCGCCGTGCGACGCGACGGATCGGATTGGGTCGTCAAGGGCCGCACGCAACTCGGCAGCGACCTCGAGACGATCCTGGTTCGCGGCTCCGGCACGACCGGGACGATGTTCTGCCAAGAAGGTCGTCCGTTCCAAGGCGCGAGCGCCGGCGAGCTCTACGACTTCTTCGACCCGCTCTCGCCCGTGAGCTGGGACAGCGTGGGCAACATCGCGTTCAGTGCGCGCGCGCGCGGCGGCGTGACGACCGACAACGAGAAGGTGATCTTCGTCTCGACGGGTGGCGTGCACACGCAGGTTTTGCAGCAGGGCGATCTCTACACCGGTCTGACGGACATCCCCACGAGCACGACGGGCGACGAGACCGTCGGCAACTCGATCGGGTCCGTGCAGCTCCTCGACAATGGTCAGGTGTTCTTCGGGAACACCCCGATCGGCAACTGTTCCTCTTTCCGTTATCCGGCGATCTTCCGTAGCAACGCGGGCTTCCGCCAATCGGGCGTCAGCCTGATCGCGGGGGAAGTGTGGGACTCCTTCGACTTCGACGGCTGCGCCGCGTCGTCGGATCCGGCCCACTGGCTCGCGGTCGGCGACACGGAGAACGTGAACACGGCGATCGACAAGATCCTCGTCGTGAACGACGTCGTCGAGCTCCGCGAGGGGAGCAGCGTCGCGGGATCGCCTCTGCTCATGGGCGACGTCTTCCAAGCGTCGATGGCCTTCGACGGAACGTGGGTCGCTCGCGGTCGCGACAATTCAGGAACCACGGCGGTGGCCCCGGACTGGGCCGTTCAGAGCGGCGTCCTGCTCGCTCGGACCGGTGACTCGATCGAAGGTGGCGCGGAAACCTGGGGCGACACGTTCTATTCCGTCGCCGGCAATTCGAGCGGGGATTGGGCCATCTGCGGTCGGTCGGCCTCGGGCGTCCTCGCGTCCGACGACGTCCTCGTCGTGAACGGTGTCGTGGTCGCGCGCGAGGGCGATCCGGTCGACATCGACGGCAACGGTTCGTTCGACGACGACGCGTTCATCGGCCGCGCCCTGAACACGAACGCGGCCTTCGCCGCGAACGACGTCGTGCTCACCGACAACAAGTGGCTGTACGTCATCGTCCAGCTCCGCACGGCAGCCGGCGTCGACATCAACGGCGCGACCTTCGGCACGCCCGACGCGTTCGTGCGGATGTTCGTCGGCCCGCTGATCACGCCTTTCTGCTTCGGCGACGGCAGCGGCACCGCCTGTCCGTGCGCGAACTCCGGCGCGGTCGGCAACGGCTGCGCGAACAGCTTGAACGCAAACGGCTCGAACCTCGCGGGCTCGGGAACGCCGAGCATCGCGGCGGACACGCTCCTCCTCTCGGGCTCGGGCATGCCCAACAGCTCGGTCCTCTACTTCCAGGGCACGACGCAGAGCGGCGGCGGAGCCGGCACGCTCTTCGGTGACGGATTGCGCTGTGCCGCCGGCACGGTGATTCGTCTCGGCACGAAGACGAACTTGGCCGGTGCGTCGCAATACCCCGAGGTGGGCGACATGCCCATCTCCATTCGCGGCTCGAACTCGGCCGGCACCACGCGCACCTACCAGGCTT
>CAZKIY010000596.1:0-1967 GCA_964552875.1 uncultured Planctomycetaceae bacterium
GCACGACGGCCGAGCCGTATTCGTCGCCGAGCCGCGCGTCCATGATCATGGTTCCCGCTTCGCTCGTGAGCATCGCGAAGCCACCGGCGAGGGTGCGCACGGTTCGAGTCGCCTCGGCCAGGAGATCGGACGGGTGCATCGCGGAGGGATCGCGGCCCGACGCACGCACGGCATCGAGGTCGCGCTGCAGCATCCAGCGCACGTTCGCGTCGAGCGCGGGTCGTCCATCGGCGCGCAAGATGTGGAGGCCGAAGCCTTCCTCCTCCGCCGGAACTCCCGCCGGTAACGCGCCCAGGCCGGGGATGCCCGCTTCACCCGATCTCGGGCGCGTGGGGCGCTGACCTCCGACCGGGGTGCTGGGCTCGGGCGTCTCCCGAGCAGCCGTCTCGGTGGCCGAAGGATCGGGCAACTTCGCGTCGATCAGCACGCGCGGCGCGACGGTGCCCGACATCTCCCCGGGGAGGAGGTCGCGCGGGGTCCTCGCCGGCTTCACATCCGCCACGGGAACCAGCGCGTCGACCGTCGCACGCATCGCCTTGTCGCGCGGCATCGGGGGGCCGGATTCGGGCCGCGCGAGCGCCGCGAGTCCGGCGATCACGAGAAGGAGCAAGCTCCAGACGGCGAGGCCGAGTGCGATCCGATGCATGAGGTCGGCCGACAGGATAGCCGGGGCCGGGCTCCGCGAAGCGAGTAGCATCCCGCGTCGTGCTCACAGTGTTCCTCGCAGTCCTCGGATTTCTTTCCGCCGACCCGGGCGAGCGCCCGCCGGACCGCATCGTGCTCGCGGACGGTACCCGGCTCGAAGGACGCGTCGTCCAGGAGGACGGTTCGCGGATCATCCTGAGAATCGGTTCGAAGGAGCGCGTGATCGATCGCGTCGACGTCACCTCGGCCACGACGCGCCTCTCGGCCTGGCGCGAAGCACTGGATCGCTGGCTGAAGCTGGACAAGGACGACGCCACGAAGATCGCCGACATCGGGCTCTTCGCCGAGCGTCTCGGGCTGCCGGAGGAGGCGCGTGTCTTCGCCCTCCGCGCATTGGCCATCGACGCGGAGAATCGGGCCGCCCGTGAATTGCTCGGCCACGAGCGCAAGGAGAAGGGCTGGTACTTGCGCGAAGACGGCCGGCGCTACTTCTGGCCCGAGCGCGTCAAGAAGAGCACGGACTTCGGCAGCGGTTGGACGCTCGAGACGACGCACTGGTCGCTGCGCACGAACCTGCCGCTCCTCGACGCGACGAACGCGATCCTCGACCTCGAGAACATCTACGCGATCTACTTCCGCGAGATCGCACCGGTGGTCGAGGCCCGTCACCTGGATGGGCCTCTCTTGGCGCAGATCCACGCGGACTCGGGCTCGTACCCGGAGATCGCCGCCGGTCGCGGGTTCTACGATCGAGCCGGCCGCGTGCTCGTCGTGAACGCCGAGGGCGGCCTGGATCGTGGGCTCATGGTCCACGAAGCGATCCACCAGCTCCTCGCCGAGACGGCCGTTCTCGCGCGCGGCGGTCGCGGAGAGATCGCACCGTGGCTCGACGAAGGCTTGGGCGAGTACTTCCGCGCGACGACGTGGGGTCCGGCCGGGAGGCTCGCGTTCGACGCGGGTCGCATCGACACGATCTCGATGCGCAAGCAAGTGCACTCGAACGAGACCTACAAGCTCTCGCGCATCCTGACATTCGACAGCGGCGAATATCTGTCGACGTCGAGGCAAGACCTCAAGTACGCGCAGTCGTACACGTTCGTCCACTTCCTGCTCGACGGCGACGGCGGACGCTATCGAGCGGGGTTCGATGGCTTCCTGCGCAGCGCGTGGAAAGGCCAGGGGTCGTCGACCGACCTGGAATCCGCGATGGATGCCAAGGTCGACCTACTCGAAAAGGCCTGGAAATCCTGGGTGAAGGACCGCGCGCGCTGAGAGCCCGTGAAGAAATCGAGTCTACGGGCTCTCGGATTCATGTGGCGACG
>CAZKIY010000597.1:0-1948 GCA_964552875.1 uncultured Planctomycetaceae bacterium
CGCGAGATTCGATTCCGCGGACATTCGAAGCGCAGTGCGTCACACGTCGCGGTTCGACCGACGTGCTCGAGTCCAAGGAGTAGAGCTCGGATCGCTCGGCTCGAGCCTCCGCGAGACCGCGCGATGATTCTGCGGACATTCGGCGAGAGTGTCCGGCGAGGTCGGCCTCCTTTCGTCCGACGAGCAACGTTCGTTCGATCGCTGCCCGCGTCGACGGGACGTGGATCGAGGACCTTCGCGAGGAGGAGCTGGGTCTGGTGCCGCACCCTCCGCTTCCGCACTCGGCCTCCGCACGCCGCACCCCGCACGCCGCACTCGGCACTCCGCACTCCGCACTCCGCACTCGGCATCCACGCGCCGCGCGCCGCACTCAGCACTCAGCGCTCGGGGCTCAGCTCTCGGCTCTCGGCTCTCAGCACTCGGCCTCAGCACTCGGCCTCAGCACTCGGCCTCAGCACTCGGCCTCGGCCGTCGCAGAGTCGCACCTTCAGACCGACGGAGGCATGCCGACACACCCTCTTCTCGAGTGAGCGACCAAAGACGCCGCAACCGAGCTCGCGAAGTCTGGTGCGCACGCACAGTTCATGCGCGCCGACGATTCAGCGCACATCCGCTCCACGTGGAGCCTCGCGGCCGATCGCGGGGCGGATGGATGTGGGGAGCACCTGGATCGCGGGTCACGGAGACCTCGAGCCGCCCACGCAAGCTTCGAGCCGCTCACCCGGACTTCGCCGCCGCTTCGAACGCTCGAGAGCGTAGGCGGCCCGATGCCGATCCCACCTCCGTCCATTCCCGTTCTCGACGCGAGCGTCGGTTCGCAGTGCAGCCCACTACGCCGGACGGACTTCGGAGATCGCAGACGCTGCAGGCGACATGAGATCAACCGAGGGCGGACGCTGCCCGCGCGGCCGAACTTCGGTGGCCAGTACCCCGCGCCGCGGCTGACGAGCCACACGACTTCCCGAAGCTCAGGAATCAAGGCCTACACGCTCAGAGGCACCATCTGCGCCGCTCCAGAGCACTGAGCCCGTGAATTCTTCACGGGCTCGATGAGCGTGCGAAGAGTCGAGCCCACGCGCTCTTCGGAACGATCTGCATCGATGCGCAGCGCCGAGCCCGGCGAGTCGCCGCCTATGCATTGCGCGCGGACCGGACGGTGCGTCTCCGACTCCGAGCGACAAGACGTCGCGCCGATCCATCGCGCGCGGACCCGCCCGCGGCGCGACCCTCAAGGCCCGGCGTCCGGGGGAGCATCCTTCCACGCGGCCGCGATCTCGCCCGCCAGGTCCGCCAGCGCGAAGCTCAACGCCAGCGCCGTGCTCGCGCCGTCCTCGCCGTTCGTCGCACGCTCGAGTGTCGTCTCGCGCTCGACCAGCGGTGCGTCGGAGCTCGCGCGCCGCACCGACCACGCCGCGCGCACGACGACCTTGCCCGCGTCCGCGCGCTCGAAGCGCGTGAACGTGATGCGGACTTGCACATCGGGGCTCTCCGTCGCGTACCAAGGATGCACGACGATCCGCTCGGCCCCGAGCGCCCGCTTCAGGTCGATCGCCAGCACGCGCTCCAGCCCGCGGTCGAGCGGTTCGCCCCAGCGTTCCGTGGTGGAGGGGACGAGGCGCGTGCCCTCGGTGCGCGACTGCATCTCGAGGTGCAGCAGGTATTCGGGCACGACGATCGGCCCGAGACCGACCGTGAGATGCGTCGCCGCGGTGTCGGTGCGCGCTGCATCCGGCAGCTCGTCGACGGAGGCCAGCACCGCGTAGCGCGTCGGATCGGGTTCCGGCGAGAGGAACGTGCAGGAGGTGCAGCACAGGACGGCGGCAAGCGCGGCCCCGGCCGGATGCAGGATGCGGATCATCGAGGTTCAGGTCCTTCGTTGCTCTTGCCGCGCAACAGCGCCGCCGGATCACGGTGGAGGAGTTCGAACAGGGCTCGCGTGGAGCGCGCG
>CAZKIY010000598.1:0-1944 GCA_964552875.1 uncultured Planctomycetaceae bacterium
GTCGACGGTGAACTCGCGATGCTCGACGATCCGAGCTACGGTTCCGTGCGCGACGCGGCCGGCGTCCTGGACTACTTGGCCGAGGAATCGAAGCTCTTGCTGCGGCGCGAAGGTACGTGGCATTGGATGGCCGACGCGTATCCGGCGCAGGACGTGACGCTCGCGGGAGGCGAACCGGACAACGTGCTCGTGCTCGACGCGGACACGAAGAAGGCGATCGGCGAGATCGATCGCGCCGATTCGATCACGACCGTGCACGATGGCGCCATCTACCAAGTGCAGGGCGAGACGTGGAAGGTCGAGCGCTTCGACTACGAGAACCGCCGCGCGTACGTGCGCCGCGTCGAGAGCGACTACTTCACCGAGGCCGAGCTCGACGTCACGGTGCGCGTGCTGCGGCTCGAGGAACGTCGGATGCGCACGCGCGCCGAAGCTCGGGTCGAGCGTCCCTTGATCCCGGTGGAGCACGATTACGAGCTCGAAGACCACTCCGTCTGGCGCGGCGAAGTGCACGTGACCGCGGTCGCCTCGCAGTACAAAAAAGTCCGCTTCTACACGCGGGAGAGCGTCGGTGCCGAGGACATCCACTTGCCGCCCGAGGAACTGGACACGGAAGCGTTCGTGTTGACGCTTTCCGACGCCGCCGCGATGGAGCTCGGTCTCGCAGGCGGCGACCGCGGTTCCGCTTGGCGCGGCGTCGGCAGTCTCTTGCGTCGCGTCGCGCCGCTCTTCCTGCGCTGCCAACCGTCGGATCTCGGACTCTCGACGCAGGTGCGCTCCACGCACTTCCGGCGACCGGCGATCACGATCTACGACTCGGTGCAGGGCGGCGTCGGGCTCGCGACACTCTTGTTCCAGAGCTACCGCGCCATGTGTGCGGCGGCCTTCGAGGTCGTGTCGCGCTGCGCGTGCACGAACGGTTGTCCGGCGTGCGTGGGGCCGAGCGCGGAAGTCGGTCCGCTCGGGAAAGAGGTCGCGTTGCGCTTGCTCGCGCATCTCGCGAACGGCCCGGATCCGATGCCCGTGCCTGTCGAGGACGAGGACGAGGCCGTGGTCGCGTGAACGAGTCGCTACGCGATCGGTTGCGGCGCTTGCGTCGCGACGAACCGCCGCAGGCAACTCCGTCGAGTGATGCGCTCGCCGCGGCCCGACCCGAGTTGGTCACGCCGACGGGGGAGTCGCGCGCGGAGGTCGATAGGTCGAGTTCGATCGACGGCGTGCAGCAGCCGGCGCGATCCGTTCCAGGGCGCGACGGAATGGATCCGGTCAGCGAGTTGCGAGATGCGTTCGGCCCCGAGCCAGCGGACGAAGTGCTGCTCGCGCAAGGCGGCGCGCACTCTGCGCTGTCGATCGGCGCATCGAGCGCTCGAACAGGCCGTGGAGAGATCGAGTCGGAGGCGGTTCGAGATCCGGCTCCGCCGCGGATCGACGCTCGGCCCGTGAGCTCGGTCCGGGACCTGCTCGCGCGGCGAGCAGCTCGCGCTCGCACCGTGGAGGTCGCGGACGAACTGCGACCCCCGGAAGTCCCGCGCAGGCTGACCCTCGGCCGGCCCGAGCGCATCACGCCGAGTGGTGGCGGTGCGCTCGCGCGCGAGACCACGTTCGCGTGCGCGCACGCGCACGGCTCGCGATCCCTTGCCGACGGCCTCGTGTTCGACGCCGCGCTGCTCGCGACCACGGCGAAGGACGAACGTGTCGCGACGCTCGATCTCTCGCGCGCCGTATTCCTCGACACGGAGACGACCGGGCTCTCGGGGGGCGCGGGCACGTACGTTTTCCTGGTGGGGCTCGGCACGTTCGAGTCCCACGCGTTCAATGTGTGGCAGGGCTTTCTCGCCGATCCGCGCGACGAACGTGCGTTGCTGCAGGAGACGGCCGATCGGATCGCTGCCGCATCGGCGATCGTCTCGTTCTTCGGCAAGTCGTTCGACCGTCACCGCCTCG
>CAZKIY010000599.1:0-1934 GCA_964552875.1 uncultured Planctomycetaceae bacterium
ATCGAGTACGGCGCTTCATCCCCGCACTCGTCGTCGTTTCGCTCGTCGCGCTCGCGCTCGTCTACGTCCCGGGCATTCCGTCGGCGGTGAACGGATCGCGGCGTTGGTTGCCTCTGCCGGGCGGCCTCACGTTCCAGCCGTCCGAGATGGCGCGCATCGTGCTGATCTTGTGGGTCGCGGATCGTTGCATCCGTCTCGGACCCGACGTCACCGATTGGAAGCGCGGCGTGTGGCCCATGCTGGGGCTCGGTCTCGTCGTGTTCACGTTGATCGTGTGCGAGACGGACTTGGGTGGGTCGCTCCTCTTTTTGACCTGCTTCCTGATCACGATGTGGGTCGGCGGCGCGCGGCTCGCGCACCTCTCGGGCCCCTTCGTCTTCGCGGCCGGCGGGGCTGCGATCGCGCTGCTCACCGGCGTTTCCTACGTCCGGAATCGCATCGAAATGTGGCTCGGTCACGCGCAGAACGACCAAGTCATGCGATCTACGGAAGCGATCGCGAGCGGCGATTGGCTCGGTGTCGGACTCGGTCAAGGTCTCTTCCGCAATGCGGGCGTGCCCTACCTCGAATCCGACTACGTGTTCGCGCTCGTCGGTGAAGAGCTCGGGCTCTTCGGCCAGCTCGCGCTCCTCGTCCTGTTCCTGGCTTTCCTGTGGTACGCGCTGCGGCTCGTGCTCTCGATCCAGGATCGCTACTCCGCGTTGTGCTGCTTCGGCCTGCTCTTGTCCGTCGCCCTTCAAGCGATGGTGCACCTGCAAGTCACGAGCGGCCTCGCTCCGCCCAAGGGCATGACCCTGCCCTTCGTCTCTCACGGCGGCACGTCCCTAGTCGTGTCGTCGCTCGCGGTCGGTCTCGCCCTCGGCGCAGCTCGTCCGCGCAACCCTTCCAATTCCGTTCCCGATCCCGCAGCGGCTCGAACCGCCGCATAGCCCCCGCCCACGACCATGCAACAGATCGAACGTTACGGCGTCATCGCCCTGGTCTTCCTCCTCGTCACGATCGTCGCGATCTCGTTCTGGGGTGACAGCAAGTCGCCCGGGTTCTGGTCGCGCCTCACCGGCAAGAACCAACCGAAGCCCGCCGAGGTAGCGCACCTCGAAACTCCCGTTTTGCCGTCGCAAATCGCGGATCCCAATCTTCCGCTCGCTCCGAGAGGGACGTCGACCACGCCGGAAACCGTCGGATCGCTCGGTGGCCCGCAGCCAATCACGCCGATCGATGCGCCGGGCACGGGTTTCTCCACGCTCGAGGCGCCGGGAGGGTCGGTGGTGATCGGGCAGCCGATACCCGTCATCGTTCCGCCGCTCGACGCGCATATCGACTTCAGATCCACGAAGCCCTCCGTCGTCCAATTGACGCCGACCGCTTCGAGCGAGTACGTCGTGCAACGCGGCGATTCGTTGTCGCGAATCGCGAAGAATCAGCTCGGCGCCGAATCGCGCTGGGAGGAGATCGCGGCGTTGAACACCGGCATCAACCCGAAGACGCTGTCCGTCGGGCAGAAACTCCAAATGCCCACGGGTGTGGCGATGAATGTGCCGAATCCGGCGCCGACCAAGTCGACGCCGAAGGCCACGCCCAAGGTCACCAAGAAGTCGCCCGCGCCGAACGCGGCGTCGAAGAAGAGCGAAAAGCCGACCAGCGGCGTGCGCACGTGCATGGTTCAGAAGGGCGACACGCTGCGCTCGATCGCTCGCCGTGAACTCGGCGACGAGAAGCGTTGGAAGGAGATCGCGAGCCTGAACCCGAGCGTCGATCCGTCGAAGCTCGCGATCGGGATGCGTGTCAAGCTGCCCAACGTCGGCCGAGAACTGATCGCCGCGGTTCTGAAGCCGACGGCGACGAGCAAGCCGCAAGTCCGTTGAAACCCGGCTGTCGATTGGCGCTCCTCGGCGGATGCGTGCTCGTTGCGGCGCTCGTCTGCCCGCACGCGG
>CAZKIY010000600.1:0-1933 GCA_964552875.1 uncultured Planctomycetaceae bacterium
CGCCGAGGCCTTCGCGGAGGAGATCCTGACGCGTCACCCGGAATTGCACCTCGCGATCTCGGTGTCCTTCGACGGACCGCCGCCGATCCACGACGCGATTCGACAGATCGAGGGCGGTCACGCGCGTTCGATGGAACAGGTGCGGCGCTTGAAGCGGCTGCAAGAGCGGCATCCGCGACTCGGCGTCGGCGTCATCGTGTGCGTGACGCGTGAGAACCAAGACGTGCTGGCCGAGCACGTGGAAGAGCTGGTGCGCGGGCTCCGACCGGACAACGTGACCGTGAACCTCGCGCGCAGCGACGCGCTCGATCGCACACTGCTCGACGTCGACATCGCGCGCTACGAGGACGTCGTCGCCGCGAAGAAGCGCCTCCAGGAGTCGGACGCGCTGCCGTACTTCGACTTCCCGCTCGCGCGCGTCGCGCAGGCGCGCGACGAGATGATGTACGAGCACGTCGCGCGCGTGGCCCGCGGTGAGAATGCGTCGCGGCACCTGCCGTGCACGGCGGGCTCGATCTCCGCCGTGGTCATGGAGAACGGCGAAGTGCGTGCGTGCGAAAGCCTGCCCGACGCGATCGGCAACCTCGCCGACACGGGTTGGGACCTCGAGAAACTCTGGAACGGTGCGGCAGCGCGAGCGCTGCGCCAGCGCATCGAGTCGACGAAGTGTGCGTGCACGTGGGAGTGCGCGCAGGCCGACAACGTGCTTTTCAACGCACGGAAATGGCCCGAGCTCGCTTGGCGAGCCGCGCGGGGATGAGGCTCCTCGTCGTCGTTCCGTGTCGCGACGAGGCGCTCGTCGTCGCGCGTCGCGTCGCGAATCTGGCGCGCTGCAAGTGGCCCGCTTCCGAGCGTCCACACGAGATCGTCCTCGTCGACGATGCGTCTCGAGACGGCACGAGGGCCGCGGCGGAGGTTGCGATCGCTGCGGAGTTCGGCGCGCGCGCGGACGTCGCGGCACGCGTCGTCCTGAACGACGTGCGGCCCGGAAAACCCGGCGCGGTGCGCGCGGGGATGCGCGGGGCAGGAGCCTTCGACCTCGTCGTCCTCACCGACGCCGACGTCGTGATCGAGGAATGCGCGCTCGTCGAGATCGCGGAGGCGTTCACGCGCGAGCCGCGGCTGGCGTTGGCCTGCGCGGCGCAGCGCTTCGTCGCCGGTCTCGCAGGCGATGGGACTTGTCGCGCCGGCGACGGGGGAGTCCTCTGCGACGCAGGTGGAACGTTCGATCGATGGACCGCGGCCGTGCGTCGTCTCGAGTCGCGCGCGGGTGTTCTCTTCAGCGTTCATGGACAACTGTGCGCCTGGCGTGCGGATCTCGAGCTCGCGCCGACGTTCGGCGTCGCTGCGGACGACGTCGATCTGCGCTTCCAGGTGAAAGCCCGCACGAGCGAACCGCGGCGCGTCGAAATCGTCCCGCGTGCTGCGTTCTTCGAGGTCAAGACTCCCGCCGGTCCCGAGCGCGACGCGCAAGCGGCGCGGCGCGCGCGCGCGTGGTTCCAAGCGGTGCGCCGCGGTCCGATCCCGGCGCGTGGCGCGTTGGAGTCCGCGCAAGCGCTCGCGTACGGGATCGTGCCGCGCAGCGCGCCGATCGCGAGCTTCGCGGTGGCACCGATCGTGGCGCTCGCCCTCGCCGTCTTCGGGTTCCACGTCGCGGCACTCACGGTGCTCGCCCTCGGCGTCGCGTTCGTGCTCACGCCGCTCGGACGTCGCTGGATCGAACTGGCGCGCACGATCGAGACCGCTGCGCGTACCGAAGGGCGCGAGCCGGTGACCGACCGTTGGGAGACGCCGCGTCTGTGAGCACGCGTCCTCTTCGTCGCGATCTGCCCTGGATCCTCGTACTCGCGCTCCTCGGTTTCGTGCTGCGCCTCGCGGCCGTCGCGCAATACCAGGCGTCGCATCCGAACAGCGCGAACGTCGTCATCGACGA
>CAZKIY010000601.1:0-1925 GCA_964552875.1 uncultured Planctomycetaceae bacterium
GTTCGAGGCCGAAAAGCAGGCCGATGCCGACCGCCGCTCCGCCGCCGCCGACGGATCCGATCAGCGTCAGGATCGCCATGCGATTCAGCCAGTCGCCGGCTTGGCTGATGACTTGGGCCAGCCAAAGGCGCGCGAAGGCCGGGTTTTCTCGGAGAAGGCGGGGCATGGGGTCGCAGAGAGCGCGCCACGCTACACGCGCAAGTCACTCCGGCGGCGTGCGTGCTCGGCGGATATCTTGGCGCCCTGCATGAACGAGCCGCGGGATCTCGACGGGCGCCGCGCGCTCGTCACGGGTGGAGGCGAGGGGATCGGTCGCGCGATCGCGCTCGAGCTCGCGCGGCGCGGTGCACAGGTCGTGATCGTCGGACGTCGCGCCGACGTGCTCGATCGAGCGATCGCTGTGGGAAAGTCGAAGGGACTCGCGGGGATCAGCGCGCTCGTCGGGGACGTCGCGGATCCGGGGTTCGCCGCGCGCGCGCGACACGTGATCGGTGACGTCGACGTGCTCGTGCACAACGCGGTCTGGTTTCCGCCGTACGGCACGCTCGAGAGCGTCGACCCCGCGGATTCCGCGCGCGTCCACGAAGTCCTCGTGCTCGGGCCCATGCGGCTCACCGCGATGTTCCTGCTCGGCATGAAGCGGGCCAGTTTCGGCCGCGTGATCTTCGTCGGTTCGATCGCCGCATCCGAAGGCGCGCCGCTGCAAGCGTCCTACACGAGCGCGAAGTCGGCGCTGCACGGTCTCGCGCGCAGCCTGGCACTCGAAGGCGCGCAGAACGGCGTCACGTGCAACGTGGTCGAGCCCGGCCTAGTGCTCACGGATCGAGTGCGCGAGAAAGTCCCCGAGGCGACGCGTCACGCGCTCATCGCGGCGACGCCGATGGGACGAGCAGGCGAACCCGAAGAGATCGCGAGCGTCGTGGGGTTCCTCGCATCGCCGCGCGCGAGCTTCGTCACCGGCGCCGTGATCCCCGTCGCGGGCGGGCTGGGCCTCGGACTCGGGATCGCGTGAGCACGCCGCGCTTCGTGCCGCGCACGGAGTTTCCGGTCGAGCACCGACCGTGGCCGCTCGCGCGCGGACCGTGGGTCATGGCGCAGACGTGGCACGACTTGTTGTTCGCGCATTGGCCCGTTCCCGCGAGTTCGATGCGCGCGCTCGTCCCGCACGATCTCGAGATCGACACGTACGCAGGCTCGGCCTGGATCGGAGTCGTGCCCTTCCGCATGAGCGGCGTTCGTTTGCGTGGACTGCCGGGAGTGCCTGGAATGCGCGCATTTCCAGAGCTCAACCTGCGCACGTACGTTCGCGTCGGCCAAAAGCCCGGCGTGTGGTTCTTCTCGCTGGACGCTGCGAATGCGCCGGCCGTCGCGATCGCGCGAGCGTGGTTCGACCTGCCGTACTTCCGCGCGCGGATGCGCTGTGATCCTCGCGGCGACGACGTCGACTACGACAGCGAACGGACGCACACGGGTGCTCGAGCGGCGACGTGGCGCGGCGTCTTCGGGCCGCGCGGAAGTGTCGAACTCGCGCGACCGGGATCCCTCGAGCACTGGCTGACGGAGCGCTACTGCCTGTATGCGCGCTCGAAACGCGGCCGACTCACGCGCGGTGAGATCCACCACGCGCCGTGGCCGCTGCAGCCCGCGCACGCCGAGGTCGAAGCCGACACCATCGCGGCCGCGGCGGGGATCACACTTGTCGGCCGCGCTCCATCTCTCGTGTTCGCCCGCCGACTCGACGTGCGGATCTGGGCTCCGCGACGCGTCGAATAGCTGGCCTGGTGCTAGCAGTCAGGGTGCTACCAGGCCTGGTGCGAGTAGACCCAGTGCTAGTAGACCCAGTGCTAGTAGACCTAGTGCTAGTAGACCTAGTGCTAGTAGACCCAGTGCTAGTAGACCCAGTGCGAGTAGACCCAGTGCTAGTA
>CAZKIY010000602.1:0-1921 GCA_964552875.1 uncultured Planctomycetaceae bacterium
ATCCCGAGAGGTCGATCAGGAACGCGACGCGATCCGACACGAGCGGCAGACCCGCGAGCGCGACGCCCGTGTCTCCCGTCGCCCAGCCGCTGCGTCCATCACCCGTCGACACCGGACCCTCGCGACGGCGCGCCCAATCGCGCCAGCGTTCCGCGTCGAAGGCGTGGTCCTCGCCCGACAGCACGCGCAAGTGAGCCAGGATCCGCCACCGAATGCGCGAACGCTCCTCGCGATCGAGTCGGTCGACGAGAGCCAGCGCCGCGTCGCGTCCGGTCGTTCGCGCGAGGAGTTCGACGGCTCCCGCGCGGACACCGACGTCGGAATCGCCGGCCAACGCGGCGCCGAATCGCGTGGCGGCGATCTCGGTCCAATCGCGCGCCGCGAGCAGCGCCGCGCAGCGCAAAGCAGGTTCCTTCGCACGCGCCGCGGCCTCGGTGCGCGACTCCGCGGCACGCCCGTCGAGGAAACGCAACGCGAGGAGCGCCGCACCGCGCACCTCGGGCGGTTCGCGGCCGTCGATGAGGTTCGTGAGGTCTTCGATGAGCGGTGCCAGGTCTCCGCCAAGCCGTTTCGCCGGCGCCAAACGCTCGATCGACCACAGGAGCATCCGCGACGTCTCCGGATCGGCCGCACGCAACGCGCGCTCGAACGCGCTGCCCTCGACGGGAACTGCGACGCGCCCCAACGCCTCGGCCGCGCGCAGCGTCACGCCCTCGTCCCGCGAGCGCAGGCCGAGCGGACCGAAGAGCTCCGCGACCTGTTTCGGGTCGCGAGCCAGGGCCGCTCGGACCTGCGCTTCGCTGGCGACCGTCCCGTCGGGATCGGATAGGGCTCCGACGACGAGCGCGTGGGCCTCGCGCGTGCCCAACTCGGCGAGTTGCTTCACAGCCGCGCGTCGGGTGTCCGGACGCGGTGACTCGAGCTCTTCGCGGAGTTCCGCCAGCGTCGGTGGCTTCTCGGGCTTCCCCTTGCGCAAAGGACCGTCGGCGGAGGCGAGCAGGAGGAAGACGAGCGCAGTGATCGGCGTCATGGCATTCGCACGACTGCACGGACCCTCTCACGGTCGCGGGAAATCCGGGAGATTTCTAGGGCTTCGGGAAGTCGTTGGGTCGGTCAGCAGCCGCGCGGGGTACTGGCCACCGAAGTTCGGCCCCGCGGGAAGCGTCCGCCCCCCGTCGATCTCACGCCGCTTGCAGCACCTGCGTTGTCCGAAGTCAGTCCGGCGTAGTGGGCTGCACTGCGAACCGACGCTCGAATCGAGAACCGGGCTGGACGGAGGAAGGACGAACATCGGGCCGCCTACGCCCTCGAGCGTTCGAAGTGGCGGCGAAGTCCGGGTGAGCGGCTCGAAGCTCACGTGGGCGGCTGGAGGTCTCCATGAGCCTCGATCCGGGTGTTCCGCACATCCTTCCGGCCCACGTTCGGCCGCGAGTCTGCACGTGAAGCGAATGTGCGCGGAATCATCGGCGCCTGAACTGTGCGTGCGCACCGGACCTAGCGACCTCGGTTGCGGCGTCCTCGGTCGCTCGCTCGAGACGAACGGGTGTCGACATGATTCCGTCCGTCTGACGGTGCGACTGTGCGACGGCCGAGATTGAGGGCCGAAGCCGAAGCCGAAGCCGAAGGCGAAGCCGAAGCCGAAGCCGAAGCCGAGTGCCGAGGGCCGAGGGGCGGCGCGCGGCGGGCCGAGGGCCGAGGGCTGAGTGCTGAGTGCTGAGTGCGGCGCGCGGCGCGCGGCGGGCCGAGGGCCGAGGGCCGAGGGCGGCGCGCGGCGTGCCGAGTGCGGCGCGCGGCGTGCCGAGTGCGGCGCACGGCGTGCCGAGTGCGGCGCACGGCGTGCCGAGTGCGGCGTGCCGAGGGCCGAGTGCGGCGCGCGGCGTGCCGAGTGCGGCGCGCGGCGTGCCGAGTGCGGCGCACGGCG
>CAZKIY010000603.1:0-1917 GCA_964552875.1 uncultured Planctomycetaceae bacterium
ACGGCGCGGCGCGCCCCGCCGAGGCCGGGGCTCCCGAGCCGAAGTAGCGTGATGGACGAGCGATCACGAGCGCTCGCGCGCGTCGCGAGCGAACGCAATGCCGCTGTACCCGTCGCGGCACCGGGCGAATTCCGTCCACTCGCGCTGAAGTCGCTGACCGTCTGGCCGCCTGTCGTCCTGGCGCCGATGGCCGGCGTCACGAACTATCCGTTCCGCAGCATTTGCCGCGAGCAGGGCGCGGGTCTCTACGTGTCCGAGATGATCTCGGCGCGCGGCTATCTGAACGGCAATCGCGTCACGCGGCTGCTCGCTTCGAGCGCACCCGACGAAGTCCCGCGCAGCGTGCAGATGTACGGCACATTGGCCTCCGAAGTGCTCGAGATGGCGCAGAGCCTGGTCGATTCGGGCGTGCAACACCTCGACATGAACTTCGGCTGCCCCGTGCCGAAAGTCACGCGTTGCGGCGGCGGCAGTGCGATCCCCGTGAAGCCGAAACTCCTCGCCGCGATCGTGCGTGCGGCCGTGAAGGGCGCGGGCGACGTGCCCCTCACGATCAAGGTGCGCAAGGGTGTCGACGACGACTTGTTGACCTTCCTCGATGCCGGACGCGTCGCCGAGGCCGAAGGGGCGGTCGCAATCGGACTTCATGCCCGCACAGCGCAGGAGCTCTACTCCGGCGAAGCCGATTGGAGCGCGATCGCGGAGCTCAAGAACGCCGTTTCGATCCCGGTGCTCGGTAACGGAGACATCTGGGAAGCGTTCGACGCCCTGCGGATGATGCGCGAGACCGGCTGCGACGGAGTCATCGTGGGTCGCGGCTGTCTCGGTCGGCCGTGGCTCTTCGCCGAGCTCGCCGCGGTGTTCGACGGACGCGAGCCGGTCGTACCGCCGAACCTCGGTCGCGTCGTGGAGATCATGACGGACCACGCGCATCGACTCGTCGAATACTTCGGCGAGGAGAACGGGATGCGCCAGATGCGCAAGTGGTGCGCCTGGTACACGAAAGGCTTCCGCGGTTCCGCCGTCGTGCGCGAGTCGCTCGTCCGCGTGCGGACGATCGAAGCGATGCTCGAGGCACTCGCGCCGCTCGATCCGACCGAGCCGTTCCCGATCGCGGCGTTGCGCGCGATTCGCGGCAAGGCCGGCTCGCAAGTGCGCGTCATGCTGCCCGAGGGCTGGTTGGACGATCGCGACGGTGACTCTCCTCCGATCGAGAGCGCGCTCGACGACGAGCCTGAGAGTTACGAGGCGTCGCTGTCCGGCGGGTGATGATCGTTCGGCGACGACCACGCAGCGCGCTCTTTTGATCCCGGCGCCGAAACGCATGATCTCCGACACCTTGGACACGACGTGGAAGGAACTCGAGACCGACGTCGCCGTCGTCGGAGCCGGTGCGGCCGGACTGTGGGCGGCCGAGCGCGCCGCGCGAGCCGGTGTCTCCGTCCTGCTGCTCGAGAAAACGCCGCGCGCGGGATCCAAGGTCCTCGCATCGGGCGGCACGCGCTGCAACCTGACGACGACGCTCGGTCCGAAACCGGCGGCCGCGCTGTTCGGAAAGCTCGGAGCACGCTTCCTCGACACGGCCTTCCGCGTCTTGCCGCCGGCCGCAGTGCGCGCGCGCTTCGCGGAACTCGGCGTGCCCACGATCGAAGCGCCGCTCGAGAAGATCTTCCCGACGTCGGGCCGTGCCGTCGACGTGCGCGACGCGTTGCTCGCGGCTGCGCTCGCGGCCGGTGTCCGAATCGAGTACGAAGCCGTGGTCGAACGCGTCGAACCGCGCGACGGTGGAACCTGGACGATCGTTCTCGCGGACGGTCGTGTCGTCCGTACCGCTCGCGCGATCCTGTGTCCCGGCGGGAAGAGTTATCCGCGCACGGGCACGACGGGCGACGGGTATCGCTGGCTCGACGATCTCGG
>CAZKIY010000604.1:0-1913 GCA_964552875.1 uncultured Planctomycetaceae bacterium
GTTCCGAGGCGAAACGGCACAGATGGTCGGCGACACAGGCCGCGACGAAATCCGTCGCGGTCGCGAGCAGATCGTCGGGCCCGCGCTCGAGGAGCCCGCGCGCGCCTGCGCGGGCGACGACGGAATCGATCCAGGCCGCCCCGAATGTGTCGCGGCCGGTGCTCTTCGGCGGCGCGCGCTCGAGGAACGGGTGGCGCAGGAGTTCCTCGACGAGGCCTGGATCCGAGCTTCCGCGAGCCGCGCTGGCCCCATCGCGATCGAGCGGCGCAGCGAGGAATCGCCGCGCGAGCCCGTCCAGCAGCGCGTTCGCGGGCCCCGTGTCGAACGCCCGGAGTTCCCCGCTCTTCCCGAGCAGAGTCAGGTTTCCGAGGCCCCCCAAGTTGAGGATGGCGGCCGGTTTTTCGACATGCGCGAAGAGCAACACGTCGGCGAGCGGCGAGAGCGGCGCGCCTTCGCCGCCGTGAGCGACGTCCCCTTGGCGGAAGTCGCTGACGACGGCGCACCAGGCTTCGGCCGCGACGAAATCGCCGTCGCCGAGTTGGAGCGTGGCGGCGCCCGACCCCTCGACGCCGTCGTGGTGCCACAGCGTTTGGCCGTGGCTCGCGACGAGATCGAGCGCGAGCCCGTGTCGGTCCGCGACGGCGCGCGCGGCGCGACCGAATGCACGGCCGAGATCGCGGTCCAGCAGCGCGACATCGCGCAAACCGCACGGTGCGCCTTCGAGGACGGCGCGCACGCGCCGCGCGACGTCGTCCGGATACGGCTCGGTCGCGTAGGCCAGGAGTTCGGGGGGCCCGAGTTCGATGCGACCATCGCGCGCGTGCGCTCTCTGCCGCACGACACCCACGTCGATGCCGTCGGCCGAAGTGCCCGAGAGCACGCCGGCGACGTACGCGCCCTCGGTGACGAAGCGGGCTTCGAGCTCGTGCATCGCCGCGCAGCGTAACTCGTCGATCGGCGACACGGAGACCAATCGAGCCGGCGCCCTTGCGTATCCTCGTTCGCCATGGTCCCCCGCGCCGAGCCCGAGAAACGTGTCTCCATCCTGGTCGTCGACGACGACGCCGACGTCCGGCTCGCGCTGGAGATGACGCTGCAATATCAGGGCTTCGAGGTTTGGACCGCGAAGGATGGGCTCGAAGCGCTGCGTCGTCTCGAAGCCGAAGCCAAGGTCGATCGGCGACCGGGCGTCATCGTCACGGACCTCAAAATGCCTGGCATGGACGGCCTCGCATTGCTCGAGAAGATCCGCGCGGGCCTGAACCCGCCGCCGGTCGTCGTCGTTTCGGGTCACGGGGACGTCGCCACCGCGGTCGACGCGGTGAAGCGCGGCGCCGCGAACTTCCTCGAGAAGCCGCTCGAGGGCGAGCGCGTGCTCGTGACGATCCGCGCGGCGCTGCGCGAATCGAAGCTCGCGGCGGAGAACACGCGCCTCAGAAAGAAGCTCGCCGAGCGTCACGAACTCGTGGGCAGCGGTCCGGCGATGGAACGACTGCGCGCGCAGGTCGCGACACTCGCCGGATCCGACGCGTCCGTGTTGATCACCGGCGAGAACGGCACGGGAAAGGAAGTCGTCGCGCGCAACTTGCACGCGCTCTCCGCGCGCGCCGACGAGCCGTTCGTCACCGTGAATTGCGCCGCGATCCCCGACGAACTCATCGAGTCCGAGCTGTTCGGGCACGAGAAGGGTTCGTTCACGGGCGCGTTCGAGCGTCGCATCGGACACTTCGAGGCCGCTGCGGGCGGGACGCTCTTCCTGGACGAGATCGGCGACATGCCGCTCGCGGCGCAGGCCAAGGTGCTGCGCGCCCTGGAGTCGCGCGAGATCGTGCGCGTCGGCGATTCGCGCCCGATCCCGGTCGACATCCGCGTCCTCTCGGCCACGAACGCGGACTTGGCCGCCGCGACGGAAC
>CAZKIY010000605.1:0-1907 GCA_964552875.1 uncultured Planctomycetaceae bacterium
TGCCGAACGGGAGCTGCACCACGTGGCACGAGAACGGACGCACCGCGCGCGAGGGACAGCATCTGAACGGTCATCGCACTGGAGTCTGGCGAGTGCACGGCTCGGACGGCCGCCTCCTCTCCGAGGCGGCCTTCCTCTTCGGCGATGCGCACGGCGAGAGTCGGGGTTGGTATCCCGACGGCACGTCGAAATTCGTCGGGAATTACGTGTCGGGTCGACCTTCCGGACCGTGGGTCGAGTACTTCGCCAACGGTCGTCTGTCCATCCGCGGCACCTACCAGGACGGCGAGCGCGATGGGGACTGGCTCGCGTGGGACAGCCACGGGAAAGCGAAGGGCGGCGCGCACTACGAGCGCGGACGGTTCGTGCGGAAGATCCAGAACGAGCCGCCGCCGAGCGAGCGCTGAACAGCGCTCGCTCGGGTGCGGAACGCGGGGTGGTGAGCCCCGGGCAGGTCGAGCTGCGCTAGCACGGATCTCTCACCAGGTTCGTCGCGAGGCGGTGCCAACTCGTGGCCTGCAAGGAGTTGCGGCCGATTCGCCCGCAGCTGACCTGGCCGGTCAGCGAGGATCGAATCGGGCGCAACGACGCCGCAGGACGCGAGTTGGCGACGCCGCAGCAGAACGTGGTGAGAGATGCGGGCTAGGCTGTTCCCCACGCAACATGGCGAAGCCAGCCCCCACCACCGCAGTCACGCGATTCCACGCGTTCGCCCCGTGGCTCGAACAGCGCTTCGGGCGGGCCGTCCACCGCGTCGCGTTGGACGCAGGCTCGACGTGTCCGAATCGCGACGGCACGAAAGGCTTCGGAGGCTGCACTTACTGTGACGTCGAAGGTTCGGGAACGGGGGCGCTGAAGAGCGGCGCGGACCTGGCGCGTCAACTCGAGCTCGGGCTCACGCGCGTCGCGCGGCGCGGCCCGGGAGTCGGAGCGATCGCCTACTTCCAGTCCTATTCGAACACGTACGTCGAGATCGAACGGCTGCGCGAAGTCCTGGGCGTCCTCGACGGCTGGATCGAGCGGGCGGAACATCCGATCGTGGCGGTTTCGATCGCGACGCGCCCGGACACGATCCCCGAAGCGGCGCTCGACGTGCTCGCGGAGCTCAACCGCCGCGTGGAAGTCTGGGTCGAACTCGGACTCGAGACGGCCGACGACGAGGTCCAACGGACGATCCGGCGGATGCACACGCTGGCGGAGTTCGAGGACGCCGTGATGCGGGTGCGCGCGCGCGGAATGCTCGCGGTTGGACACGCGATCCTCGGCTTGCCCGGCGACGACCGCGAAGGCGCGCGACGCACTGCGGACGCGCTCGCGCGATCCGGTGTCGAGGGCGTCAAGGTGCATCAGTTGATGATCTTGCGGCGCACTCAGCTCGAGAAACCGTGGCGCGACGGGTCCGTGACCACGCTCGACGTCGAGACGTACGTCGAATGGCTGGCAGACTTCGTCGAACGACTGGCGCCAACGCAGGTCCTCCATCGACTCACGGGCGATGCGACGCCGGCGGATCTGCTCGCGCCGCTCTGGCCGGTGCAAAAGACCGTCGTGCGCGAGTTGCTCGCGGCGGAGCTCGAGCGACGTGGGACTCGGCAGGGTGACCGCGTGGATTCGAGCGGGCCGACGGCGTCGACGCGATCGGAACTTCGACGCTCGTGAACGGGAGTCCGTGAGCGGAAGTACGTGAACGGAGTTCGAGACTCGGAGTAGCGCGCGCGACGCTGTTCAGCGGGGATCTCTGGGGCAGAGGATCGATGCCTCGCGTGCGTTGCACATCGATCCCTCGCGTGCGTCGCACAGGGAGCCCCGACGATCGCTGCGAGCTCGGATTGGATCCGGAGCGAGGCGCGCGTCAGGTGACGGTGTCGTTACCACTGGCGCCGCGCGCGAGCGCGCGGCGCTAGCTC
>CAZKIY010000606.1:0-1889 GCA_964552875.1 uncultured Planctomycetaceae bacterium
GGTCCCGCCCGCGATGCGGACGAGGTGCGCGCTCAGGCCGGTTCGGCCGCGGATCTGGATGAATTGCGTCGCGGAGTCGCGCAGTGTCGCGCCTGCTCCCTGTGCGAAACACGCACGCAAACCGTCTTCCAGGACGGCGAGGGCGCGAGCGGCGTCTTGTTCATCGGCGAGGCCCCCGGCGCGGAGGAGGACCGCACGGGCGTGCCGTTCGTCGGTCGGGCCGGCCAGCTCCTGACGGACATCATCACGAAGGGCATGGGCATCCCGCGCCGCGAAGTGTGGATCGCCAACGTCCTCAAATGCCGTCCGCCGGACAATCGCGAGCCGACTCCGGCCGAAAAGGCGACGTGCACACCTTGGCTCGACCGTCAGGTGCAGATCCTCGGGCCGAAGATCCTGATCCCTCTCGGCCGCCACGCGGCGATGCACGTCCTGGGCTCCAACGCCCCGCTGAGCGCGATGCGCGGACGTGTCCACGAGGTGCTCGGACGGCCGGTCGTGCCGACATTCCACCCGGCGTACCTGCTGCGCAGCCCGGGTGAGAAGAAGGAGTGCTGGAAGGACATCCAACTCGCGATGCAGACCGCGGGATTGCCCGTGCCTCCGCGCGAGTCGGGCTCCGGGAGCGCCACGTAACCGGTGCGCGAGCCCGGGGTAGTGGGCGAGCTGCGCGGCCGGTCCTCGAGGGGATCGAACGCGCAGTGAACGAGGTCCTGATGCGGCGTTGACGCTCTTGTGCAGCGCCGGTAAGCTCCCCGCCCGCTCTGAACGACCCGGGTTCCTTCACCCGCGAGTTCGCAGTTCGATCGACGGTCCGCGCGCGCGCCGACCCCCGAAATGTCGCCCCACGTGCACCGCGGGAACGACACGACGGCACGCCGCGCGGTCCCCTCTTCCACGCGCGCGTCGCGAGGAGGAGCGACGCGCCCGCCGCGTCGGTGGATCGAGCCGTGGTCCCGCGTCGCGAGGTCTCCCGCACAGCCAACTGACGACGACGCGACGTCCCCCCCCTCGGCGTCCCGCGCTCCTCGGATCCGCGTTCCTCGGAACGTGGGACGCAGGATCTCGTGCCCGAGGTCGCAAGAAGCGAGTACCCCGCCGGGGTGTGTGGACCGTGCGCCGACGCGACGCCTCAACGACGTTCGCGAAGCCAACCCACGTTGATCCAAGAACCCCGGCCTCTCGGTGAACTGCGCTCCGCGCTGGCGACGGACATGTCGCTCGTGTCGATTGCATTCGTCGTGCCGACCGGATCCGAAACGTTCCCTGGTCTCTGAACCCATGCAGCACAGGCTCCTCCTCGTCCCGCTCCTCGCGGCGCTCCCCTGCTCCTGCACCTCGTCCGGATCCAGCACGGCTCAGCCGACTGCCTCCGTGAACCCGCCGGCGATCGTGATCACGTCGGAGCCGTCGGGCTCGGGCGATGTGGTCCGCGCGGCTGCCGAACCGCTGGGCCTCGAGGCCAGCGCGGTTCCGCAAGACGGAGTGCCCGCGGAGGACGTGGCCCGCGCTGCGCGCATGCGCCAGCAGCAGGAATTCCTGGCGGGGCAGTACCTCGTCGAGGGCGACCGCTCCCTGGAGCGCGGTGACCTCGAAGCGGCCCTGACCGCATATTCGAACGCGCTCGACCTCGATCCGGCGAGCCAAAGTGCGCGCACGCAACTGCGCAAGGTCGAATCCCTGCTCGGCGATCGCTACGCCACCGCGGGATCGTTCCTCGAGGACGCCGCGCAGCGCGAGGTCGTGCGCCGCAGCCAAGCGCGCATGGCGGCCGAGGATGCCCGCAATCGCGGCAAGCAGGCCCTGGCCAAGGGTGACTTCGCGACCGCGGTCGAGCAGTACCGCCAGGCCGAGATCATCCTGCGCTACAACCCGCTCATCGCGACGGA
>CAZKIY010000607.1:0-1881 GCA_964552875.1 uncultured Planctomycetaceae bacterium
GTGCGGAGCACCCGCGAAGTGCAGGTGCGGAGCACCCGCGAAGTGCAGGTGCGGAGCACCCACAAAGTGGCCTTGCGGCGCAGCCGCGCAGTGATCGTGGCGCGACGGCTCGCGCCAACCTACACGTGCGCTCCCGACACGGCACATCGAGCACGGGAGGGTAGTGGGCCCGAGTTCTTCTCCTGACCCGGCTGTCTGCACCGTGGTCGATCGCGTGCGCTCTTCGACGCGCGCCCATCCAACGTCAACGATCGAACGACAGGAGCGAGCGATGCGATTCGGCAACTTCTCCCTGAGCTTGGTCGTCGCTCGCTCGATCATCGCGAACGCGGCGACGGCGATGACCGGAACGGCGCTGCGGCGTGGTGGGAACAATGCGACGCGAGCACCGCCGACGGCGAACCACCAACGCGCGCTTCGTCCGTGCACGTGAGCGAGTTCTGCCTCCATCGCTCGACCCCAATCGCGCCGAGTTGGCGCGGCTGTCCGCCGCATCGAAGCGATCCAAAGTATTCCCCGGCCTTGCCTCCTGAAGCTGCGTCCGCGGCCCTCGCCGGGCGTTCTCGGAGGCGATTCGAGGGAACTCGCTACGCTGTGAGCGAGATTCTGGACTCGAGATCGCGTTCCGCGGCGCCCCCCCCGCATCCTCGCGCTCGATTTCAGCGAGTTCGCGATGCTACATCAGTTCCTCAACGACAACCGCGCCGAGATCCTCCTGCGTTCACGTGCACGAGTCGGGCTGCGCCTCGCGCCCAAGCCGACTGAAGATGAGCTGACGCTCGGCATCCCGCTCTTCCTGGACGAACTCGTCGCGATCTTGACCGGCAAGAAAAGTGCGGAAGAGAAGCTCGACGAGGATGCGACGCGCCACGGTGAAGTGCGCCAGCAGATGGGTTTCACCGTCGCGCAGGTCGTGCACGATTATGGCGACCTCTGTCAGGTCGTGACCCAGCTCGCGATCGAGAGCGAAGCACAGATCGACACGGAAGAGTTCAAGACGCTCAACCGTTGTCTCGACGACGCGATCGCACAAGCTGTCACGGAGCACGCCCGGCTGCGCGAGCGTTCGATCGCCGAGAACGAGGTGCAACGCCTGGGGTTCCTCGCGCACGAACTCCGCAATCACCTGCATACGGCCAATCTCGCGTTCGAGATCCTGAAGTCCGGCTCCGTCGGGATCGGCGGCAGCACGGGTGCCGTGCTCCGCCGTAGTCTCTTGGGCCTCCAGAGACTCGTGGACCGCACGTTGGCGCAGGTGCGTTTGGAATCGGGCCTCGACCGACCCGAACGCCTCGATATCACCAACTTCCTGGAGGAAATGGAGGCGGCCGGGAGCATCGAAGCGAAGGAGCGCGGTGTCGCCCTCACCGTCTTGCGCGGCAACTCGGGGGTCGCCGTCGAGGCCGATCGGCAGCTGCTCGGATCGGCCGTCTCCAATCTGCTTCAGAACGCCATCAAATTCACGCACCCGAACGGGCACGTCCATCTGCTTTCGACTTCGACGCCCGATCGCGTCGCGATCGAAGTGGGGGACGAGTGCGGCGGTCTGCGACCCGGACAGGCCGAACAGTTCTTCGCCGGCACGGCGCAGACCGGGAAGGATCGGTCCGGCCTCGGGCTCTTGATCAGCCAGCGCGCAGTAGAAGCCATGGGCGGGACGGTCCAGGCACGGAATCGCCCCGGCCTCGGCTGCGTGTTCACGATCGAGCTGCCGCGGTTGCGGCGCTCCTCTGATTCCAGAGCGTCCGGGCCATCTCATCAGGGGACTTCGAGTTGCGGACTCGAGTCAGGCAGGTGAATCGACTGGAGCGCGAGCCCATTCCTGCGAGCGATAGCGATCCGACGCATCGGGCAGCACGACGACGACCGGATCGCGCACGA
>CAZKIY010000608.1:0-1872 GCA_964552875.1 uncultured Planctomycetaceae bacterium
CGCGGCGCACGCCGTGATTTTCGCGCGGCGCAGGCCCTGATCCTCGCGCAGCGCAAGCCCTGATCTTCGCGCAGCGCAAGCCCTGATCCTCGCGCAGCGCAGGCCCTGATCTTCGCGCAGCGCAAGCCCTGATCTTCGCGCAGCGCAGGCCCTGAGCTTCGCGCAGCGCAGGCCCTGAGCTTCGCGCAGCGCAAGCCCTGATCTTCGCGCAGCGCAGGCCCTGATCTTCGCGCAGCGCAGGCCCTGATCCTCGCGCAGCGCAGGCCCTGAGCGGACTCCGGTTGGCCGCTCGACGCGCGGCCGGCTAGTGGGGTGATTCCGAAGTTCGCGGCGTAACTCAGGCGGAATGCGCCTTCCTGGCAAGGCGCAGCGACGGCGCGGGTTCGCTGCAGCCCTCGGAGGAGCGGCAACGCAGTCCAGGGAGTCGCAGGCGGCCTGAGTTGTGCCGCGAACTTCGGAATCACCCCGCTAGTTCGCCGGCTGACCCGTTACCGCGTCGTGCCAGTGCCCGCACGTCGGCGACCACACCTTGCCCGCCGGAGCTTCACCGGCAGGCTGCGGCACAAATGTCTGCGCCGCCGGACTCACGCTCGGCGCGGAGGTCGGAATCGCCACGATCGGCGCGGGCTTCTCGGGTTCGGTGCGAGTGCGTTCGATCGCAACGGCGCCACCGATGGCCGCACCGCCGACGAGGATGATGGCGAGCGTGCGGAACGGTGAGCGCGCGACCGCGGGCTGCGAAGGTTGATCGGCGGAGACCTGCCCGCGCTGCAGGCGACGTTCTTGGCGTGATCGGGTCATGCCTTGCAGATTACCCGACCGCCGGCGCGCGTGGGGACAACCCTCAAATCCGCGCCAGAATCCAGGACTTCAGTTCCATCCACGCACCGTCACGACGTATTCCGCGCGAGGCCGATCGCGCCAGCTCGGCAACGCTCGCGAACGCGGCGCGAGCTTCGGTCGAGCGACCGAGCGCACGCAAGGCGAGGCCACGGCGGTAGGCACTCTCCGGCGTGGGGCCGTGATGTCGCTCGAAGCCCTCCACCGCAGCGAGCGATCCCGCGGCGTCGCGCGCGGCGATTCGAGCTTCGGCGAGTCGCAGGCGCGGCGCCCCGAACGCGTGATCCGAATCCGTCTGCACCGCCCGTTCCAGGTCGAGCACCGAAGTATTCGCCTCACCTGCGGCGAGCCGCGCCATCCCGAGTCGGTAGTGCCACTCCGCGCGCCCGGGTTCGCCCGACGCTGCACGCGCGAGATGCGGGATCGCCCGCCTCGGCCGACCGCGAGCGAGGATCAGGACGCCGAGCTTGCCTTGGTTGTGTGGAGTGTCCACAGCGCCGAATTCGCGCTCCAAGGCGCGCACGCGCCGCGTGTCCACCGTGCGCGAAGTCCACCAGCCGATCGCGGCGGAAACGATGGCCGCGGCGAGGAAGAAGTTCAGGAACGGGATCGCGAACAGGAACCCGAGTCCGGGGACGTGTCGCAGGACGAAGATCACTGCGAAAACGAGTAGGACGTAGCCCGCGAGGCGTAGCACGGCGAGAGAGTATCCTCCGCGCCCGTGTCGGAGGCCACGATCGAATTGGAGGACCGAGCTCGTCCGGGCCGAGCGCACGAGGACTCGAAGATCTCGGCCCAGGCGCGCGCGCTCGTGCGGCGCGAACTCGTGCGCGCGGCGGCGGACGTTGCGCGACTGCCTTTTCGCGCAGCCGCTTACCTCACTCGGCGCGACGAGGAACGGGCCGAGTTGGCGCGCGCGCTCGACACGCATGCGGTGATCGATGCCGCTCCGGAATTCACGCCACCGACACGGCGCCCACTCACGATCTTCGTGTCCTGCGCCGAGGCGAGCGGCGAGATCCACGCCAAGAA
>CAZKIY010000609.1:0-1861 GCA_964552875.1 uncultured Planctomycetaceae bacterium
GCGCGCGCGCGGCCGGGCTGGCGCGTTCGACGCGACGACCGAGTTCGAACGCCGTGGCGAGGCGCGCGGCACAGCACGCGTCGAGGCCCGCGATCCGCTGCAGTTCGCGCGGCGACCGGCGCGAGAGCTCGGCCAGGTCGAGCGCTGCGAACACGCCCCCCCTCATCATGCCCGGCGCGGATCCGGCGACGCACGTGAGGAGTTCGCGGGTCGAGAGCCCGGCCGGTTCCACCTCGGATCCAGGGTTGGTGCATCCAGGGTCGGTGGATCCAGGGTCGGTGCATCCAGGGTTGGTGGATCCAGGGTTGGTGGATCCAGCGTCGATGAGCGTCCCGTCCGCGATCTCCGCGGTGTCTCGGGATGCGTTGCGCAGCGCGATCGACATGCCTCCTGGAAGACGCTCGGGACAGGGGCGGGTCGCGGGTCGAGTTCCCGAATCCGGCACCCAGTTTCCAAGTTGCGCGGTTTCTGGCACTTGCGAGGAATCATCCGCGTTCGTGTCGCCGATCGAGAACTCTGCCTGAGGGGGCAACACGAGCCGGTGACGAAAGGCAGCCGACGTGGAGATCTTGACTGTCTTGGGTGCGGGACTCGCGGGAGTGTGGGTGACTGAGGTCGTTCTATACCTCGGTCTCTACCTCGCCACGCGCGCTCGGCCGAAGGCGACGACGAAGCCTGGGCCCTGAACCGGTGGTCGGACCGCTGCGCAAGACCTTTGCGCAAGCAGGTGCCGACCCGTCCGAGAGAATTGCGTACCTGACGCGACTCGCTCGAATGCGACGGCCGGCCGTGTTTCCTGACACGGCCGGCCGACTTTCTGTCTCCGCGCGGTGATCGCTTCGGGAGGTGGCGATGCGGAGCGCAGCGCGCGCCTTCGCGGCGCAGGCTGTCAGCGCTTCTTGCCCGACTTCGCCGACGCGGACTTCGTCGATTCGGTCGTCTTGGCCGAAGCCATGGCCGGGAAGAGGACCTTCGAGCTCTTCGGCGTCTCGCTTGACTTCGGCAGCGGGGCCGTCGGCTCGGCCGGTCGCGCGGCGCTGACGCTAGCGACGGTCTTGAACACGGCGGACTCCTGGAGCGGCTTCTTCGCGGCCCCGGACTTCGCCGCGCGCACGCAGTCGGCGATCGAAACGATGCCCACCAGACGCCCCTTCGCGTCGACGACGGGGAGGCGACGCACAGCCTTCGTGTTCATGAGTTCGAGCGCGTCGCTCGCCGTGGCGTCGGAGCCGACGGTGAAGACGACCTTCGACATGACGTCCGCGATGCGGATCTCGTGCAGCGCGCGGCCTTGCGTGTACGCCGCCATGCACAGATCGCGGTCCGTGACGATGCCGACGAGCTGGCCGGCCGCATCCGTGATGGGGACGGCGCCGCAATCGCGCTCCCACATGATCTGCGCGGCGCGCGTGAGGGGTTCCGATGTCGTGCACACGGCGGGCGCGTGCGTCATGAGTTCGTGGATGTGCATGGTGAATGTCCCTCGATCGATGCGGTGGGTGGAGCGCGCAGAGTTCCGCGCGGCACGGGCGGAGGACTTCCGACGGCGCGCGGTGTCGCGCTCCGGAGGCCTGAGTCTACCGAGGCGCGCAAGGGGACGACATCTCTCGGGTCCGTGCGACGGACGCGCGTCCCGAGCGTCGCGTGGAGGGGATGGCCCGACGACGCTCGTACGCGGAGTCCCTCGTACCCGGAATCCCTCCTGCGCATCGTCGCTGGTGCGCGGCGTCGAACGCGCGCAGGCCGTCGTCGAACACGGCCGAACCAGGCACTCCGCCCGCGGGTCTCGCCGCGGATGCGGGCCCGGCCCGATCGTCAGCGCCGCACCGCGCCGCGGAAGTCCTCGAACGCCGTCGCGAGG
>CAZKIY010000610.1:0-1857 GCA_964552875.1 uncultured Planctomycetaceae bacterium
CGGTCCGTGAAGCGGTCGAACATGGTGTCTCCGGGGCCCGAGCGCGGTGAGGGACGACCCCAGGCGACGAGCCAGCGCCTGGTGGTCCGGTGATGGTAGCTGACTCTCGCCTTTCGGCCGTTCGGCCCGGCGGGATGTAGCACAGCCGTCAGGATGCGGAAGGCTCGGGTTGTAGCCGACCCGGGCCTGATTTCGAGGCGTCGATCTCGAGCCGCGTGAGAACCGGCTGCAGGAAGTCGGTCCGATCTGGTGCGCGGGGAGCCGACCGACCACATCGGCGGCGCGATCGACAGCGGAAGGAGTCCAGCGTCCGTCCAGCGGTCCGCGGGGCCGCAATCCGCGGAGGATCCGCAGGTCTCGCGGCGCGCCCGAGCAACTCGGTTCTGAGAGCGTGTGAAGAAATCGAGCCTACACGCTCTCAGACACTATCTGCGCCGCTCCGCGGCGCGTCGCCCGTGAATTCTTCGCGAGCTCTGAGTGCCCGTCGAATCGATTGCCTCACGGTCTCGCGGGGCGCTCAGGCTCATTGCCTGCGCGTACTCTCAGCTCGCGCGCGGCTCTTCGAGCTGGCGGAGTTCGTCGCGCAGGCGTGCAGCGTTCTCGTACGCTTCCTCGCGAATCGCGATCTCGAGCTTCTGCCGCAGATCGACCAGTCGCTTCTCCCGATCGAGCGCGAGCGCGTCGCTCGGAGCGGCCGGCATCTGTGCGTCCGTGCCGGGCAGTCGGCCCACGTGCTGGCGCGCGCCGTGAACGCGCTCGAAGACTTCACCGAGGTGCGCAGCGAATGCGTCGTAGCACTGAGGGCAACCGAGCCGTCCCTTCCGGCGGAACTCCTCGAGTTGCAGCCCGCAGCCTGCACACGTCGGTCCACCTTTTCGCCGCGTTTGCTTGGCGGTTATCTGCAAGAGCTTCCAGATGTCGAGCTGGGCCTTCTGAAGCGCCGGAGCGTGCGGAAGCTCGAGGGTCTGGGCGCAGACTTCGCACAAGTGCTGCTCGGTGTAGGTCGGTGTCGGAACGAGCGGAGCCTGCGGGGCGCCGTCGACTTCGATTTCCGCAGACAACGTCGCGCTGGTCAGGGCGTCGGGGGGCGTCGCCGGACTCGACTTGGCGTCGCCGAGCGAGGCCGCAGTCGAGATCTCGGTCACGTGGACCGTAGCGGCGTTCTTGAGGCAGTTCTGGCAGATCATCCCGTGCGACGGCGGTGTGTCCGCCCCCTAGTGGTCTAGCCCGCGCGGCTCGCCTTGTCGAGTCGCCGTTCCGGCGCCGTCGAGTCGACGGTGCGGTAGGCCTCCAAGCTCTTGCGGAAGTCCTGGGCTCGCGCCTCGAAATTCAGGTACTGGTCGTAGCTCGCGCAGGCCGGGGAGAACAGCAGGGGCTCACCGGGCTCCATCGCCGAAAAAGCGGCCTCCACGGCCTCGGGAACCGTCTCGACCTCGCAAACCTCGAAGTCTGCGGACCGGAAAGTAGCGCTCAGGAGCGCCGCGGCCTTACCGAAAGTAACGACCCGGCGGACACGGCCCCGCGCCGCGGCCACGAGCGCGTCGAGCGGCAGGTCCTTGTGCTTGCCGCCAGCGATCCACGTGAACCCTGATTCGAGCGATCCGAACACCGAGAGCGTCGAGTCGGGCGTCGTCGAGACGGCGTTGTCCCACACGCGGTGCCCCCTGAACTCGCCCAAGTCTTGCATGCGATAGGGGAGTGCCGCGAGGGTGGGAATCGCCGCCGCCAGCGCTTCGGCTTCCACGCCGAGCGCGCGAGCGAGGCCGAGCGCGAGGAGCGTGTTCTCGCGTTGGAACTCGCCTGGCAAGCGCAACGCATCGACCCGCCCGAGCGATTCGCGATGGAGTCGGAAGTGTC
>CAZKIY010000611.1:0-1850 GCA_964552875.1 uncultured Planctomycetaceae bacterium
GCCGACATCGGCTTCGAGCGCTCATCCGCCGAGCTCGCGATGGACACCGAACGCGCCCTGCACGACGGACTCGTCGCTCAACGCGATGCGCGCTCGGGCGTCAACGTCGACGAAGAACTCGTGAACATGCTGCGTTTCCAGCAGGCCTATCAAGCCTCGGCCCAATACATCCAAGTCGTGAACTCACTCAACGACGAGATCCTCCGACTCCTCTAGCCGCCATGCCTCTGAGACCCACGCACGCTGCACTCTTCGGGATCGTTCAAGCGACCCTCGAACGCCGCCTCTCGGAGGTGGTGCGCGCTCAAGAACAAGCTTCGTCGGGCAAGCGCATCCAGCGCCCATCGGATGATCCGGTCGGCGCGTCCCTCGCGATCGATCTACGCGGCGAGCAGGCGCTCGTCGCGCGTTGGCGCGAGACAGCCGCTACCTCGCGGCCCTATCTCGACAGTGCGAACTCGGCCCTCGACTCGGCACAGGAACTGATCGGGCAGATCCGTGCACTTGCGGTCCAAGGACTGTCCGCGACGATGAACAGCAGCGATCGTGACGGGCTCGCGAATCAGATCGAGTCGCTCAAAGCCAGCCTGCTCGACGTCGCCAACACCAGCTTCGACGGGAAGTACCTGTTCGGCGGCACGGCCAGCAACGCGAAGCCCTTCACGCCGGGTGCGGACGGCAAAGTCTCGTACCGCGGCAACGACGAGCTGCACAGCGTTATCCTCGGTCTCGGCGTCGAAGTCCCGATCAACGTGCCCGGATCCGATCTCTTCCAAGCCCGTGATCCGCGCGGCCTCTCGATCTCGGGGCTCAGCGGCGTCGGCGTCGGCAACGCACCGAGTCAAGGTGAGGAATGGGTGAACATCGACGTTCGTCACGATGCGACGAGCGGCACGCCGGGATCCGGCATGGTGCTCGTGAACGGCGGCTCGACCGATTCGTTCCTCGGCTCACGCGATCTCGTGGTCGATGCGACCGCCGGCACCGTGCGTTTCGGCAACGGACCGTTGGTGCATCTTCCGGACGTGACCGATCCCAATGCCGCGGACGTGTTGGTGCGCGACGAGAACGGCGCCGTGATCCACATCGACGCGCGCGGCTTCGACGGAACGAGCTCGACTGCCACCATGACGGGAACTGGCTCGATTCGCGCTGGATCCGGCGATTTCGTCGCGATCGATCCGTCCGCGACCGCGTTCGAGCTCGTGGACCCGACGACCGATTCGATCCTGCGCGTCGACACCACCGCCGTCGTACGCGCGACTCGCGACGTCGCGCAGTTCGAAGGGACATCCGACGTCTTCTCGGCCATCGACGGCATCGTCGAAGACCTGCGCAACGACGGGAACTTGTCTCTCGACGAGACGCAAGCACGGATGGACGCGCGGCTCTCGGAGCTGATCCGCAACCACGACGCGATCCTCACGGGGATCGGGCGCGCGGGCGCATCGACGCAGCGTCTCGCGTCGACCGACGAGCGTCTGTCGAACCAACAACTCACCGTCGCCGGTCGTCTGTCGCAGGTCGAGGACATCGACATCGCCGACGCGATCATCGCGATGACGCGGGCGCAGCAATCGCTCGAGCTGGCGCAATCGACCGGTGCGCGCCTGCTCCAAACATCGTTGCTCGACTACCTGAGGTGATGCCATGAACGACCTCCGACCCATCCAACCTCTGAGCGCCGTCCAGGGCTCCGTCACCGACCTCACACAGGTCGCGAACCAGCGACCGACCGAACCGTCGATCGAGTTCCGCGCGCTGCTCGAGCGGTTGCGCGAGCAAGCCGCGTCGCTGCAACGGGCGACGGAGAAGCCGTTGAACGCGGGCGAACTGTCGGGCGCCGTGCA
>CAZKIY010000612.1:0-1837 GCA_964552875.1 uncultured Planctomycetaceae bacterium
GGTCGCTTGCTCGACACGAGCCGGTGTCGACAGGTGTCCATCGGTCCATCGGTCCATCGGTCCGACGGCCGAGGTTGAGTGCCGAGTGCCGAGTGCGAGTGCGAGTGCCGAGTGCCGAGTGCGAGTGCCGAGTGCGAGTGCCGAGTGCGAGTGCGAGTGCCGAGTGCGAGTGCCGAGTGCCGAGTGCGAGTGCGAGTGCGAGTGCCGAGTGCGAGTGCCGAGTGCGAGTGCCGAGTGCGAGGGCGAGGGCGAGGCGGAGTGCCCTGCACCAGACCCAGCTCGTCCTCGCGCATGCTCTGGATCCACGTCCGATCGACGCCGGCAGCGATCGAACCGACTCCGACCTCGCCGGGCAGTCTCGCCGAATGTCCGCGGAATCATGTCGCGGTCTCGCGGGTACTCGAGCCGAGCGGTCGGACATCGACTCCTTGAACTCGAGCACGCCAGTCGGGCCGCGACGTGTGGCGCACAGCTCATGCAGACGCAGTCACGCATGCAGTCGCCATCACAAATGCCTTCGCAGTCACACATGCCGTCGCGGTCGCAATCCGTTCGCAAGATCGACTTGTTCCGGCGCGGCGGCGCGCGAGTCGGCGCGGGTCGTGCCGCACGACGTGCGAGCGCGCGTGACGCGGCACACGCCGGTCCTCGTCACGACGAGGCTCCTCGCGGGACTGCCCAACCTGCGGAGCGAACGCACGCTCGCGCTCTTGCGCGCGACGCTCGCCGCGGGCGCGAACCGATTCGGCTTCCGGCTCATCGAGTACTCGATCCAGTCGAACCATCTGCACTTCGTCGCCGAGGCGCAGGACGAGATCGCGCTGGCGCGCGGCATGAAAGGGCTGCTCGTCCGCGTCGCGAAGGCGCTGAATCGCGCGTGGGAACGGACGGGCCGCGT
This sequence comes from uncultured Planctomycetaceae bacterium, assembly GCA_964552875.1. Taxonomy (GTDB): domain Bacteria; phylum Planctomycetota; class UBA1135; order UBA1135; genus JAEUHZ01. Next base: position 899 of record CAZKIY010000612.1, read on the forward strand.
CGTCGGCGACCGCTACCACGCGCGTGCCTTGAAGACGCCGCGCGAGGTGCGCAACGCGCTCGTCTACGTGCTGCAGAACGCGCGCAAGCACGGCGCGCGCATCCTCGGGATCGACGCGCACTCGTCGGGCCCGTGGTTCAGCGGCTGGCACGATCGGACGCCGCGGAAGGATCGTGCGTTGCCCGAAGCGAGTTCGTGGTTGCTCCTGTTCGGATGGCTGAAGGGCGGACGCATTGCGACGAGCGAGGCACCGCGGCCGGATCCACGGGCGGGGAGCCGAGCGGAATGCAGAGCTTGATCCGACGGCGGCGCACTCACACCGCGCACGTCGAGGCGCTCGCCGACGCGCTCGGCGACGCGCACGGTGTGAGTGCGCGCCCCGCGCAGGTCGTGGATCCGAACACCGCGCGTGGACGCCCTGGATTCACAGGGTTCACCGGCGCCCGAGTCGAGGTCAGGGAACGCGGGGCTGGCTGGCCAGCACGGGGGCGCTGACCCGCACGAAAGCCGGGTGCGACATTTTTCACGAGCTCTGAGCTGAGAGGCCGTGAAGAAACCGATCCTACGGCCTCACAAAATCCGGTGACGCTGCTCCCCGGCGCGAGAGCAGTGAATACTCCACACGCTCTCTTCGCGGCGGAGGCGCGTACGCAGCACACGGACCGCGTGAACCCGCGACGATGACGAACCGAACAATGACCACGACCCTGACGCACGCTTGGCCTTCTCGAACGATCCTGTTCCTCGCTTCCATCGCTCTGCTCGCGATGGTCACACCGGCCTGCCGCGCGCGCATGACCCCCTCGGAGCGACCTGTCGCGATTCCCTACACGGGTATCGTCGAAGCCGGTTGCGCGCGTTGTCGTTTCCAGGCCGCCAAGAGCGGCTGCGATCTCGCGATCCACGTGGATGGTCATACGTGGCTCGTCGCCGGCACGG
>CAZKIY010000613.1:0-1835 GCA_964552875.1 uncultured Planctomycetaceae bacterium
TCGACCGCGATTTCGAGGCTTGGGCGCGCGCGCACGTCGCTGCGTTGCGCGTCGAGCCGCGTTGGTCGGGCGAATTCGTCCAACGCTCCGCGATCGGTCTCGCGAAGAAGTTGCCCAAGGATGCCACGGCCCGCGACGCTTGGCAGGATCGCTGGATCACGCAAGCGGTCGGCGCGTGGCAACGCGGCCGAAAAGTCGACGCGCAGGAAGCACTGCGCGTCGCGCGCCAACATCCGACCGTCAATGCTCGCGCACTCCTCCTCGCAGGCGAGATGGCGCTCGCCGGCGGTGAGCGTGATCGCGCCGTGGAGTCCTACCGCGCCGCGATCGCGGCCGGTCGCGACGACTACCGCGCGCGCATGGCGATGGCCTCGCTCGCTCGCGATGCCGGCGACGACGACGCCGCGCTCATCGAATTGCAGGCGGCCGAAAGGGTGTTTCCCGGTTGGGACGACGTCGATATGTCGGCCGAACTCGCGCTCGCGGACCTGCACGCCTCGAAGGATCGCGAAGACGAGTCCATGGCCGCACGCGAGCGTTGGCTCGGCTGGAACGCCGGCGATTCGACGCGTCGACGCGCGGTCGCGGCTTGGCACGTCGAGCACGGGCGTTTGGATCGCGCGATCACGCTCCTCGCGGAGGCGAACGAAGTCGATCCGTTCTTGCGCGGGCTCCACCGCACGTGGGGCGATGCGCTGCGTGCGGCGGGGCGCCACGCAGAGGCGCTGCGCGAGTACCGCATGACGCTCGCGGTCCCGGCCGAGCTCGACGTGGACGATTCGTCGGAGTGGACCGCGGAGAAGACCGCCGAAGTGCTCGCGCTCCAGGCGGCGAGTCACGAAGCCCTGGGCGACAAGGCCGAAGCCCTGGCGCGAGCCCAGGAGGCGTTGGCGCTCGACCCCGACGCGAAGCTCGCGCGCGAGGTGTCGAATCGGATTCAATGAGTGCGTGACGACCGTTCGGCGACCGGTATTCGTGGTGCTCGATGGCGTGGACGGCTGTGGCAAGAGCACGCAGGCGGTGCAGCTCGCGGCTCGCCTCGAGCGCGAGACGGCAATGCGCGTGCACCACTTGCGCGAGCCGGGCAGCACGCGGCTCGGTGAAGCGTTGCGCGCGCTGCTCCTCGGTCGCGAGCACGCGCCGACGCCGCGGGTCGAGACGTTGATGTTCGCGGCCGCACGTGCCCAGATGCTCGCGGAACTCGTCGCGCCGGCACTGGAGAGGAGCGAGCACGTGGTGTGCGAACGCTTCCATCCGTCGACGTTCGCGTACCAAGCCGTCGCCGGCGGAATCCCTGAGGACGAAGTCCTGTCCTTGCTGCGCACGTGGGCGGGTGATCCGCGTCCGACCCTCGAAATCCTGCTCGAAATCGACGCCGACCTGGCTGCGACGCGTCGCGGCGGCGCCAGTGATCGCATCGAGGACAAGGGCCTCGCGTTCCAGCGCGCGGTGGCCCGCGGGTACGCGCGCTACGCCGAACTGACGCCCGGCGTCGCGCGCATCGACGCGTCGCGGGATCCCGCGCAGGTCGCCGAAGACGTGTGGCTGGAGGTACACCGTGCGCTCGACTGAACCGCGCGGACACGGTCCGATCCTCGCTGGGATGTGGAACGCGGCGCGCACGGGGCGACTCGCGCACGCGTTCGGATTCTTCGGGCCCGACGGCGTCGGCAAGTACCTCGCGGCCGAACGACTCGTGCTCGGACTCGTGTGCGCGAGCGGTCCGGGTGCACCATGCCTTGCGTGCGGCGCGTGCAAGCGCGCGATCTCGGGCTCGCATCCGGACATCCTCGTGCTCGATCCGGTCAGCGCCGACGTCGAGGAGATCTACATGG
>CAZKIY010000614.1:0-1831 GCA_964552875.1 uncultured Planctomycetaceae bacterium
GACTCCAGTGCCGGGAACGACCTGCGCGAGCGTGCGGACTGCGGTGCCTCGGCGCTCGTCGTCTTCGCGTTCACGCCGGGACGCGGCACGGATGTGGTCGTGTTCGATGCGGCACCCGCGCTCGCGAACGGCCGCGACACGTGGATCGCCGAGCGCGAAGGTGCCTGCGCCATCCCGGGCGAACGTGAGCAGGTGCTCGTCGCGCGTGCCGTGGTATCCGTGGAGCACGCGGGCCCGACGGAAACTCTGCGCGGAGCGCTGGGCGGGCGGGCCACACGCGCCATCGCGCTCGCGCCCGTTCTCGACGAAGAGGGGGATGCCGCCGGCTGGGTGCACCTCGAGTTCGAACACCACTTGGTCCCTTCGCGCGATCGGTTGGAGCACTGCACGGCGACGTGGCGGCGAGCGATCCTCGATGCGCGCGGCCGCGTCGCCGCGGAACCGGCGCGCGAGCCGCGCGCGAAGGTCCCCGATGCCTACGCAGCGGTTTTCCGTGCGCTCGTCGACGACCTCGGCTCCAAGACGGTGCAGCGGCGTTGGTGCGGCTTTTCGATCGAAGGTGGCGAACCCGTCCTCGTCGCGGAGGGCGGCGAGGGTCAAGGCTTCGCCGACTTTCGAGCCGGTCGAGCTCGCGGGCTCGCACGCGCGCTCGCGACGGACGGTCGCATCGAGTTCGAGGAGCCCGATCCGCGCGTCGCGGTGCACGCAGCCGCGGCTTCGGGAATCGTGATCCCGCTGCGGTCCGAGGGCGCGACGCGCGGACTCCTCGCGGTCGAGTCCAGCCGCCGCCGCGATTTCCACGGTCTCGATCTCGAGGCCTGGTCCGCTTGCGCCGACCGAGCCGCCATCGCACTCGGTGTCGCGCAGTTCGGGGCCTGGCACACGGCGCGCTTCGGCTTCGAGCCCTGGTTCGCGAGCCGCGGCAACGACTTCCAGAACTTCGCACGCGGCCTCGTGCGCAGCGCGCGCTCGCGCGGCGCGGCGACGATCGCGGGGCCGGCCGGTGCGGGCAAGCTCGTGGTCGCACGGTGGCTGCATTTCGAGTCGGCGCGGCGCAACCGGCCGTTCGTCGTCCAAGGTGCGCGCGGACTGAGCAGCCGGGCGGATTGGCCCCGTCTCGTGGCCCGAGCTGTCGGCGGAACGCTCGTGCTCGACGACGTCGAGGAGCTCGAACCGGGACTGCAGGAACTCTTGATCCACGAACTCGAGGGCGCGGGCGATCGTGAGCCGTCCGACGCGCCGCGGATCGTGGTGACGACGCGCGCGGGTCTCTCGACACGCAGTACTTCCGCGTCGAGCCGGACCGAAGCACGCTCCGGCCTCCGCGAGGACCTGGCGACGCGGCTAGACCGATTGCGCATCCAAGTGCCACCGCTCGCCGAGCGTCGGGAGGAGATTCCCGGTCTCGCCGCGGCACTCGCGCGCCGATTCGCGGCCGAGGAAGAAGTCGCCGCGCCTCGTTTCGCGGACGACGCGTGTGCGCTGCTCTGGCGGCAACCGTGGCGCGGGAACATCCGCGAGCTCGAGAACCTCGTCTACAAGATCGTGCTCGAACGACCCGGCGAGCAGTTGTCTGCCGTGGACGTCGCGCGGATCGCCGAGAACGCGGGCGCGTCACTCGCGCGACGGATTCCGACGCGCCATCCCGATCCGCGCGAGCTCCGCGCCGCGTTGCGCACCACCTGCACGATGGGCGCGCGCGCCAACAAGACGCGCGCGGCGCTCTACCTCGGTTGGGATCCGGACACGCTGGTTCTGCGCTTGCGGGCGGCAGGACTCCTCGGGCAAGTGGGCGACGCGGAGGCCTGGACGCTCGCGCTCGGCGGAGGAG
>CAZKIY010000615.1:0-1831 GCA_964552875.1 uncultured Planctomycetaceae bacterium
TGCGCGCCTGGGATGCCGTGCGACGATTCCGGGCGAAGACGCTCGCGGCGGACAGTCTGGAGCTCCAGAACGCGCGCGGAAACGTGTCCTGGATCGGTGAGCAGCTCGGACGGTTCACCGAAGCGCGCGCTCACGAGGAGGCGCTGGTCGCTGCGATCGAAGCGTCGCAGCCCGCCGATCACGAAGCGCTGCAATTGGCGCGCGCGAACCTCGGGGACACGTTGCTAAAGCTCGGCGAGCCCGAGCGCGCGCTCGAACAATTCCGCCAGGTCGTCGAGGTGCGCCGCGCCAAGTTCGACGCGAAGCACCCGCAACGCTTGCGCGCCGAGCTCGATCTCGCCTGCGGACTGGTCGGCGTCGACGATCTCGCGGGGGCCGACACCGTGCTCGTCGAAGTGCTCGCGAACGCGCCGGCCGACGCTATCGCGATCCGCGTGCGAGCTGGATCCGACCTCGCGCTGGTCCGCGCCGCTGGGAAGGACCTACCGGCGTTCCGCGCGTCGATCGGCGAGTTCCAACGTGAAATCGAGGCCGCGCAGCGCGCGATCGAAGCTCTCCCGTGGCGCGAAGCCGAGATCCGCACGGCCGAACTGCGGCCGTTCGCCGATCTGCTCGTTTCTGCCGCGCGCGGTTTCGATCTCCACGAAGGCGATGCCGCCGCGATCGAGTCCACGGCTCGCAGCATGAGCGTGCTGCCGCGCGGCGAACCACACGCAGTCCTCCGCCGGATCGAACGTTCGCGGATCGAAGGCCGCGCGCGCGATCGTCGACTCGTGACCGAGGAACGTCTCGTCGCGGCGACTTTCGCAGCCGACGGCTCAGTGCGCTGGATCGATCTCGGGACGCTTGCCGAGGCTCGCGGCCTCGTCGAAGCCTGGCATCGAGCCGCGCGCGGTGGAGCGGCCGCCGACGAAGCTAAGCGGATCACCGCGGCGTTCTTCGCACCGCTCGCGGCCGCCCTCGGCGATCTTGGAAGCCTGTACATCGTTCCCGACGACGTCGTTTGGGCCGTTCCACTCCACGCGCTCGACCTGCGCGCCAACGATGGACGCGCGATTCCGATCGAGGCCATCCATCCCGGCGGGCGCTTGATCATCGCCGAAGTCGACACGACGTGGCGCGTCTTCGGCGACCCCGCGCCGAAGATCACGGGCGAGCGCGAAGCCGCAGTTCCTGGTCGCGGAGCCGCCGCGAGCTTCGTCGCGGGCGCGTCGAGCGCGCCGCTCGGCGCCGCACTCGCACGCGCGATGCGCTTCGACGTCGAGCCCGATCTGGGCGAGTCGTGCACACTCGATCGCATCGCGTCCGCGAGCGCATCGTCGCCGAACCTGCTGCTCGCACTCCCGATCTGGAGTGCACCCGCGAGGACACCATGCATCACGACGCCGCGCGCGATCGTCTCGTCGTCTCTGCTCGCCGCGGCCATGGTGCGCGAGGACGTCGTGGGGGGGAACTCGCCCGCGGACCTGTGCGGATTCCTCGGCGCAGGCTTCGCGGAACCCAGCGGAGAGGACGGGCGCGTCGTCGGAGCTCCGCGTGCTGCGGACTTGCGCGCACTGGATTCACTGCATGGCGCCTCGATCGTCCTCGTGTCGTGGCCCAGCCAGCGCCCCGTGGCCGAGTTCGCGCGTGACATCGAGACTCTGTCGCGCGCGCTGATCGCTACTGGTTGTGCAGACGTGTGCATGGCGGTCAGCGTGATCCAAAAGGGTGCGGTCACGTTCCCAGCCGACTTGGAGGCGCGCAGGCCCCCCCCCGATTCCTCGAGCTCGGATCGCGTTTCCGGTCCTTGGATGAGGGTGCGAGCGGTCCGCGGATCCGCGCGTTGATC
>CAZKIY010000616.1:0-1830 GCA_964552875.1 uncultured Planctomycetaceae bacterium
GCGCGTCGAACTGCGCATCGGCGAGAGCGCGTGCGGCGCGTCGTACGCTCGCGGCGGCTGTGCGTGCTGCGGAGAGAGCGCACGTCGGATCCTGAGCGCACGCGGCGATGCTGCGCCACGCCTCGGCGTCGGCCGCGAGATGCGCTCCCTCGCGCAATGCGCGTGCGCTGGTCTCACAACCGCCGCCGTTCGAAGGCGGGTTCGGAATCGACGATGCAGGGCGTGCGGATCCCGAGATCGACACCGTGAGGATAGCGACGAGGAGAGCAAACCGTGTGTGCGTCATGGCAAGTGTCCGAACGGCGACGAGCACTGCGCGCGCACCGATGGTCCACGAGGAGAACACGGGCCACCTGAAGGCAACATGAAGTCCGGACGGTGCCTCACGATCGAAGCACGTGCGGGGTCGTGCCGTTCGACTCGCCGCTCTCGCGGGTCGCCGTGAGCACGACCGTGAACGTGCTTCCCGTGTCGATTCGGCTCTCGACTCCGATCCAGCCCCCGTGGGCTTCCACGATGGCGCGCGCGATCGCCAGCCCGAGTCCCGACCCGCCGCTGGCGCGGGATCGAGCGGGATCGACGCGGAAGAAGCGCTCGAAAACATGCGGCAGGGCGTCCGCCGGGATCCCGATGCCATCGTCTTCGACGGATAGCACGACGTTGCCGTCACGGATCGCGAGCGCGACGTCGACGCGCCCACCGGGACGGTTGTAGCGGATCGCGTTCGAGACGAGGTTCGCGGCGAGTTCCGCGAGCAACGCCGGGTCGCCGCGCACGAGTGCCGGCTCGGTCCGTGCGAACACCGACACACCGACGGACGCGGACTCCGAACGCGCCTCGCGCACGCAATCCTCGACGAGTTCGTCGATCCGGACGGCGACTCGCGCCGCCCCGAGTGCGCCGGAATCGGCGCGCGCCAGCGCCAGGAGTGCATCCACGATGCGCGACATCCGTTCCGCGGATCGCAAGCACGCGCCGAGGGCTTCGCGGTACTCGGGAGCCGTGCGCTCGCGCCGCAGGGCGAGTTCCGCCTGCGCGCGCACGATCGCGAGCGGCGTGCGCAGCTCGTGCGAGGCGTCGGCCGTGAACTGCGTTTGTCGCGTGAACGCGGCCTCGAGGCGTTCGAACGCAGCGTTCACCGTGGCCGTGAGTTCGCGCAGCTCCTCGGGCACCGCGTGCTCGTCCATGCGGCGCGAGAGATCTTTCTCGGAGATGTTCGCCGCGGCCTCGGACATCCGCGCGATGGGACGCAGTGCGCGCGTCGCGAACCACCATCCTCCAAGGGCAGCGAGGACGAGCACGAAAAAGCCCGCGCCCGCGGTGAACCATGCGATGCGGCGCAACTCGGTGTGCTCGGGCTCCACGGACCGACCGACGCGCACACGAGCCGAGCGTTCGCCGGGCACCACGAGCTCGCGCGCGTCCTCGCGATCGTGGAAACCCCACTCGGCGTTGGCGAGAGGGCCGGGGACGGCACCACCACGGCGGATCAGCTTGCCATCCGAGGTCGTGATCTCGAACCAGCCCGATTCGACGAGGAGTGCGAGGTAATCGTCGTCCAGCTCGAGCTCCCAGCCGGTGGGGGTGAAGACGTCGCGCTCCAAGGCGCCAGCCAGTGCCGCAGCGCGATGCGACAGGCCGTCGTCGACCTGCGCGAAGAGCGCGCGCGCGGTGCGCGCGTACAACGTCGCGCCGAAGACGACGATGACGAGGAGCAGGGCCAGTCCGTACCAGGCGGCGAGCGACCAGCGCAGCGAGCGGGGCACGTCGGGCCTACCCGTCCACCATGTAGCCCTCGCCACGGCGCGTGCGGATGAAGTCCGCGCCCAG
>CAZKIY010000617.1:0-1828 GCA_964552875.1 uncultured Planctomycetaceae bacterium
GCATTCCCGCGCATTTTCCAGTCCTTGAAGCGGAACTGAACGCGAGCCGGCCTGGTTCCCGCCCGCAGCACGATGCGCCCATCCGCGCCGGTGACGCCCGCCTCGCGACCATCGACGAGGGCCTTCGCGCCCGCCACCGCTCTCGAGTTGTCGTGACGCACGACGCGAAAGGCCTGCGCCCAACCGCTCTCGAGGATCGGCGCCGCGCCGCGACGTTCGCGCCCACCGACGGACGCGAGCGGTGAGAGGTCGCCCCATCCGCCGAACACGGCCGCGCGGCCGTCGGAATCGACGCGCCAGCGCAACGGCGAATCGACGGGGAACGACTCGACGAGCACGCGCCCGTCGCTGCCGCGATAGAGCCGCTGTTCGCCCTTGACGAGGAAGCGGACCGCAATGGCCCCCGAAAACACCGCCCCGTTCTCGTCACGCGGCTGGAACTCGAGATCGGCAACCGGCACGGCGTCGTGCACGACGAACACCAAGTCCGAGCGCGGCACCTCGACCTCCACCCGCCGCGATTCCCAGCGATACCAGTCGTCCTCGGAAACTTGGCAGTACCAGCGGCCGATCGGCAGGTCCTCGAACTCGAACCTCCCGACCTTCGCGCCCGCGACGTCGGACCATTCGACTTTCGTCGACACCTGCGACACGCCGCCGCGCCCGTCGGCGAGCGGTAGGAGACGCAAGTCGACCTCGCGCTCGTACGTGCCCGTGTCCGACACGACGGTGCCGCGAATCGCTCCCGCGGAGGGCGCGCGCACGAGCTTCACGATCTCGACGCGGCGCACTCCCTTTTCGAGCACGAGCGGCATCTCGAAATCGAGATAGCGTGTGAGGCGCACGGTGAGGAGTGCCGACTCGGCCGCCGCGCGCTCCCACACGACGACTCCGCCGTCGCGTGTCGTCTGTTCGCGCGAACGCCCGCCTGTGTTCGGAGTCCACGTGACGATCGCGCGGGCAATTCCCTGATCGTCCGCACCGACCACGCGCACTTCGAGCGCTGCGAAACTCTCCAGGACGATCGAGACGACTCCCGGTTGAACGCCGCGACCGATGCGGACCTTCGCGCGTCCGCGCCACACGCCGTCGCGACTGTCGAGCACGATCTCGCCTTCGCTCGCGTCGCTGCTCGTCGGGGTGAAGCGCACCCAGGTCGCGTCGCCTTCGCCCAGCGTCCCGCGCATCCGCGGCGCATCGCGCGCCGACGACGCGACGAGCACGGCGGACATGCGCTCGACGGGCGACGCGTCCGGCGGCGTGATCGCGAGTCGGTAGGTCGGCCCCGACTCGACTCGCACCTCGATCTCGCGTGCGGAACCGTCCTCGCCGACGCGCAATTCCGTGGCGAGCCGCGGATCGAAATCACGCGCGAGCTCTCGAGCTCGGATGGCGAGCGGACCGGCCACGAGCGTGTCGATCGACGCGAAATGACCGCTCTCGTTCGTCACGACACGCGCCGTTCGACGCTCCGAGTCGCGCAGGTCCAAGCTGTAGCCGGGCAGCGGCTCGCCGGTCGCCGCGTCGACGACGCGCCCGCGCGCGATCAAGGAACCGGCCGACGCGGCCGCGTCCGCGATCGCTGCGTCGACCACGGTGTCGATCTCCGCGAATGCGACCGCCTCGCGCTCGGACGATTCGTGCGAGGCTTCGTCGAGATGTGCGGAGTCGATGTCGATGAGCTCTACGGCTTCGACTTGCAGCTCTTCGTCGGGCGCAACCGACGACGACGGAGACTCGCGATCCTCCGTGATCTCCGCGGCAGGGCCGAGCATCCACGTCGCCGAGAGAACGGCCGCGACGATCGCGAGGACGAGGACGAGTACCG
>CAZKIY010000618.1:0-1825 GCA_964552875.1 uncultured Planctomycetaceae bacterium
GGATCGGCGTCGGCTCCTCGTACCCGAGCTCGGTGAGAGCGCGCGTGATGTCGGGCCCGAGACCCAGCGCGGCGAAGCCGTTCGGAGCGGCGGACGCGGTCTCGGGAGCGGGTGCGGCGGCGGACGCGGTGGGGAGAGTTTCTGCGTGCATGAGGGACCGCGCAGTATCGCACACGGCGGTCGAATCCGCTCGGGATCGTCGACGCGGGCCTCGGGCGCGGCTTCGAGCTCGGAACCCGCCCGACGTCCCTCAGGAACCCGACTGCCGGCGTTCGCGAATCTCGCGCTCGGCCCGCTCGAGCTCGGCCTCGAGCTCCTCGGGCGGGACCATGACGACACGACCGTCGCGCCAGATCACGATGGACTCGCCGAGCATCATGTGGCGCAGGATCGCCTCGCGAGCCGCGCCTTGGAATGCAGCCGCAATGATGTTTGGATCCCGGAGCAGAGCGTGACGATCAGGTTCTCGTTTCTGGATCATCGCGTGTCGTGAGCAGGCTGGCCTTCGCAACCGAGTCTTGCACCTGGATCGGCCGTCCGGGGCCGCCCCTCCAGATGGGAACGGGCAACACTCCGTGCGAATACGACCGGAGGCTTCGAGTTCACGGACCACTCCGCGCGCGAAAACACCGCGCCAACGTCAGGTCCTGATCGCGATAGCTCGCGCTGCGTCCTTCGCCATACAGCCGGTCCGGTCGACCGTTCGTGCGGAAGTAGCGCAAGCGACAGAACGGCTGACCGTCCTCGACGAGGAACGGAACGTCGTGCGCGCGCACTTCGAGCACCGCGGGAGTTCCGCGGGCTTCGCCTGCGGTGCCGTACCCGAATCCGTTGTCGAAGAAGCCCGCGTAGTTGTTGCGCAGCTCGCCGACGCCCACGTCGATCGGCAGCATCTCGGCGGCGTGATCGGGCGGGATCGCGAGGCGCTCGCGGCTCGCGAAGACGTAGAAACTGCCGGGCTCGAGGATGCAGCGTCCGTTGCGCGCGTGGACGGGCTCGAAGAAGTCGGCCGGGTCGTGAGCGCCTTCGGTGGCGAATTCGACGACCTCCGTGTGCGAGGTCGCGCGCCAACCGGCGGGATCGCGACCCGCGAGGCCCACGGTGAGCGCGAGCGCGCCCTCGTCGTCGATCGTCGCTGCCGCACTGCCGCGCGCGTCGTGGACGAGGGGGAAATGTGCGTGTAGCGCGCGCAGCTCACGCGCATCGAGCGCGGCGTTCCCACGCGCGATTCGCAACTGCGCGAGCCGATCGCCGCGTGCGAGGCGCACGGGGAACGACAGCGGCGCGATCTCGATCCACAAGCGCCCGCGGTAGCCGGCCGGTGCTTCGTCGAAACGGGGGTGGTTCGAGCACAGGACGCGCGTGAAGACGTCGCAACGGCCGGTCGAGCTGCGCGGATTGAAGCGCGCGCGGAGATCGGCCGGGAGCGCGAGCTCCTCCTCGATCTCGGCCAGGTACGGGATGCCGCGCTCGAGCACGGCGCTCCGCGTGAGATCGATCTCGCCCAGGGACAGTTCGTCGATGCGCGCTTCCACGCTGCCTGGCCCGGGCAAGAATCCGGACCGGATCCGCCAAGCGCGCGCACCGAGGCGCAGATCGAGGCTCGCCGGCGAAATCTGCGCGCGCTGGATCGTCGTGGCGCCTTCGCGGACGCGGATCGCGGATCCGATCAGGGCTTCGAGATCGCGATCGACGAGCAGGGATCCGGCCGGCGTCGTCTTGTCGAGGGGGGGCATGTCTCGGAGATCGGAACAGCCGCCTCGGCGTAGTGCAACGACACGCGAGCGGTTCCATACCCGCGCGCGGGCCGCTAGGCTCTCCGCCT
>CAZKIY010000619.1:0-1817 GCA_964552875.1 uncultured Planctomycetaceae bacterium
TCTCCCCCACGGCGAAGATTTCGGGCGAGCGGGACAGGCGACGCGGGGCCTGAGTTCCTAGAATCGCATCCGTGGAGGTCTACCCAAAAGGATCCGATGGCCAAGTGGACGCATCTCGATAGCGACAATCTGTACAACGTCCAGAAGTGGGGTCTGGGCTTCTTCCACGTCAACGACAAGGGCAACGTGGAAGTCCGGCCCGAGGGGCCCGATCGCCCCCATCGACCTGGGATCGACCTCTTCGAGCTGCTGGGGCAAATCCTCCGGCGCGGAGTGAGCACGCCGATCCTCCTGCGCTTCGACGGCATCCTGCGCTCGCGCGTCCGTGCGATGAACGACGCGTTCAATACGGCGCGGCGCGAGTTCGGGTACGAGTCGCCCTACCGCGGCGTCTTCCCGATCAAGGTCAACCAGGAGCGACACGTCGTCGAGGCGCTCCTGTCCGAGGGCCTGAACCACAAGATGGGGCTCGAGGTCGGCAGCAAGCCCGAACTCATCGCGGTCATCGCGCTCATGGCGGGCAAGAGCTCGCTCATGATCTGCAACGGGTACAAGGACGAGGAGTACATCGAGATGGCCCTGCTCTCGACCAAGCTCGGCATCACGCCGATCCTCGTGGTCGAGAAGTACAGCGAAGTCGAGACGATCCTGCGCGTCGGCAAGCGACTCGACATCCGGCCTTCGATCGGCCTGCGCACGAAGCTGTCGGGCAAGGGCGCCGGCCGTTGGCAGGAATCGGGCGGCGACCGCTCGAAGTTCGGCCTGACCACGCGCGAGATCGTGTCCGTCGTCGAGCTCATGGAGCGCGAAGGCATGATCGACTGCGTCAAGCTGCTCCACTTCCACTTGGGCTCGCAAATCCCCGAGATCCGGAGCCTGAAGAACGCGCTGCGCGAAGCCACGCACACGCTGATCGGCCTGCACAAGATGGGCGCCAAGGTCGAGTACTTCGATTGCGGCGGCGGTCTCGGCATCGACTACGACGGATCGTCGACGAACTTCGAATCGTCGGTGAACTACTCGCTGCAGGAGTACGCGAACGACGTCGTTTACCACCTGAAACAAGCGTGTGACGAGGCCGAGATCCCTCAGCCGACGATCGTGACCGAGTCCGGGCGCGCGCTGTCGGCGCACCATGCCGTGCTGGTCACGGAAGTGCTCGGAACGACGGACTTCAGCGAAGACGGCATGCCCGAGAAGCCCATCGACGACGAGCACGAGCTCGTCCACAACGCGCACGCCGCGTGGGAGAGCGTCAACGCGAAGAACTTCCAGGAGAGCTACCACGACGCGGTGCAGATCCGCGACGAGACGATGGTGCTCTTCAACGTGGGCCAGATCTCCATGAAGGAGCGCGCTCGCGTCGAGGACTACTTCTGGCGGACGTGCGAGCGGATCCTGCGGATCACGCGCACGCTCGATTACGTGCCCGACGACCTCGCGCAACTCGAGCGCGACATGGCGGACACGTACTTCCTGAACTTCTCGCTGTTCCAGTCGGTGCCGGACAGTTGGGCGATCCACCAACTCTTCCCGGTGTTGCCGCTGCACCGCCACAACGAGCAACCGACGCGCCGCGCGATCCTCGCGGACATCACGTGCGACTCGGACGGCAAGGTCGACCGCTTCATCGACTTGCGCGACGTGAAGCGCACGCTCGAGCTGCATCCGCTGAAGACCAACGAGGCCTACTACTTGGGCTTCTTCCTCGTCGGTGCGTACCAGGAGATCCTGGGCGACATGCACAACCTGTTCGGCGACACGAACGTCGTGCACGTCGACTTGGACGAAGCGGGGCGCCCCCGTTTGACGCACGT
>CAZKIY010000620.1:0-1815 GCA_964552875.1 uncultured Planctomycetaceae bacterium
TGATCGCCGAGACCGCGGAGTCGGATCCCTGGTTGCGCCACGCGGCGACGAGCGCGCTCTGGAACGAGCCCGACCGCGAGCGACTCGTTCAACTCGCCCAGGATCCGAACATCGATGTCCGCGTTTCCGCGGTCGTGGCGTTGAGGCACCACGCGGACCCCCGGGTGGCGTCATTCCTCACCGATGCGGAGTCCCGCGTGCGCCAAGAAGCAGCGCGAGCGATCTACGACCTCTCGCTCGAGAGCGCGTTCCCGGCGCTCGCCGATCTCCTGCCGCAGTCGGGCCAGGAGCCCAACGCGCAATCTCGCCGTGCCCTGCACGCCGCCTACCGTTTGGGCGGTCGCGACCGCGCGAACACACTGGCCGCCTTGGCTGCGGATCCGGCCGCTCGCGAGTCTCTGAGGCGCGAAGCTCTCGAGTTGCTCGGCCGCTGGGAAGATCCCACCGGCCGCGACGGGTTCGATGGCGAGTGGCGTGCGCATCCGCAGCGCGACGCGGCCTTTCTGCCGGAAATAGCCCGCGATTTCGCCGCGCGTGCTCTCGTCGACGCACCGGTCGGGGTCGCGCGCGGCTGGGTGAAGCTCGTGGAGGGTTCACGAGCGACCGAACTCGCAGCACCGCTCACGGACATCGCCCGCGACGTGAAGCGTGACGCGAAGCTGCGCGCGGATGCGCTGCACGCGCTCGGCGTGCTCCGCCCAGCGAACATCGTCGAAACGTTGCGCGCCGTGTTGTTCGACGCCGAGGCCGACGTGCGCGCGATGGCGGTCCAAGTCTTTCAGGACGCCGCGCCCGGCGAGGCACTGCCCCTGCTCGAGAGCGCGATCGCCGCGTCGATTCCCGAACGTCGCGTCGGCTACGCCGGCCTCGCGCGCATGAAAGACGAGAAGGCCGACGCGCTGCTCGCGCGCGAGTTGATCAAGCTCGATGCGTCGCTCATTCCGGCCGAAGTCGCGCTCGACCTCGTGATTGCGTGCGAGAAGCGCGACGTGGACGCGCTGAAACCTCTCCTCGCTGCACGCGCCACGAAGCGCGAGCTCGATCCGAAGGTCGCGAAGTACGCCGACAGCGTCTACGGCGGCGACGTCGCGAAGGGCCGCGACATCTTCCGCGGCAAGGGCGAGCTCGAGTGCCTGCGCTGCCACATGGTCGCGGGCGAAGGCGGAGTCGTCGGCCCCGCGCTCGATGCGGTCGGAACGCGGAATTCGCGCTTCGCGCTGCTCGAATCGATCTGCGATCCGAATCGCACGTTCGCGACGGGCTATCAGGGCACGGTCGTGTTCACGACGGACGGAACGCCCACCGAAGGTCTCGTCATCGAGGACGCGCCCGAGCGCGTGCTGATGCGCAAGGCCGACGGGACGCAAGTCGACATCCCGCGCGCCGAGATCGAAGGCACGAAACCCGGAATTTCTTCGATGCCGACGAACCTCGTCGATCACCTCTCGCGCGAGGAGATGCGTGATCTCGTCGAGTACCTGGCGACGCTGCGGGCCGCGCCGCCCGCCGCGTCGACTCCATCGACCTCGCCCGACGCTGCGCGCGCGAGCTCGAACGACGGCTCTGCATCGAACAGCCCCAACTCCAGAACGACTCCCGAGAAGAAGCCATGACGACGATCCCCCGCCGCTCGTTCCTCGCCGCCGGAGCCGCCGCGCTGTCTCTTCCTGGAAGCGTGAGCTCTGCCTCCGCGCGCTCCGCGGTCGCGCAAGTCGCCCCGACGCGTCCCGCCGACGGCCCGCGGCTGAACGAGCGCCCGCTCGACGGCGTGAAGACGAACTTCGCCTGCAACATCGAGATGTGGGGCTTCGGCAC
>CAZKIY010000621.1:0-1810 GCA_964552875.1 uncultured Planctomycetaceae bacterium
AGGCTGGAGCGGATCTCCTGTTCGTCGCCGATGTCCGCGACGATTCCGTCGTAGAGCGGCACGACCGAGCCTTCGCTGCACGGGTACGGCATCCCGCAACGCGCGAGCAGCGCGGCAAGCCCCGCAGTCTTCAAAGCCAGCGTTTTTCCGCCGGTATTAGGGCCCGTGAGGATGAGCAGATCGAAGTCCGCGCCGAGACGCAGGTCGATCGGCACGACCCCCGTGAGCTTCCCCGCGCGCTGCTGTTCGACGAGCAACGGATGGCGCGCCGACTTCAGCACGAGCCCGATGTCCGCGCCCTTTTCGCCCGAAAGTCGCGGCACGACGCCTCCGCACTCGTGAGCGTAGCGCGCGGCGAGCAACGCCAGCTCGAGCTTCGCGACGCGCTCGGCCGCCTCGCGAATCGTCTCTTCTTGACCGAGCAGAGCGCGCGTGATCTCGAGCAGCACGCGCTCCAATTCGCGCCGCTCGTCCGCGGCGAGCTCCGCGTGACGGTTCCCGAGTGCCACGATCTCGCGCGGCTCGATGAAAACAGTTTGGTCGCTCTGCGAGCGGTCGTGCACCAAACCGGGAACACGACCCTGGCTCTTCGATTTCACGGCGAGGACCGCGCGACCGCCGCGTCGATGCGTCGCGAAGTCGCTCAACACGGCTTTGATCTCGGTGCGCGCCGTGATGACCTTCAGCGCGCGCTCGATCGCGCCGCCCGCTTCACCGAGTTCGCGGCGCAAGCGTTCGAGCAGCGGCGACGCGGAATCACGGACGCGACCGCGCTCGTCGAGGATCGTGTTGATGCGCTCGAGGAGCTTCACGAAGTCCGGCATGCCGCTGGCAAGGGCACCGAGTGCAGGTGAAGCCGCCGCGTCCTGACGCAACCACGCGGCGATGCGCGCCGAGGCCTCGAGGAATTCCCGCAACTGGACGAGCGCTGTGTCTTCCAGAGCGCGACCTGCGCGCCGCGCCGCTTCGAGCGGAGGCAGCGGATCCGTGACGCCCGCGAAACTGGGTCCCCCACCGTGACGCTCGAGGAGCACCGCTTCGGCCGCGCGCGCGAGTGCCGTGCGCGAACCCGACTCGTCGAGCGGCGACAGCGCGCGCAGGGCACGCAGGCCGAGCGACGTCGGCGCGTGACGCTCGAGGATCGCGAGCACGTCGTCGAAGTCCAGTGCGCGCGCGGCCCAGTTCTCCAGCCGCGCGAGACGGAGCGGATCGTCGCGATCCAGCGGATCGGGAGCCTCGGCGGCGCTCGCCGAAGTCTTCACGGTCGGTTGCGACACGAAAACAGCCTAACTGCGAGCGGCCCTCGCAGTGGCCGCGTGATCGCGACGATTCCGAGCTCGCGCACGTCCGACGGCCGAATCGCGAGCAACCGGTCGCGCGATCGCGACGCGAATGCGCGCTCGCGACGCTCGCGCAGGTCGATCGGGTCCGTCCACAAGATCACGTCGAAGCGTCCGGCGAACGCGAGCAGTTCGGAGTCGTCGGTGCCCGGATCATCGGAGTCGTCGGTGGCGCCGAAGTAAGCCAGGTCGAGGTCGTCCGGCGCGCGCTCGAGGAACCACGACGGATCGCGACCACGTGTGCGCAATCCGAGATGGAGCGCGGCGGGCGACATCTCGGACGACATGCCGATCCAACCGACGCGCTCGCCCGGACGAACTTCAGCGGCGACGAGGTCGAGCAACGCGTCGTGTTCCGCGCGCTCGAGCCCGCCGCTCGGCAGACGGCGGTCGGATCCGAGCTTCACGCGGTCGCGCAGAACCTGCGTCACGTACCCGCGCCCCGGCTCGGCCGCGGGCAAGAGACCAAG
>CAZKIY010000622.1:0-1799 GCA_964552875.1 uncultured Planctomycetaceae bacterium
TACACGAGCGGCCGCTCCGTCACGTGGGTGCAGGGCGGCGAGATGCCGCTTTGGAGCCGCGACCAGCGTGTCGGCGAGCGAACGCGGCTGCGCGTCGATCATGTCCTCGCGTCGGCGTCGTTGCCGCTCTTCTTCCCCGCCGTCCCGATCGATGGTCGCTGGTACGGCGACGGCGGCATTCGCCTGACGGCACCGCTCTCGCCGGCGATCCACTTGGGCGCATCGAAGATCCTGGCCGTTTCGACGCGCTACACGCCCAGCGATAGGGAAGTGGACTCGCAGTATCCTGCGGCGTATCCCCCGCCGGCGCAGATCGCCGGTGTGCTCATGAACGCAGTGTTCCTCGACTCATTCGATGCAGATGCGCTCTCGATGCGACGGGTGAACGAACTCATCGAGACCATGCCCCCCGAGCGTCGAGGATCCTTGCGCCCGATCGAGCTCTTCGTCCTGCGACCGTCGCGCGACCTCGGGACGCTGGCCAACGAGTTCGAGGCGCGGCTCCCGTTCGCCTTCCGATTCCTCACGCGCGGCTGGGGTACCCGAGAAGCGCGTTCGAACGATTTCCTGTCGATGGTCATGTTCCAGAGCGACTACATCGCGGGTCTCATCGCGATAGGCGAGTCCGACGTCACGGCGCGGATCGACGAGATCGAAGCCTTCCTTCGTCGTTGAAGCCGTGTAGATGTCACGCGTCGCAGGTCGTCAGCCGCTAGGCTCTGGACCCCCATGCTGCCGATCCAATCCGTTCTGCTCTTGACCGCGTCCCTCGTCGCACTCGGCTCGATTGCGCGCGGCACGGCGCAAGACACCCCACCCGCGGATCGCCGGGTCGATGTGCTCGATGCTGCCGCGCTCGCGCGCGCCCTGGGCGAAATCTCGGCCGCGCATCCCTCCGACGTCACGACGCTCCCCGTGGGCACTTCTCGCGGTGGTCGTCCGATCGAAGCACTGCGGGTCGCGCGCGGAACGATCACGCCCGGCCGACCGGCGATCCTCGTCGTCGCGGCACTCGACGTGGAGCTCGCCTGGACGAGTGATCTAGTCCTCGATCACGCTCGCGAATTGATCGCACGCGCTGCAAGTGACGAGAACGTGCGCACCTTCCTCGAGACGACGACCCTGTACCTGGTGCCGCGCGCGAACCCCGATGCGGCCGAGAATCGCACCGGATCGCCTCGGGGAGAGTTGCGCGCGACGGCGACAGGTGTCGACGACGATCGCGACGGTAGGAACGGCGAGGATGGTCCCGCGGACGTCGACGGCGACGGAGTGATCGGCTGGATGCGCGTTCTCGATCCCGAGGGCGAATGGCTCGAGGATCCGACGGATCCGCGTGTGCTCGTGAAGGCCGATGCGTCGAAAGGCCAGCGCGGCCGTTGGAAACTGCTCGTCGAGTCGCGCGACACGGACGGAGACGGCGAAGCGGGCGAAGATCCGCCGAACGATGGCCTCGTGAATCGCAACTTCCCGCAAGGATGGGTCGAGCACGCGAGCGAATCGGGACGCTTTCCCACCGAGTCTCCCGAGGCGCGCGCGCTGGCGGACTTCGTGCTGCTGCATCCGGACATCGCGCTCGTCGTGACGTACGGGCTGCTCGATGGCCTCGCCGAGAAGCCCAAGGTGAAGGAAGACTCTGGTCGCCGCAGCGCGAATCCTTCCGAGGGGATCCCCGCGATCGACGCGGACATCTACGCGGAACTTGGGTTGCGCTGGAAGGCGCTCGGCGGCGCGAGCTCGAAAACCGAGTCGCGCGACTCGGGCACTTTCCAAGCCTGGATCCAGTCGCAGCGTGGACT
>CAZKIY010000623.1:0-1794 GCA_964552875.1 uncultured Planctomycetaceae bacterium
GCGATTCGACGGCGAGCGCATAGCGCGCGACTTCGCCGAAGAGATCGCCGCCGTACGAGCCGGAGAAATCGAGCAAACGCTTGGTGACGTGGTCGGGAACGGGCACGTCGGCCTCCTCGATCCACATCCGCACGGACTGATGAGCCGGCGCGGTCGGACTCGCGACGGTCGGACTCGCGACGGTCGGACTCGCGGCGGTCGGCTTCGTGACGGTCGGCTTCGTGACGGTCGGACTCGCGGCGGTCGAGCTCACGGCGGTCGAGCTCACGACGGTCGAGCTCGCGGCGGTCGAGCTCACGGCGGTCGAGCTCACGACGGTCGCCGTGGTCGAGTTCGCCGTGCCGACGTCGGAACTCGAACTGGGACTCGATCTCGCGTTCGAAGCCGGCGGGTGGACGAAAACGCGCGGGCCCGCGGCGAGACCGTCGATTGCCGCTCGGACCTCGCCCGAGCCCTGCCGCATCGCGCCGGCCGACCAGGTGGGTCCGCCGGATGCGCGCGCCGCCGTCCTACGCTCCAGGCGCGCCGCGGCGAGGAGCCTCTCGCGATAACCGCGCGCATCGAGATACGGCGAGAGCAAGCTGTCGATCGCGCGCGTTTCGACGCGTCGGACCTCGTCCCGGCCGAAGTGGACGACCTCGGTCGCGCCGACGTCGAACTCCGGGTCGGCGGACGACATCGGCTCGGTGGAACCACCTTCTGCGAGGTCGACCTCGACCTCGATCGACTCATCGCGGTCCACGATCTCCGCGTGCAAGCGACGCACCCGCCGCGGCGCGAGAGGCGTGCGCTCCTCGACCGGGATCTGATTCGCGCCGAGGACGCGCGCGCGACCCGCGTCCTCGTCGCCACGTGCTCGAGGAATGACGAAGAGGACGTCGACGTCGGCACGCGAGAGCGCTTGGACGATCCCGTGACACGCCGTTCCGAGCCCGCCCGAGATGTGCGGCGGAAACTCCCAACCGAGCATGAGGACCCTCACTGCGGCTCCCGCGAGAGTCGGCCGAGCTTCGGGGGTCGCGGGAGATCGAGGGGCGTCGGTTCGAGCACGGCGGGCGAAGAGTGTACGGGCCCGACGCGGCGCGCGGAAACGCGAGCGCGGCCACGCGAGTTCACACGCAGCACGAGCCCCCGGCACGGCCGGGTCTGTCGCGACGCCGTGGGATCGGACCGTGGTCGGCAGCGCGTTCTCGAGCCGATCGCGAGCCCCGCGCGGCGCTCCTCTACCGGGCTCGGGTCACGCGCCGAGTCGAACACGGACGTACGCGATCGAGCGCGATACTCGAGCGCGTAGAACATCACGCCCTGCGGTGACTTGATTCCGCAGAAGCGACCGATCCCAGGGGTATCCTGGAGGGGCACGGAGATCGTCGCTCCGAGAATCGTCGGCCGTCATCGAGGCCGCATCCGCGCTCTTCACCGCGAAATACACGGCCCAATGCGGCGGGATCGACCCCATCGCAAGCGTGCGCTCCATCGCGCCGGCGACGTACTCCTCTCCGACTTGGAACGCCGTGTATTTCAGGCGCATCCGGCTTTCGTGTGGGTCAGCCCCTCCGTGCCGGCCCGCCGACCCCGCGTTCCCGGACCTCGACTCGGGCGCCGGGGAGCCCTGTGGATCCAGGGCGTCCACGCGCGGTGTGCGGATCCACGACCGGCGTGGGGCGCGCACTCACACCGGGCGCAGCGGTGGGCGCAGCGGTAGGCACGTCGGCGCGCGCAGCGGTGGGCGCAGCGGTGGGCGCAGCGGTGGGCGCAGCGGTAGGCACGTCGGCGCGCGCAGCGGTGGGCGCA
>CAZKIY010000624.1:0-1789 GCA_964552875.1 uncultured Planctomycetaceae bacterium
CACAGGGCGAGTGCCTGCAGCGGCGTGTTCGTGCTCGCGCGGCTGATCGTGCACGACTCGCGCGTCGGCGCGTCGAACGCCGCGAGCGTCGGCGGCGGTGCCGCGCGCTTCCAGTAGGTGTAGAGACTGCGTCGCCACAAGTCGCGACCGGATCCGCGTTCGTACACACGCGTGTTCGAAGCCGGCATCGCGACCTCCTGCCACAACCCCTCGGGCTGGTACGGCTTCACCGAGCGACCCCCGAGCTCCTCGACGAGGAGACCCGACGTGTAGAGCGCTAGATCGCGGATCGCCTCGGCCGGGAGCCGCATGCGCGGGAACGACGCGAGCAGTCGGTTCAGGGGATCGCGCTCGTCGAGGTCCACGCGCCGCGCGGAGCTCTGACGGTACGTCGCGCTCGTCACGAGGAGCCGCAGGATCTCGCGAGAATTCCAGCCCGAATCGCGATAGGTGACGGCGAGCCAGTCGAGGAGATC
This sequence comes from uncultured Planctomycetaceae bacterium, assembly GCA_964552875.1. Taxonomy (GTDB): domain Bacteria; phylum Planctomycetota; class UBA1135; order UBA1135; genus JAEUHZ01. The sequence continues at coordinate 477 of CAZKIY010000624.1, forward strand.
GGGATGACTCGGCCATTCGCCCTGCAGGCCGAAGTCCTCGCTCGTGCGCACGAGACCCGCGCCGAAGATCAACTCGAAGAGGCGATTCGCGGCGACACGCGAGACGAGCGGGTTGTCGCGATCGAGCATCCAACGCGCGAGTCCGAGCCGATCCGCGGGCGCGTCGTCGGCCAAGCGACCGAGAGCAGCGGGAACCGTGCGTGCGACGGGACGGTCGAGGTCGGGCTCGTCGTACTGCCCGCGTCGCAGGACGTACGTCGGCCGCGGCACCGCGAGTTCCTTCATGACCATCGTGCGCGGCAGCTCGGCTTCGAGCGCCGTGGCGCGCGCTTCGATCCCGGCGATGCGCTCGCGGGCCGCGCGTGCCGTGCTCGAGCGTTGGAGACGCCACGCCAGCGCGAGTCCTCCGTCGAGCGCGCTCCAGCGCGCGTCGCGCGGCAAGAGACCCGCGACGAGCAGGCCGGCGAGCTCGTTCACACCGGGATCGGCACGGAAGTAGAAGCCGCCCTGACCGCCCGTGTTCACGTCCTTCAAGACGAGCGTCGATCGGCCGCGCGGGAAGGTCACACGGGCCTGGTCCTGGCCCGCCGCAACTGCGCGCTCGACGTCGCGCGAGGCGACTTCGCGGCCATCGACGTACAGGCGGAATCCGTCGTCGCTCCCCAACGAGAGCGCCGACTCGCGCGCCGAAGGTGCGTACACACGGCGGCCGACGTACGTCGCGACGACGCCGCCGGGCAGCGTGTTCAATGCGCCGTCCAGGAGTGTCGGATCCGCGCGCCAGCGCCGCTCCGGCTGGCCGAAGTCGCGCGCCGGATCGAGCGCGGTGTCAGTTTCAGGGCCGAAAACGTGCTCGAACGCGTCCTTCTTGGAGCCGGCCTGGAACGGGCCCGCGACGTACCAGGTCCCGAACGCGAGCGGCAGTCGTGCGAGCAGCGCTTCGCTCGCACGAGCCACGCGCACCCGCACGCGACCCAACGTGTGCCGTGCGTAGTTCGAAGCGTGCTCGAGTCGGATGGTGAGATCGGTCCCGCCCGCGTAGCCGAACGGCTTCTCGCTCTGGAACAACGCCGATCGTGGACCTGCGCGGCGGTGCGCGTCGACGGCCCAACCGAGGTCGTCGCCCGAGTCCAGCGCGTTCACGACGCGATGATCGCCGTCCGCTTGTTCGTGGTCGGCCCAGGCCCACGTGAGTTCGACGCGTTCCGTCCGCGCCGGGTCGTCGCGCCGCTCCGCGCGGACGGTGACTCCGGTCAGCACGGCGTTGCCGTTCTCGGCGCGGCCGACGCGACCCTGGGGCAAGCTCGGATCGT
>CAZKIY010000625.1:0-1788 GCA_964552875.1 uncultured Planctomycetaceae bacterium
TGAGGAACGCCGCCAGTTCCGCGCCGACCTCGTCGCGCTCCGACAGCGGGTACCGCAACGCGAGTTCCTTCGCGCGCTCTTCCAAGTGCTTCGTCAAGCTCCGCAGCACCGCCGGATCCACTCCGGTCCACGCGTACACCGTCGCCGAGAAGAACTCGCGCTGGCGCCGCAACATCCCGGCCGCATCGCCCGTCTTGGCTTCGTCGAGCGCCTTCTTGGACGCGGCACGCTCGCGGGCACGACCGAAGATCGCGGACAGGTCGCCGTCGAGGCTGCGCGGGATCCGCTCCGCGCCGAGGTCGACGCTCTCGAAGAATTCCTGCAGCGTCAGCCGGATCTCCTTCGTGTCGTAGTCGATCTGCGTGTCGACCACTTCCGGGTCGAGGTCGCGCAGCGTCACGCACATCTCGTTGCACGACTCGAGCTTCGCCAACGCACCCGGTGAGTCGGCGTAGAGCGCGCGCCAATCCAGACCCGGCGTCATCCACACCGCGAACGTCTCGGCCCAGTCCTCGTCCGGGTGCTTCTGCGCGTAGCCGCCGGGCAGGTGGCGCACGAAGTCGGGGCTGAACGGTTTGACCTTGTAGTCCTCGACGTACGGGCGCGACATCGGGCCGAAGACGCGCGCCCATTCCTCTTGCGCGTAGAGGCGGTAGGCGTAGTTCACCACGTGCCCCATCTCGTGGCGGAGGTAGCGCAGCACGTCTTCCTCGCCTTCGCCCTCGACCAACCCGCCGCGGCGGCGTTGCAGGTCGAGGAACTGTTCGTCCGCGAGATAGAACGGGATCCCGATCGCGACCGTGCCCTCGGGCACGCCCCATTCGTCCGTCAGGTAGAAGCGCGGGGCGAGGCGCGTGATGCCGCGTTCGGCGAGCTCTTTGTGGAAACGTTCGATCACGCGCTCGAGCGGGCGTCCTTCGATCCGGAAGTCGAAGTCGCAGATGCGCCTCGAGAGCAGCTCGGGCGAGACCTCCGACCGATCCGCGACCTCGAAGGGCGCGGGCTCGGGCGGGGGGAAAGGGGCCAGGTCGGCCTCGAGGGTCTCGTCCATCGGGGGGGCATTGTCGCCCCCCGAGGGTCCGGTCCAACGTCAGGGTTCTGAGAACGTCGTAACGCCCTGGGAATGCTCCGGATTCAGAGTGCGTGAGCTTCGGGCCCGGTCCTTGCAAGAGGCCGATTCCCCCGCACCGGAGCCACCACCATGCGTCTAGCCCTGACCCTCGTTTTGTCCGTTCTCACCGCCTTTCCCGTCGGCGCGGTCCTCGGGAACGCGCACCGCCCCGGATCCCTGCCTTGGTCCGACACGGTTCAGGTGGAGAGCTTCGATCCAGCGGGGGGCCATCTCGTCGGCGTGCGCCTGCTCGTCGAGGCGTTCGTGCGCGCGGACCTCCGGGCGGAGAACCTGGGCTCGGGCCCCGACCTCGTCCATGCGCAAGTCTCCGCCCTCGTCCGGGTCGCGCTGCCCAACGGCGAATCCGTCGCGGAGCTGCCCTTCGACACCGCGAGCACGTGGGCGCTGGAGTCCTTCGACGGCAAGTCCGACTTCGCAGGTTCTTCCGGGCGATCCATCCGGCCGGCCAGCCGGCGTTACACCGAAGTCCTGATCGGCGACCCGGGACTGCTCCGTTACTTCGTCGGACCCGTCGGCGGTGGCGGACTCGTCGAGCTACCTGTTTCGGCGCAGGGTCTGACGTGCATCCTCGGCAGTCAGGATCTGCTGCAGTTCGCGGACGCCGCCGCCGGTGTGCGCGTCCGTGTGGAGTACTTCGCGATTCCTTAGTCGCGTGC
>CAZKIY010000626.1:0-1788 GCA_964552875.1 uncultured Planctomycetaceae bacterium
TACGCGCACTGACGCGCCTACGCGCACTGATGCGCCTTGGCGCACTGATGCGCCTTCGCGCACTGATGCGCCTACGCTCACTGATGAGCGCGAACGGGGGTGACGCGGGCCGGCATCCGGCGTGCACGAATTCGAATCGTGCAGCTCGTCAACGGGCCGCGAGCGCGGCGCGCACCGACGCCAGCGCCGCTTCGGGGGTGTCGCACACGACGATCCCGTCGCTCTTCGTCGCGAGCGCCGACTTGTCGAGCATCGCGCGCGGTTGTCCCTGCACGCCGACCAACACGACGTGCACCTTCATCGCGCGCAAGCGCGCGATCGCGGACTCGAGCGCCACGAGACCGGTCACGTCCATCACCGGCACGTCGTTCATCTGCAGGATCAGCGCGCGCGTCGTGCCCGAGATCCGCGCGAGCGCGCTGGCCGCCTTCTCGGCCGCGCCGAAGAAGAGCGGCCCCGCGACCTGATAGACGACGACACCCTCCATGCCCGGATCGGCGAGCTGCGGGCTGGTCGAGTCGGCGACCTGCGCCTGGAACAGCTCCGACATGCGCTGCATGAAGAGCAGTGCCGCCAGCACGATGCCGACGAACACGGCCGTCACCATGTCGAAGACGATCGTGATGCCGAAGCACGAGAGCAGAACGATCATGTCGCTGCGCGGCGCCACCTTCAGCACGTGACCGAAGTGGTGCGCGTCGCCCAGGTCCCAGGCGACGACGAGCAGCAGCGCCGCCAGTGCGGACATGGGCAAGTAGCCGAGCAGCGGCGCCAGCGCGAGCACCGCCACCAGGATGAAGACGGAGTGCATGATCGACGCGATCGGAGTACGCGCACCCGCGCGCACGCCGGTCACGGTGCGCGCCAGCGCTCCCGTCGCGGCGATTCCGCCGAAGAACGGCGCGACGACGTTGCCGAGGCCTTGCGCCGTGAGTTCGACGTCGGGCTCGTGCTTCGTGCCCGCGATGCCGCCGCCGACGACGGCGCACAAGAGCGACTGGATCGCGCCCGAGATCGCGATGGCCAGCGCCGACCCGAACAGTCCGCGCACGACCGCGAGCGTCAGACCGAGCGGCTCGCCGTCTCGGCCGGGAAAGTTCCAGGGCCAATCGAAGTGCGGCGGCAGTCGCGGGATCCCGCCCTCGAAGCGACTACCGATCGTGTCGACGCGAAAGTCCGCGACGTGCGCGGTGAGGAGCGCCGTCACGATCGCCGCGAGCGTGAGCGCGACGAGCGGCCCCGGGATCCGGCGCGTGATCCGCGGCCACACGAGCAGCACGGCCAACGTGGACACGCCGACCGCGAGCTCGCGCCATCGGAACGTGTCCGCGGCTTTCCACAGGGACGCCATCGTCTCGGGGAAGTGCGCCGGCTGCGGTCCGGGCTGGAGCCCCAGGAAATCCCTGAGTTGCATGCCCGCTATGACGACCGCGATACCCGCGCTCAAACCCGTCGTGACCGGATGCGGGATGAACTGGATCAGTCGTCCCAAGCGGAACAGACCGAATGCGATGAGCAGCACGCCGGCCATCGTCGACGCGACCATGAGCCCGCCGAGTCCGTACGCGTGATGGATCGGCGCGAACAGTACGACGAACGCCGCGGTCGGACCGGAGACGCTCACGCGCGTGCCGCCGGCCAGCGCGATCACGATGCCGGCGACGATGGACGAGTAGAGGCCGAACTGCGGCGGCGCACCCGACGCGATCGCCACGGCGATGGCGAGCGGGAGCGCGACGATCGCGACCACGAGGCCCGCGACGGCGTCCTTCCTGAAGTTCTCGAAGC
>CAZKIY010000627.1:0-1787 GCA_964552875.1 uncultured Planctomycetaceae bacterium
ACAGCGCGGGCACTCGACCCGCGCACGCCGCCTCGATCTCGTCCACGGTCTTCGGAATGCCGCGCGTGAGCACCTCGTGGCCCTCGCGCGTCACGAGCACGTCGTCCTCGATCCGCACGCCGATGCCGCGCCAGCGCGCGTCGATCGCCGCATCGTCCTCGGCGAAGTAGAGGCCGGGTTCGATCGTGAGGACCATCCCGGGCTCGAGCGCGCGCGCCGAGCCGTTCGCGAGGTACGCGCCGCAGTCGTGCACGTCGAGGCCGAGCCAGTGACTCGTGCGGTGCATGTAGAAGCGTTTGAAGCCCTCGGCGGCGAGCACTTCGGCGGCGGTTCCGTCCACGATCCCGAGATCGACGAGTCCGGCGCAGAGCTTCTCGAGCGCGCGTTCGTGCGGCGCGTCGAACGCAGCTCCAGGTCGCACGGCGTCGATCGCCGCGAGTTGCGCGTCGAGCACGACTTGGTAGACCGCGCGTTGCTCCGCGGTGAAACGACCGTTCACCGGGAACGTGCGCGTCACGTCGCTCGCGTACCAATCGACCTCGGATCCGGCGTCGACGAGCAGGAGGTCGCCGTCGCGCAGCGGTTGGTCGTTCAGAACGTAGTGGAGGATCGTCGCGTTCGCGCCTCCGGCCACGATGTTCGTGTACGCGGCGCCCGTTCCGCCGAGGCGTCGGAACGTCGCGTCGAGCAAGGCGTCGATCTCACGTTCGTTGACGCCGGGCTTCGCGGTCCTCATCGCGGCGACGTGCGCGTCGCGCGTGATGCGCGCAGCACGGCGCATCGTGTCGAGCTCGCTCGCGTCCTTGAAAAGGCGCAGCTCGTGCAGCATCGGCGCGGGGTCGAGCAGTGCGACCGGCGGCGGTGAAGCGGCCTTCGCGGTCGCGCGCAGCTTGGCGAAAACAGCGAGCATCTCGCGATCGCGCGCTTCGTCGATGCCGGTCCGGTGGACGATGCGTTCGTAGCCCTTCAAGAGCTGCGGTAGGTCCGTCCACAAATTCTCGATTCGTCGAGCTTCGTCGATGCCGAGCTTCGCCGTCGCGGCTGTGACGCCGAGTCGTCGCCCCGTCCACGTCTCGCGCTCGCGATCCTTCTCGCGGAGGAAGAGGACCGTGCGCGGTCGTGTCTCCGCAGTGAGCGCGGGCAAGAGCACGAGGACGCTCTCGGGCTCGGCGAATCCCGTCAACCACCAGAAGTCGCTGTCGGGGCGGAAGCGGTACTCCGCGTCGTGATTGCGGATGCGGTGCGGCGATGTGGCGACGACGGCCGCGGCGCGCTCTTGCGTGAGCAGTTCCAGGAAACGCGCGCGGTGTTCGGCGAACGAGATCATGAGGGGGTGGAGCGTAGAACTCGTGCGCCTTCCTGGGAACGACGTAGACGGCGCGGGGAAGCCGGTGCACCCGACGCGTGCCGCACGGCTTCACGCGCCGTCAGGAAAACGTGAGCGAGCCCAGGGCAGCTCCGCAGCCACCTTCAGTCCGTTTCCGGCGGATGTTGCGCACTGCGGGCCGACTTCTCGTCGCCGTGGGCGCCCGGCTGCGCGTCGTCGGTCTTCAGCGTGCCGAAGTACTCGGGCATCTTGACGCCGCCGATCTCGCTCATCATGTGCATCATCGGCGGCAGGGCGCTTGCCACGCCGCGGATGAAGTTCTGCGTCGTGCCGCCGCCGCCCCCGCTCGAGCCGGTGTCCCACACGACGACCTTGTCGAACTTGATGTTCGAGATCGCGGAAGCCGCCGTCTTCGAGAGCTCGTCGATGTGCTCGAGCATGAGCATGCGGAACGCCTGAT
>CAZKIY010000628.1:0-1786 GCA_964552875.1 uncultured Planctomycetaceae bacterium
CCGCGCCGCGCTCGTCGGGCAAGAGCGCCGTCCGCCCCTGCAAGTTCACGTGATCCGTGATGCGCATCAGAGTCGGCGGCATCCACGCGCGCTTCATCCCGCCGGCCGCGTTCGTCAGCACGAGCGCGCGTACGCCGATCGCGCCGAACGCGCGCACGGCCCTGGTGACCTCGTGCGCGCTCCAACCTTCGTACAAGTGCACGCGACCTTGCTGCACGACGACACGCACTCCGCCGACCTCGCCGACGACGAGCTTGCCCGCGTGGCCCGGCACACGGCTTTGCGGCATGCCCTCGATCGCCTCGTACGGAATCGTGGTCGGGTTGCGCACGCGCTCGACGAAACGCCCCAAACCAGAGCCGAGGACGAGTGCCACGCGCGCGCTCTCGACGCCGTGTGCGCGCAACGAGCTCGCGAGGCACTCGACCGCTGCACCGACCGCCGTCGCACTCAAAGGAATGCTCCCGCGACAGTCGCCGTCATCCAGCACGCGAGCGCGCCGCCGAGCATCGCGCGGAACGCGAGCTTCGAGAGCTCGCCCTTGCGTTCGGGGATCAGCGCCGAGATCCCGCCGAGTTGGATCCCGATCGACGAGAAGTTCGCGAAACCGCACAGCGCGTACGCGGCGAGCTTCGCCGAGCGTGGGTCCTGCAGCATCAACGCCGGATCGGTCGCCTGGATCGTCTGCGCGAGTCCCTGGTACGCAACGAACTCGTTGAGGGAGATCTGCGTGCCCATCAGGCCGCCGACGATCCGGCAATCGTGCCAGCCCTCGACTCCGACGACCCACGCGATCGGCGCGAAGATGAAGCCGAGGATGCGCTGCAGCGAAAGCCCGCCGTCGATCTGCATCCACTCTCCGAGCGACTGCAAGGGCCAGTTGATCAACGCGACGAGCCCCACGAACGCGATCAGCATCGCGATCACGTTGAGCCACAGGCGCAGACCGTCGCTGGTGCCGTTCGCGGCGGCTTCGATCACATTGCCGGCGCTCCTGTCGAAACGCAGGGGCAGGGAGCCCGACGTCACCGAGATTTCGCGCTCGGGCAGCACGATCTTCGCGATCACGAACGAAGCCGGCGCGCTCATCACCGACGCCGTGATCAGGTGTGGCGCGAGTTCTGGCCCCAGCACCGTCATGTAGACGGCCATCACGGATCCCGCGATCGTCGCGAAGCCGCCGATCATCAACGCGTTGATTTCGGACTTCGTCATCACGGCCAAGTACGGCTTGACGACGAGCGGCGCCTCCGTCTGCCCCATGAGGATGTTCGCGGCGGCGGCCATCGATTCGCCGCCCGAGAGCCCCATCATCCGGCTCATCACCTTGGCGAGAGCCCACACGAGGAGCTGCATGACCCCGAGGTGATAGAGCACGGACATCAGCGCCGAGATGAAGATGATCAGCACGAGGCCGGTGCCCGCGAACGCGAACACGAAGCCCAGCGTCTCGGTCGGCCGCGCGAGCCCGCCGAAGACCATCTCGGCTCCGGGCACCGCCATCGAGACGAGCTTCGACACGAACGTCGCCGCGCCGCGGAAGAATGCCTGTCCCGTTTCCGTCTTCGCGATCGTGAAGACGACGATCACCTGCAGCAGGACACCCCCCACCACCGTCCGCCACGGGATGCGCTTGCGATCCCACGACAGGAGCCAAGCGAGTCCTATCAGGATGGCGATGCCGAAGAGCGCGCGGGGAAAGGTCACGGTGAGGCGAGGCTAGCGAGGCTCTGGGTCCAGGTCGATGCAGCGTCCGGTCCGCGGCACGGCGTCTTCGGTCGCTTCA
>CAZKIY010000629.1:0-1781 GCA_964552875.1 uncultured Planctomycetaceae bacterium
CCCCCGGTCCGACCGCCTACCCAGCGCGCGGCTCCACCGTCCCCTCGTGTCCCAGACCCTCGGCGAGTTGCTAGTCGCTTCGGGCGCACTGACGGAAAGCGCGCTGCGTGAGGCCCAGGCCTACCAGCGCAACGGCGGGCTCCGTCTCGACGAGGCGCTCTCGAAGCTTTCCTTGGTCGACGAGGCCACGCTCTTCCGCACGTTGGCCAAGGAGCAGGGTCTGCCCTTCGTCGATCTCGACAAGGGCCGCATCGCACCCGAAGTCCTGGCGCGCGTCCCGGCCGACATGGCTCGCGAACAAGGGATCGTGCCCGTCCTCGAGAAGAATGGGCGGCTCGTCGTCGCGATCGAGGATCCGACCAAGCGCATCCTCGTCGATCAATTGCGATTCGCGCTCGGTATCGACGTCGCCGCCGCTCTCGCGCAGCCGTCCGCGATGAAGCGCGCGTTGGCGCGCTACTACGGTGCGGCGGTCCCGGAGAACTCCGTCGCGCGCTCGATGAAAGTCGAGGACGGCGACGAGAACGACGCGCCGATCGTGCGGCTCGTGACGCGCACGTTCCAACAAGCCCTCGAAGCGCGAGCCAGCGACATCCACATCGAGCCCGGCCGGGTTTCCGTGCGCGTGCGTTTTCGCGTCGACGGAATGCTGCGCGACGTGGCCGAGCATCCGCTGCACCTGCATGCACCGCTCGTCTCGCGCCTGAAGATCATGGCGTCGATGGACATCGCCGAGCGACGCAAGCCGCAGGACGGTCGCATCGGCCTCACAGTCGACGGCCGCGAGATCGACGTGCGCTGCTCGATCCTGCCTTCGAGCCACGGCGAGACGATCGTGATGCGACTCCTCGATCGATCGCGGTCGTTGATCTCGTTGAAGGAGCTGGGCTTCGAGGACGACGACTACCGTTGGTTCCGTCGTCAGATCAAACGGCCGAACGGAATCGTGCTCGTGACGGGGCCGACGGGTTCGGGCAAGACGACGACGCTCTACGGCGCGTTGACGGAGCTCAACCGGCCGGACGTGAAGATCATCACCGCCGAGGATCCGGTCGAGTACCACATCTCCGGCATCAACCAGGTCCAGGTCAACGCCAAGATCGGCCTCACGTTCGCGCGGATCCTCAAGGCGATGTTGCGCGCGGCGCCCAACGTGATCCTGGTCGGCGAGATCCGCGACAAGGAAACGGCCGAGATCGCGATCCAGTCGGCGTTGACCGGCCACCTCGTGTTCTCGACGTTGCACACGAACGATGCGCCCAGCGCGTTGACGCGTCTCGTGGACATCGGCGTGGCGCCGTTCCTCGTCTCGGCCTCCGTCCAAGCCGTCGTTGCGCAACGACTGGTTCGTCGGTTGTGCGGCGAGTGCGCGGAAGCCTACTTGCCGTCCGACGCGGAGATGCGCGCGCTGGGCTTCGATCCTCAGACGATCGCAGGCCGAAAGTTTCGACGCGCGCGCGGATGTCGCACTTGCGAGGGGACCGGCTATCGAGGTCGGATCGCCGTCTTCGAGCTGCTCGAGATGGACGCGGCGATCCGCGACCTCGTCTTCCACGGATCGGGCCTCGAGGCGGTGCGCAAGCGCGCGGCGGCCAGCGGCGCGCTCCGTCCGCTCGTTTTCGACGGCGCGCGCAAAGTCCTGCGCGGCGATACGAGCGTGAACGAGGTCGTCCGCGTGACGCGGCTCGCGGCGGGGGAGGACCTGTGAAGGTGCCCTGCGATTCCGAGCGCAGGCACGCGCCGACTGTGCGCGTGAGTGCGAGCACTGCGACAGTGAGTGC
>CAZKIY010000630.1:0-1773 GCA_964552875.1 uncultured Planctomycetaceae bacterium
CGTTCGGCGTGTAGCGGATGCGGATCGTGGCGAAGTCGGGTTGGCCGGTCTTCGGGCACAGGCACGTGAACTCGGGGCAATCGAAACGGATCTCGAAATCGCGGCCGGGGCGCGGACTCGGGAACCACTCGAGACTTTTCGTGGGCATCGTGGACATGGATTCGAGCTCGACAGACTAGCGTGGACTACGACCTAGTTCCTTCGAACGCGCGACCGTAACTCCCCCGACTCGGCACTCGAGGATGAGGACGGGCGGATCGCCGGCGAAGCACGGATCGCTGACGGCGTCGAACTCGAGGATTCGCTCGTCGAGTCGCAGAAGCCGTTTCTCCCGCGCGTAGCCCATTTCCTGCCGCACCTGCATCAAGACCCATTCCGGATCGCCGGCCCAGGCGCGCGGGCGTTTCGACTCGGGAAGGACGATCATCACCAGCCCCTCCCCGCCCATGTATTCGGCATCGAGTTCGATGCGCGGGAGGACTTCGGCCGTCACGATCTTCAAGAGCTCGCCCTCGAACCACACGCGGCGGATCGTTCCGCCGAGTAGCCACTCGTTCGAACGCCACAGGTCGAACACCGCGCGCGGCCCATCGTCCGTCGCGATCCAAACGCCCTCGATCGAGCCGTTCTCGAACGTCGCGTTCGTCGCCCGCCAACGCATGCGTGGCGGCTCCGCGGTCGAGATCCCAGCGCGCGGCGTCACGCGCACCATCGTGAGCGCGATGGGATCGAGTTCGACGAGTTCGGAACGCCCGTCCTCGCGCCAAGAGAACGACTTCGCGTCGCCGTTCGGTGCAGGCAGTCGGAAAGCCGGGCGCTGGTCGCGATCCAGGAACAGGACTGCGAGGCCGCTCCGTCGCAGGCTCTCCGCGAACGGCATGCGCGCGAGGTACGGCACGTCCTCGCCGCGCACGCGCCGCAGTCGTCCGGGCTGCGAGCGCAGCGGGGGCCAGCTGCCGGCGACGAGGTCGAAATCGAGAGGTACGCCGAAGTCGCCGCGTCCGTGGAGGGACTCGCGAGGATCGGCTTCCGCCGCGCCGACCACGAACATCACCCCGAGGTCCCCCGCCGTCGTGAGGCCGCGCTCGAGATCACCGCGCAGCGCGAGCAACTCGCGCGATCGCTCCGGCCAGATCCGCGCGGTCCGTTCGCTGAAGAGACACAAGATCGCCGCGATCGCGAGCGGCATCACGGTGCGCCGCGATCCTCCGAGCGCCGTCGCCGCGGTCGCGAGTGCCGCGCACACGAGGATCGTCACGGGCAAGAGCGCACTGGCCAACTCGACGCGTCCGGGAGGCACGTCGAGGTCGCGTGCGACGAACAGCGCGACGCCGATCGCTGCCATCCAACCGAGCACGAGCCAACCCCACAAGCGCGGTGCGGCGCGCGCGGCGCGCAAGAGCGGTTCGGCCGCGAGCAACAAGACCGCGCCGCAGCCGAGGTACCCGAACGCGATACCGGGCGAGGGCACAAGCGAGGGCACGGGCACGAAGAGGACACCCAACGCGCTCAACGCCGCGACCACGTCGATGCCCGACGTCGTGAACGCAGCGAGCGGCGTTCCCTCACGGAACCCGAAACCCTGCGACCACGCGAGCCCGCTTTCGATCGCGACGGCGACCGACGCGACGGCGGCGACCGTCGCGGCCGCTGCGAGTCGGCGCGCGAGCGCGCGCGGTCGGTGCGCGGACGTGAACTCGAGCGCGGCGCACGCGAACGGCAAGAGCCACGCCGCGCTCGACGCGAAGCCGGCGGCGATCGCAAGCACGCCCG
>CAZKIY010000631.1:0-1770 GCA_964552875.1 uncultured Planctomycetaceae bacterium
CCGCGGCTCGCGCCGGTCTCGACCATGCAACCCTCGTCCGAAGGATCGTCGACGATGCGCTCCGCCGCGCGTGAGCCGGCCAGCTCGAGCTCGAGCTCAAGCTCGACGGCGCCAGCCGGCGAGCCCACGGTATCGCAGGTCACCTCGCCGTCCGACGCACCTCTGAGGTCCGACGCCGCCGTGTATTCCAACGACGCGGTGCCGTCCAGCGCCGCCGTGTATTCCAACGGCGCGGTGCCGTCCAGCGCCGCCGTGTATTCCAACGGCGCGGTGCCGTCCAGCGACGCCGTGCACCCCCGCCCCTCCCTCCGACTCCGCGACCTCACGTCGACCGACCGCTCCCACATCGAGCGCATCCTGCGTGCGACAGCCGCGTTCACGGACGCCGAAGTCCTCGTCGCGCTCGAGCTCGTCGACGAGCGCCCCGAAGTCGGATACCGCTTCGTCGTGGCCGACGTCGAAGGCACGGTCGTCGGTTACGCGTGTTTCGGCGAGACGCCGTGCACGGTCGGCACCTACGATCTCTTTTGGATCGCGGTCGACCCTGCGCGGCAGAATCTCGGACTCGGTCGCAAGCTGCTCGACGCCGTCGAACACGCCGTGCGCGCCGAGAACGGCCGCCTGCTCGTGATCGAAACCGCTTCGAAACCCGAATACGCCGCGACCCGAGCTTTCTACGAGCGTTGCGGCCTGGAACTCACCGCGCGCATCCCAGACTTCTACGCGCGCGGCGACGACAAGCTCGTCTACTGCCGGAGATACGACTCTTGACCCCCCCTGATCGAACGACCGAAACCACGCCCGAAGTGGTGATCGAGAATCTCGAAACCGCGCGTTTCGACTGCGTTTTCCCGACTTGCGGCGGAGTGTGCTGCGCCAACGGCCGCCCACCGATCGAGGAGAAGGAGCACGCGCGGATCCTGGAGAACTTGCCCAAGTTCTTGCCCCACATGCGCCCCGAAGCGCGCGCCAAGGTCGAGAAAGAGGGCTTCGTCACGAAGCGCAAGAAGGAAGGCCTCTTCGCGCTGGGCGTGTCCAAGGGTTGGTGCGTGTTCGCCAACGAAGGTTGCGTACTCCACAAAGTCGGCGCGACCGAGGGCGACCGTTGGAAGTACAAGCCCTGGCGCTGCATCGCGTTCCCGCTCGAGCGTTCGAAGTCGGGCAAGTGGCACGTGCGCCAGTGGAAGCTGAAGGGCGAGGCCTGGGATCTCTTCTGCCTGAACCCCGAGGAATCGCCGAAGAAACCGGTCGACTCGATCGCGGGGGAAATCGATTTCGTGAACGAGCTCGAGAACGGCCGCGAGAGTTGGCGGATGCCCGCGGAGTGACGGGCAGGCAGCGCGCTGCCCGCACGTCACGCGGGCGCGACCGCGCTCGACCGAGGCAGGCGCGCGAACCTTCGAGAGCGCGTGACTCGCGGTGCGCGCGATCGAGCCTCTAGCCCGGATCTCTCACCACGATCTGCTGCGGCGTGGTTGCGCCCGATTCGATCCTCGCTGACTTGCCAGTTCAGTTGTGGGCGAATCGGCCGCAACTCCTTGCAGGTTACGAGGTGGCACCGCCTCGCGACGAACGTGGTGAGAGATCCGGGCTACCGGTTCGATCCGCTCGCCGCAGCCGGCATCAGACAGCGGAATCCGAGGTGATTGCTGGCCGTGTTGACCTCGCCCTTGCCGCGCGTGCCGACCATGTAGCGCGTGCAGTACTGATCCGTACACAGGAACGAGCCGCCGCGGTGCACGCGCTTCTTCTCGGTCGGTTCGGCCGGAT
>CAZKIY010000632.1:0-1769 GCA_964552875.1 uncultured Planctomycetaceae bacterium
GGACGACGCCGCGGGGCCTTCGGATCAGGGGTATCCACACAGAGTACCCCGAGTCTGTGGGAGCGAAATGGGTCGCGCGCGACACTCGGAACATCTTGCGCGGCCCGTACCGCTTCCGGGCTCTGGGTCGCCGTGCGGCGTGGGTCCCACAGCCAAGAACTCGGCGATCGTCCGGCGCGCGCTGCTTCTCTTGCACTTCACGACCGAGCTTTGTGGAGCCCGCGATCCGCTCGAGGTCGTCGCCGCGACGCACCGTTCGTGGATGTCGTGAGAAGTGCGCCCCGAGCGGTCGGAGAACTCCAACGCCGGCCTGGTGAGTGGCGGACCGCCACTCCAATGCGGCTCTGGTGAGGCGTGCGCCGCCTTCGACGCAGTACGCCGCGGACGCGGACCGAGCGGATCCCCGCGGTCGGGGTCATCCGCTCGAGATTTCCTCGTCTCTCAGAACTGGTAGCGCACGCCCAGCGTGACGATGTCGACGAAGTCGCTGATGGTCTCGTAGTTGAGGCCGACGCTCAGCTGCTCGTCGAAGTAGTAACGCCCACCGAGGCCGAGCCCCAGTTCCTTGTCCTCGAAGTCGACGACCTCGATCAGTCCGTTCAGTTCGATCTGCTCGTTCGCCATGTAGCGCACGCCGCCCTCGAGCGCCCAGCCGGTGTCGTCCCCGTTCCCGACTTCGACATGCGCGATCGAGAAGAGCCCGTAGACGTCGAGAGCCGGCTGGAGCGGCACCGCCCATCCCGCGCCGACTTTCAGCAACGACAGGTCGGCGTCACCGCCCGAGTCGAGGTACGAAGCGCGCACGAAGAGGTCGCGCCAGGCCCGGTAGGACCCGACGACCTGGACGCCGATTTCCGAGTCGGCGCCGGGCACATCCACGTCGACCAGAGCGAGGTCGAGCTCGGCGTAGGTGTAGTTGAAATTGGCCTGGCCGGGTTCGGCGCCCGTCGCGGAATCGGTGTGGCCCTGCCAGTTCGGAGTCGGGGCGAGAGCGAGCGTGAGGAGCGTGAGCAGCATCTTCCTGATCCTTGATTCGTGTCCGTGGTGACGTCTACGACGTGGGGAGGGCGCTCCCAGGATAGAGCAGCTCGGACTCGGACGTCAGAACCAAGTGGACGACGGCCCGCCTTCGCGGCGTGAGATCGTGAAGCGCCTCGGCCGGCTCGTGTCCGCGCGCGGCTTTCCGCGCTCGCCCCACTCGGCTCGGGCGGTCGGGTAACTTGCGCTCGTGACCCCGGACCGATTCGAAATTCGCGATCGGCTGTCGCGCGCGCGCGTGCTCCTCCTGTTCACGCCCGAGCTGTGTGGATCCCGCGATCCGCTCGCGGTGCTCGCCGCGGCGGCGCCGTTCGTCGACGTCGTGCAAGTGCGCCCGAAGTCGGTCGGGGGACTCCAGCGCGGACCGTGCGAGGCGCGCGCGACCTTCGAGTGGGCGCGCAGGGTCCTCGCGCTCGAGGCCGTGCGCGAGTTCGGGATCCTCGTGACCGTGGACGATCGCGTCGACGTCGCCTCGGTGCTGTGGTCCGAAGGTCTCGCCGGCGTTCACGTCGGTGAAGACGACATGCCCGTTGCGGCGGCTCGAGCGTTCCTCGGCGACGGTCCGTTGATCGGCCTCTCGACGCACGACTTCGATGCGGTTCTCGAAGCCGAGGAGGGTCCAGCGGACTACCTCGGATTCGGACCCGTGCACGCGACGAGCACGAAGGGATACTCCAACGGTCTTGGATCCGATGCGTGCTGGATCGCCTCGGAAGCCGCGGCGAAACCGC
>CAZKIY010000633.1:0-1758 GCA_964552875.1 uncultured Planctomycetaceae bacterium
CGCGTCGAAGTTCTTGATCTCGCCCGTGACCTGGCCGATCAGGCGCACGATCGGCTGCAGCGCGGGCGCGAGCTCCACGGGCAGCCGTGCCAGCACTCGGCTGTGGAAGCTGTCCGGAGAACACGTCGGCAACCGGTGTCCGAACGACTTGATCGCGCCGCGTACGTGGTTGATCAGCGCCGTGCGGGACGCGACCGCGGCGTCGCGTGCTCGTTTCAAGGCCAGGTCGGCCTGGTGCTCCACGGAGCGGTGCGTCACCGGTGACAGCAACTGCGGATCGACGCGACCAAGGCGCGCGAGCAACTCGGCGTCCGTGCGGTCGTTCTTGCGCTCGTTCCGCGTGATCAGCTGTACCCGACGCGGGTTGGCGACGATCACTTCCATCCCGGCCGCCTGCGCCAGACGGCTGACCCAGGGCGACTGCCCACCGACTTCCAGGATCAGGCGCGCCGACGCGAAGCGTTGGAAGAACGCCGTCAGCTCCGCGGGCGACATCGCGACACGGCCCTGTTCGAGCGGCCGACCAGCAGCGTCGAGCACACAGAAGTGGGAGTGGCGATCGCCCAGATCGAGCCCGACCGTGATCGAGGTCGGCGACGTCGCGGCCGACGGCTCCTGCGTTGAGGCTTCCTTCTTCGAGGTCATGGGCATCGCGGCCACCTTCGTGGCGCGTGCGGCGGACGGGGTCGTAGACTGCTTCATGGTCGGCCTCCTTGTGGTTCGGGGTTGGTTTCCATCCCCCCTCCTACCACTGAGGCGCCTCAGCGCGACCTCGCGTGGAGGCCGGCCTTCTCATCCCATCTATCCCCCCCCCCAACACATCTACGTGCGCCACCGACGCGCGGGCGCGACGACGCAGGACCTGGCTCACCAGTTGGCGCGCATGTTCGGTCTGCGTCCCTTCGACGTCGGCGTCGCCGGGTTGAAGGACAAGATCGCCGTCGCGGAGCAGACGTTCTCGTTGCCGTTGCCCAAGGCCGACATCGAGGAGGTCGCGCAGCGTATCCGCACGGAATTGCTCGGCGAACTCGTGTGGGCGCGCCGTCACGCGAACAAGCTGCGCCGCGGACACCTGCTGGGGAACCGGTTCGCGATCCTGGTGCGCAGTGAGGAGATCGCCCTGGAACCCGACGTCTCGCTCGCGCGCGCGCGTGCGATCGGCGCGCAGCTCGTGGAGCTCGGCGTGCCGAATTTCTACGGCGACCAACGCTTGGGCGACGACGGCCGCAACGTCGCGAAAGGGCGCGAGCGTTTGACGGACGGCGCACGCGACTGGCTCTCGAACCTGCACCGCACTGCGTGGCAGGCGGAGATGTTCAACACGTGGCTCGTCGATCGCCTCGAGCACGGCACCTCGTCGACGGTACTGGCGGGCGACGTCGCCAAGCGTCTCGACAACGGCGCGCTCTTCGACGTCGAGGACGCCGCGGTCGAAGCGCCGCGCGCGGCCCGCCGCGAGATCACGCCCACTGGGCCGCTCTTCGGGTCCGACATGCGCCGCGCGAAGCTCGAGCCCGGAGTGCACGAAGAGCGCCTGCTCGAAGCGAGCGGGATCGCGTGGGACGTGCTGGAGAGATCGCGCTTGATGGGCTCGCGTCGAGCCGCGCGTATTTCGCTCGAGGAGTTCGCCTGCGAGTCCGCGCCGGACGGTCTGTGGTTGCGCTTCCGTCTGCCCAAAGGCAGCTATGCGACCGTCGTGGCACGCGAGTTCACTCGTTGACCCCGGTCGGCCATTCTGAATCACCACGCCCCCAAGCG
>CAZKIY010000634.1:0-1757 GCA_964552875.1 uncultured Planctomycetaceae bacterium
GATCCAGCTGCGGGGGGCCGAGCGGAATGCAGAGCCTGATCCGACGGCGGCGCTCAGCGACGCGCACGCCGACGCGCTCAGCGACGCGCACGCCGACGCGCTCGCCGACGCGCACGCCGACGCGCTCGCCGACGCGCACGCCGACGCGCACGCCGACGCGCACGACGACGCGCACGACGACGCGCTCGCCGACGCGCTCGCCGACGCACTCGCCGATGCGCACGCCGATGCGCACGCCGATGCACTCGCCGATGCGCCCGATGTGAGTGCGCGTCCCGCGCGGTGCGCGGATTCGAACACCGCGCGCGGACGCTCTCGAACCGCGAAGTTCACCGGCGCTCGCGTCGAAGCCCGGGAGCGCGGGGTCGCCGGGCCGGCACCGGAGCGCTGACCCACACGAAAGCCGGATGCGCCTGTTTTCATGGACCTGCCGCGGCCCCTGGCCCTACCCGCGAGCGGTCAAGAGTCGCCGCGCAACGCGGCGAGCTCGTCCGCGGACAAGAGCGGTCCGCTGGGCATCAGCGCCTTCCGCTGGGCCGCGACCTCGCGATCTTCCGCACCGTTTTGGTCGCCGCTCTGCCCGAGGTAACCACGCAGCGCGCCGATCAGGACGCGTTCCACGTCGACTTCGACGGCGACGGCGAATCGCTCGCCGCCCGCTTCGGCTTCGAGACGACCGCCCACGCAGCGCAATTGGATCAGCGCGACTTGCCCACGCCGCCACACGATGGATCGCGGAGCGGCTACGGCGCGCGCATCCGGATCGATGCGCGGCAAGCCGGCGAGCACGCGCTCCACGAATCCGCGGGCCTCGGCGTCGAGATCGGCATCCCACGCGGTGGCGAAAGAGGCGGTGTCCGCGCGCGCATCGCGCCGGATCTCGACGAGGTCCCCACTGCCGCTGCGCGCGCTGCGCACGCGTCTGGAGACGAACACGCGCAGATCGTTCGAACGCAACACGGCCAACGCCGCAAGCGTCGCCTCCGCGGGATCCTCGAGCACGAGGACGACGCACGTCGGGAGTGATTCGTCGGCCGAGATGCGGCGAGCGAGGAGATCCCCGTGCGAGTCACACCACGCGAGCGCGTCGATGGCCAGCAGGACAGCCTCGTTCCCCGCGCCCATGAGCGCGAGGATCGCTCGACCTTCGCCGTCGACTCCCGCGTAGCGAGCCGTGCGCAGCGCGTCCCCCGCGCATCCGATGCGCGGCGCCGGTTCCAGGACCAGGTCTTCGTCGCGGACCTCGAATCCGCCGAGAGCCCGTGCAAGATCTGCGAGTTCGCTCGGCTCCATGATCCGCAGGATGCACATCCGCGAGCGGTCACGGAAGAGCGGATCACGGAAGAGCGGATCACGAATCGTTCGAGATCCGCGTCTGCGAGGAACTCACGGGCTGTCGCGTCGAAGAGCAGTGGCTCTCGTTCCCGAGAGACCGTCGACTGGATTCCTGCATGCCTTTTGCGCGCGGCTGGCGCTGCAAGATTCGCCGAGAGTCTGCGCGCGCTCTCAGAGGCCGTGAAGAATTCAGCGCCTCTCGCGCTGCGGGGCGGCGCCACTAGAGTCTGAGAGCCCGTACGATCGATTCTTCACGGGCTCTCAGAGCGTGTGAAGAAATCACACGCTCTCGCGACGCGAAGCGTCGCCACATGAATCTGAGAGCCCGTAGACTCGATTTCTTCACGGGATCTCAGGCTCGGCGCGAGATGCGTCCGGCTGCGAGTGCTGCGCGCTGAATCGCCTCGGGCAATGCGCGCTGA
>CAZKIY010000635.1:0-1756 GCA_964552875.1 uncultured Planctomycetaceae bacterium
ATCGCGCCGCCGAATCGCGCGCGCTCGCTCCACAGCGTCGTGAGCACCTGTGACAACAGCGCGAGCGATCCCGGCTCATTCGCGACGTCCGCGACGATCGTTTCAGCAAGCCCCGCCTCGACCGGCACACCGCGACCACGCAACGGCTCGACGATCACACGCGCGAGCCGCTCGCTCGGAATCGAACCGATCGGCGTCCCAGCATGTTCGAGGAACCGCCGCACGCTCTCGTGCTCGAGCAGCGGCGCGAGCAGGTCCGCGCGCGCGCTGGCGAGCACGACTGCACCGATGTCCTTCGCGGCCGCAGCCGCCGCCGCGACTAGCCCCAAGAAAGCGCGCGATTCCTCGCGATCCAGCGCGAGCGTCGCAGCCTCTTCCATCTGATCGATGACGAGCACGGGCAACGCTCCACGCGCCGCGAGCCCGCGCAAGAGATGCGCGACACCACGCTCGTGCGCAGCGTCGATGCGCGGCGGAATCGCCTCGTCGACGGTGCGCGCCCACGTCGCGGCTTCGTCGGGCGAACCTCCGCGCGCGAGCGTCAGCGCGCGGCGCAAGCTCGCGAGCGGTCGGTCTCCCGGCACGAGCACGATCGGGAGCAGCGTGCGGCCCGCGAGCGTGGCGCGCGCTCGCAGCGCCGGCACGATTCCGGCGCGGAGCCACGACGATTTGCCCGAGCCGCTCGCGCCGTACACGAACAGCGCGCCGCGCTCTTCGATCCGTGCGACGGCGGCCTCGGTCTCCTCCTCGCGACCGAAGAAAAGCGGCGCGTGCTCTTCCTCGTACGCGAGCAAACCGCGGTACGGATCGAGGCGCAACGCAGCCGCATCGCTCGCAGTGTCGCGTTCGCTGCGCGCGCCGCGCACGAGCGATTCGAGCTCGTCGGGGGCGAGCGCGATCTGGAATTCCTGACCGCCCGCGCCTTGGTACGCGACCGTCGGCACGTGCACTTGCCGCGCGTACCAGCCGACGTGCCATTCGGCGCCGGAGTTCGTCACGGCGGCCATCGGGAAGAGTGGCACGAACAAGTCCGGCTCGCCGACGAGGTACGGGCGCGTCGAGACGAGCGGACCCCAAGCGGAGTCGGGGATCGCGCGCTGGCTCCAACTCGGGAACGTGCCGTGCAAGCGCGCGATTTCGGCTGTGCCGCCGTGGCCTTTCTTCTCGAGGCGACCGACGAGAATGAGTGACAGCGCGCCAGTCAGCGGCACGCGCTCGCAGAAGTCGACGAGGCCGGCGAGTAGCGGCTCGACGCTCGCTTCGCGGAAGGCGGGGCCGATGTCTTGGTGCGTGCTCGCCGCGGCGTTGCGGTAGTGGGGGAGCTGGTCGAGCGCTTCTTGCACGCGACGTGGACGCGGTGGGGCGTTCGGGAGTTCGGCGACGCGCGCGGCGAAGGTGCGCAGGCCGCACTCTGCGGGTAGCGGTGCGTCGAGGCCGTCGAGCGTCGTGCGGAACGCGGCCGCGACGGGGGCGTTCGATTCGCGCAGGAGGCTGGCGCAGGTGCGCGCGAGCTCGACCCAGTGGCCCATCGAGGGGCGGTCGAGCTTCGCGGCGACGGTTTCGAGCGCGGTGGAGGAGAGATTCGCGTGCCGGCACGCGGCCCACAGGGATCCCGCGAGGATGCGGATCGAGAGCTCCCACGCGACGACGAGACCCTCGTGTTGGGTCGCGCGCTCGCGATGCATGAGCGCGCGGCCGATCGCGGGTTCGAGGGGAAGCGGGAGTCCGAGGCGTGCGAGCCGGACGTCGAGCATGG
>CAZKIY010000636.1:0-1748 GCA_964552875.1 uncultured Planctomycetaceae bacterium
AAGACGGCCATGCCGAAGGCGTGGCGCAGCGCATGCGGGTTCGCGCCAGCGATCCTCGCTCGCTCCGCGTGTTGCGCGTGCCGCCCGGCCACCTGCCGCGTCGTCATCCGCCCGCCGCGCGCGCCCTCGAACATCGGCCCCGTGCGACGCTCGCAGACGTGTTCGCGTAAGACCTCGACGACCTCGCGCGGCAGGAAAACCGCGTCGTCCCCTCCGCCCTTCAGTCGCCGCAGCACGAGCTGGTCGCCGACCAGGTCCCCCACGTCGAGCGCCACCACGCTCCCCACGCGCAGGCCCGCCTTGAGCATGACGAGCACCATCGCGTAGTCGCGCCGCGCTGCGGGCAACGTGCCGCGTTGGAGCGCGTTCAGCAGACGGGCGACCTCGGGCTCGGGCAGCGCGCGCGGGCGCGCGTGTGGTACGCGTGAGCGCCGTACGAGGCGCGCAGCGTTAGTCGGCGCGTAGCCAGCCGCGTGGGCGAAGCCGAAGAGGCCGCGTATCGACGAACGAAGCGCGTTCGCGCTTGAAGCTCGACGCGGCGAGCCGTCCGCCGTTCGCTTCACCACGTCCGACGCGAAGAACGCGGCAATGGCCTCGTGCTTCACGCGCGCGATCGGTGGGTCGTTCAACGCGTGGACGAGCAAGCGACCGTGGCGCTCGATCTGCTTCAAGGTATGGACCGCAAGACCGTTCGCGGTCTGCTGGATGACGTAAGCGGCGAGGACTTCGCTGAGCAACATGGACAGGTCTCCTTGGAATGGACCTCCATGCACGCTCAGCTTGCGCGAACTTGGAAGGCTGAATCCGACCGTCCTGGGCGGGATACACGGCCCATGTCTGCCGTCGCGCCGGCGCTAACCGCGACTGTGACGTGCACGTCAGTCAGGGCGGGTCATCGCGCCGAGAATCCGGAGAGATTGCTCGATTCACCTTCGGGCCGATGCCCGGTCGGCAAGGTGAGGGATCCCACGGTCCCGCCCGGCTGGCGAAGGTCGAGAAGCGCCCGAACGAGACAGCCGAAGCGATCGATCAGCCGCCGGGAATACAGACTTTGCGCCGACAGCGGCGGCCCCGCAGCGTGGGCGCTGACGCGTGTGAGCCAGCTCCGCCTTGGAGTACCAGCCGCGCCGAACCGACACCTGAGTTTCGATCCATGACCACGTTCTCCGGTCCTGACCGCACTCGCCGCATCCTTCAGGCCCACTCCATCGCATCCGATGCCCGGTTCTTTGCTGAACCGCTCACTCTGCGGACTTGCGACCGGTGCCAGAGCACCGGGTTCACCTACCGCAGCCCCATGAACTCGCTGACGGGCATCCAACTCGAGGATCCGTGCGCGCTCTGCCTAGGCTACAGCGTCTACTGGGATCGACGTCCCGCGAGCTACGCGTGGAACGTCGACGCCTTGCTCGAGTACGTCCCCCGTCGCGACTCCGCGGCCTGACACGACCGACGAACATCGCGGTGTCAGCGCCTGCTCGGTCGCCGAACGCGTGCAGGTCCCGCGCTCGCCCGTCGTGCACCCGCGCGCGAATTTTTTTTTCGCGCCGACTGCTGTTCCCCCCTACCTGACAGCTCAAGTCTCGCTGGCATCGGGGAGAAGCGCTGCTGGCAGGTGCTGGGTCCTCGCGGAACCCCCAGGTGAACAACCCCCCCTGCCCCCCATCGGCACAAGGCCGGGAGAGGAAAGGAGGGCAGACCCTCGGTCGCTTCGTTTTCACTCGCCGACCGACTTAGCCCCCACGAGA
>CAZKIY010000637.1:0-1747 GCA_964552875.1 uncultured Planctomycetaceae bacterium
TGAACGTCCCGGCGATGTCGTTGAAGCGGCCGTAGGCACGGCTCGTGTTCAGGTGTGTCGTCGAGAAGATCACCGCCGAGTGGACGGTGTCGACGGTGTAGCTCGTCGCGGCAGGGATCGACGCGACCACGCGGTTCGGTGCCTTGGCGGCGGTGAGAAGCGTGCTCGCGAGCGCGACGCCGACGAGCGCGAGAGAAGAAACGAGGATCGTTTTCATGGGTGCGTGTGTCTGTGGTTCGGTTGCGACGCGAGCAGGTTGGCGACCACGCGTGCTGCGCGCAAGCACGGTCACGGCGCGGACCGGCGCATTTTCCTGGTGTTTGCTGCCGAGAATCGTGCGCGTGCGTCGGTTCACGGTTCCAACGAGGAAACCATGACTCAAGACGCCATCTTTCTCACGACTCCGCTGACTGCGGTTTCCAGGCCGAAACGGCGACGGCGTTGGATCGAACTGACCCTCGCGCTCGTGATCACGCCCATCGCGGCGGTCGAATGCTTGCGGCGCATCGGTCGCGACTCAGGGCTCGCCGCGATCCGTGACGATCAAGTCGGCATCGTCCTCGATGCGTGGTCGAGCGAAACCCGAGTCGTGGACACGCCCGGTTACCGAGCCTATTGGCCTTGGTTCCAGGAAGTGCACGTGGTGGACAAGAGCCCGAATGCCCTTCTCTTCCAGGGCAATTCGACTGTCTCCGTGAATCACGTCCCGCGCTTGCTCATCCGCGCACGCGACGGATCGAGCTTCTGGTTCGAGGAGGTGACGCTGCAGTACGCGCTGCGCGTCGAGCGCGCAGCCGAAGTGCTCGACGACTCGGGAGGCGGCGAAGCGTTCGAGGAGGAGTTCTTGCGCTGTCACGCGCGCGCGATCCTGCGCGACGAGTTCGGTCGGTTCGTCGCGGGTGACTCGGCGCGGCCGGAGTCCGTCGCCAGAGCGACGCTCGCGAGCTTGGAACGCATGAACGCGGCGCTCGAGCGTCACGGCATCGAGGTCCTGGAGGTGAGCTCGCCGAAACCCGCTTTCGACAAGGGCTACGAGGACCTGATCAATCGGCGCAAGCTCGCCAATCAGGAGTCCGAGAAATTGCGCGCGCAGATCGCGACGTTCGCCGATCGAGGCCGACTGCGCGAGGACAACGTGCGTCGCTCGAAGGACGCTGAGCTCCTCACACTCGAAGGTAACCTCGCCCAGGACATCGGCAAGGCGGAGCGCGAGAAGGTGCGCGCGTTGTCCGAGGCCGACATCGTCTACGCCGAACGTCTGAGCCACGGTCGGATCGCGAAGGCGGAGAAAGAGCTGCAGGCTTCCGTGCTCGCGACGAAGTTCCGCGGTCTGGCCGAGGATGCACGCACTCGCGCCGATGCGCTTTTGGCGCACGGATCCGGGGCGGTGCGCGCGGCGCTCGTCGACGGGCTGGGTCGGATCGCGTTCCAGATCGTGCCGTACAGCCGCGACTCAGCGCCCAAGCGCATCGAGTACGAGACCCCGAGCCCGAAGCCCTGAGGCACATCGTCATGCGTTCCTTCTTCCGAGCGTTGGGCCGGTTCCTGGCTGCGTACGTGCGCGTTGTATTCTTCACGGCCCTCTTCACCGGACTGTCGCTTGGCCTCGGGTGGCTCCTGTTCCAGCGCGTGCCGGCCGGTTTCATCGGCGTGCGCCAAGACAACTTCGGCGCCGGGATCGTCGCGGTCGACCATCCGGCCGGCATCCACTTCGCTCCACGCGGATTCGTGACGTGGCACCACGTCG
>CAZKIY010000638.1:0-1746 GCA_964552875.1 uncultured Planctomycetaceae bacterium
GTTCACGACGACGATCGACCACGTCGCGCGAGCCGAATCGACGAGGACGAGGAAGACCAGGACGAGTGCGAGGAGGCGTTTCTGCATGAGGATGAGCACTCACTACGCTCATTCAGAGCCTACCGCGACATCGACGTTGCGTGTCAGTTCGTCTCGATCGGAGCGAGCGTCATGAGCTTGGCACCCGCGACGACCGCCTGTCCGGCGGACACGTGGATCTCTTGGATAACGCCGTCGGCGGGCGCGCCGATCTCGTTCTGCATCTTCATCGCCGACAGGATGAGCAGCGGTGCGCCCTTCGCCACCCGCTGGCCTTTGCTCGCGAGGAGCTCGACGACCACGCCCGGCATGATCGCGTTCAGGACGCCGCCGGCCTTGCCCGAAGCACGTTCGGCCGCGTGAGCCGCGCGTTCGCGCTCGTCTTCGAGCGAGACGTCGTAGCGGTGCCCCACGAGCGTCGCGGTGATGTCGTTCTCTCCGCCTTCGAGAGAGAGCGCGTAGCTCTTGCCGCCGTGGAGCACCACGACTTGCCCGAGGACGTCGACCTCGGTGTAGGAGAGGTCGAACGGCTTCCCGTCGACGCGCACGTCCAGGCTGCCGAGTCGTTCGACGACCTCGACTTCGCGCACGAGGCCGTTCACGGTGACGAAGTACTTCACGACGGATTCCCGCCGCGCATCGAACGCGCGGAGTGAGTCGACACGTCATCGCGACCTCGTGCGAGCCACCCGCTGCGATCGCTCGAATCCGTGGTGAGGGCACGCCGTCGCGCCTTGTGATGTCGATACACCGCGGCCGCCGCGGCGACGAGGTCGACGTGATCTCGTGCACCGCTCGCGAGATCGAGGCTCTCCAGGAAATGCGTGTCGAAGTGACCCGCGCGGAATCGCGGATCCTCGATCACGGTCAACGCCGCCGGCAGGCTCGTGCGCACGCCGCCGACATTGATCTCCTGCAGCGCACGTCGCATGCGATCGATCGCGATGTCGCGCGTCGGCCCCCACACGATGAGTTTCCCGAGCATCGGGTCGTAGTCGACACCGACTTCCATGCCGCGGTACATGCCGAGATCGAGGCGGACGAAAGGACCGCCGGGCATCCGCAGGTTCTGGATCGTCCCCGTGGACGGCATGAACTTCTGCTTCGGGTCCTCGGCGTTGATGCGCACTTCGATGGACCAACCGTTCCAACGCACGGCGTCCTGCCCGTAGCCGAGCTTCTCTCCGCTCGCGATGCGCAGCTGTTCGCGGACGAGGTCGGTGCCCGTGACCATCTCCGTCACCGGGTGCTCGACCTGGAGACGCGTGTTCATCTCGAGGAAGTAGAACTGGCCCTTGGACCAGAGGAATTCGACGGTTCCGGCGTTTTGGTAGCCGACCGCGCGACCGGCGCGCAGCGCGACCTCGCCCATCGCTTCGCGCGTCTTCGCGTCGATCACGACCGATGGACACTCCTCGATGAGCTTCTGGTGGCGGCGCTGGATCGAGCACTCGCGCACGCCGTAATGCACGCCGTTCCCGTGCACGTCGAAGAGGACCTGGACCTCGATGTGGCGCGGCTCTTCCAGGTACTTCTCGAGGTACATGCGGCCGTCGCCGAAGCTCGACAGCGCCTCGCCGGACGCGGTACGGAACGCGCTCTCGATCTGCGACGGATCGCGGCAGATGCGCAGGCCCTTCCCGCCTCCACCCGCCGACGCCTTGATCATGACCGGATAACCGATCTCGGCCGCGGCCTTCTTCACCG
>CAZKIY010000639.1:0-1728 GCA_964552875.1 uncultured Planctomycetaceae bacterium
CCCCCACGAGACAGCCGCCGGCATCATCCCCGGCGCGCAGATCGTGCCGATCGAATCGATCGAGGAACGGCAGCGCGAGATCGCGAAGGGCGGCAAACAGCTACTCGTCTACTGCGCGGCCGGCGCGCGCTCGGCCGCCGCGTGCGAGTTCCTCTCCTCGAAGGGCCACGACGATCTGATCAACCTGACCGGCGGTTTCCAATCCTGGAACGGCCCGCGCGCGAAGCCCTGAGTCGTCGCGCGGACGACTTATTGTGTCCGCCTTGCGGGGCTTACTGCGTCCGCCTTGCGGGGCTTACTGCGTCTGCCTTGCGGGGCTTACCGCGTCTGCCTTGCGAGATCGAGTGAGCGGGATGCTCGCGATCGAGTGCGAGCACGAAGCCTGCGACTCGATTGGCCGCGGGCCGTGTGGAAGTTCCCGGTTGCTGCCACGGCCATGCTCGGTCGTCGGGCATCAACCGACAGGAATCAGCGGCCAAAACACGGGCACGAGCAGGATCGTCAGCGCAAGACACATCAAGGTGAGCGGCCCTCCGACGCGCACGAAGTCGAGGAAGCGATAGCGGCCGGGTCCCCACACGAGCAAGCACGCGGGCTCGAGCGGCGTCAGGAACGAACACGACGCAGCGAGCGTCACCGCAATGGCGAAGGGTCGTGCGTCGATCCCGAGACGCTCCGCGGCCTGGATCGCGACGGGGAGCACGAGAAGGGCCGCGGCTTGATTCGACATCGGCTGCGTCAGCACCGCGGTGAGCAGCGCAAAAGCAGCGAGTACCGCGTGAGGTCCGTACGGGCTGACATGTTGAACGACGAGTCCCGCGAGCCAGCTCGCTGCCCCGCTCTCCTGCATCGCCGCGCCGAACGCGAACATCGACCCGATGAGAACCAGGATACGCCAATCGACCGCAGCGTAAGCCTCGTCCGGTTGCAGGCAGCGCGTCAGCACGAGCGCGACCGCTCCCATCAAGAAGGCGATCGGCAGCGCGAGCACGCCGGTCGCCCCGAGAACCATCGCGACGAGGAAGATCGTCGCGGCGAGCGGTGCCTTGCGACTGCGCGGGTGGTGGCCCGAACGGTCCTCGAGCGGCAGCAGGCCGAACTCTTCGGCGGTTCCGTCGATGTCCTCGACGTGCCCTTGCAGCAGCACGACGTCGCCCGTCTGGAAATGCCAACGCGAAAGGTTGCCGATGTTCCGCGCCTCGTTCGCGGAATGGATCCCGAGCACGGTGAAACCCGACCGCTCTTGGAAACGCAGGTCGCGCAGAGTGTGATCCGTCATGCGCGATCGCGGCAGGACCATCGCCTCGACCATGCGCGTCGCCGGCGCCTCCTGCCCCGAGATCTCGGGCCGCTGGTCGGTCTTGATATCGATGCCTTCGAAGTCCTTCACGCTGAGGATCTGCGCGGCCCCGCCCTCGATCACGAGTTCGTCGCCTGCCTTCAGCCGTTCCTTCGGCCGCGGGCGCAGTAACTCTCGCGAGCCGCGGCGAATGCCTACGATCGCGATCTCGAGCGCTTCGGGTAGACGCAGGTTCGCCAACGTCTGTCCGATGAGCTTCGAACTCGGCGTGAGCACGATTTCCGCCGCGAAACGTCGCTTCGGATCCTCCGTCGCCGCCCCGTCCCCTCGGTCGGGAATGAGGTGCGGCGCGATGAAAAACAGGTAGAGCATGCCGACGACGGTCAGGACGAGGCCCACCGGCGCGAGCTCGAAGAAGCGTATGGGGG
>CAZKIY010000640.1:0-1726 GCA_964552875.1 uncultured Planctomycetaceae bacterium
GTGGCCTCGTACTCGTCCCCCGTGAGCGAGATCGTCGTCGCGACCATGCGCACGCGCGACCACGCCGCCAGAGCTTCTTCCTTCGCGCCGTTGGCTTCGAGCGCACGCGCTTCCGCCTCCCAACCCATTTGCGCGCCCCACCAGTCGCCGAGGGGCGCGGCGAGTTCGCGGCAGCGCTTGGCCGCGGTCAGAGCGGCCGCGTGGTCGCCCTTCTTCAACGCGCCGCGCGCTTCCGAGTAGGCGCGTTGTCCGGCACGGAAGCTCGAGCGCTGTTCCTCGTCCCAACCGACGAAGCTCGACGCGTAATCGAGGACGAACGGATGCCCGACCAGCGCAGCTTGTTGACCGCCCCACAGCGCGCGACGGTGCAAGGCTTCGATCTTCTTCTCCTCGTCGGCGCTGAGCGCGCGCCCGGCGGCGTCTTCGCGGATCTTCAAACTGCCTTCGAGGTCCGCGTCGATCACGGGCAGGATCGCGCCGCGCGCTTCGCGCCACAGCGCTTGGCAACCGGCCGCGTCGCCTTTCGCGGCGAGCTCGACGTATCGATCGCGGGGCTTGTCGGCGGTGAAGGTAGCGAGGAGCGGGACGAGTAGGGCGAGGGTCGTGATCATGTTCGGCTCGGGGGGACGGAAGCGCGCAGCGTAGCGCGAACCGGGCTATCCTGCGCGCACTTCACGCATGGAACGCATCGTTCGAAACGTCCTCGATTGGGTCGCGATTCCCTCGGTCACGGGCGCCGAAGCCGCGTACGGCGAGGCTTTGGCGCGCGAGTGTCGACGCATCGGACTGGCGACCGAACGTCAGGAGATCGCTTCCGGTCGCGCCAACGTGCTGGCTCGCGGCGCTCGACCGCGGGTCGTCCTGTGCACGCACATCGACACCGTTCCCGGCGACCTCGGAGTGCGCGAGGATCGCGAGCACGTCTACGGTCGCGGATCGTGCGACGCGAAGGGTCCGGCCTCGGCGATGCTGCACGCGCTCGAACGCATCCTCGCGTCGGGCGAAGATCGCGTCGGCGTGTTGTTCACCGTCGGTGAGGAGACGGACAGCGCGGGCGCCGCGTTCGCCGATCGAGCACTGGCCGAGCCGTGGGATCCGGCGTTCACGGTGATCGGTGAGCCGACGGACAATCGTTTCGTCGCGGCGGGGAAGGGCATTTGGAAAGCACGGCTCGTGGCGAGCGGGAGCGCGGGCCACAGCTCTCAAGTCGGCGGGCCGTCGGCAGTGCACGAGCTCGTGGGCTGCGTCCACGGCCTCCTCAGGGAGACGTGGGGGACGCATCCGGTGCTCGGGCATGGAACTTTGAACGTCGGGACGATCTCGGGCGGCGTCGCGCCGAACGTCGTGGCCGAACACGCCGAATGCGAAGTGCTCGTGCGCGCCGTCGACGGGCCCGACCGAATCGCGGAACGCGTCGCGCGGCACTTGGGCGCGCATGTGCGCGTCGAGAAGACGCACACGGGCTACGGCCCGATCGACTTCGACGTGCCGACCGGCGAAGCAGGAATTCCCGTGGCTTTCGGCACGGATGCGCCGCATCTGAGGCGCTGGGGGCGACCGCTCCTCTACGGACCGGGCTCGATTCTCGACGCGCACACCGACCACGAGAAGGTTGCGAAACGCGCGCTCGACGAAGCGGCGGCGCGGTACGAGACACTCGTGCGCGACTTGTTGCTGCGTGTCGACGCGAGCTGACATCGGAGGTACGGAGCCAGGCTCCACTCCG
>CAZKIY010000641.1:0-703 GCA_964552875.1 uncultured Planctomycetaceae bacterium
CGCTGGCATCGACCCGCAGCGTGCGCACGAGATCGCGGCCGAGCGCCGTGCGCGCTGCGAGTCGCCGACGCAGGTCGAGGCTCGACGGCCGCGGCGTCCGCCCGAAATCGACGAGCACGAGGCCGACGAGGAGCGCGTCGAGCGCGACTACCGCGAGACGCAGGGCCGGCACGAACGCCGCGACGACGGAAAGCGCTCCCGCGATTCCGACTGCGAAGAGGAGCCGACGCGTCGGGATCAGCGCGGCACCTCCACCGCGTCGAGGATCGACTGCAGGGCGTCGTCGGTCGTCGCGCCCTCGATTTCTTCCGAGGGATCGAGCGTCACGCGGTGACGCAGCGCGGGCAAGAACACGTACTTCAAATCGTCGGGCAGCACGAAATCGCGGCCCTCGATCGCTGCGCGCGCTTTCGCCGCGCGCAAGAGCATCACGCCGGCGCGTGGGCTCGCCCCGAGGACGATGCGGCCCTCTTTGCGCGTCGCCGCGAGCAACTTCACGACGTAAGCGGGCAGATCCTCGCGGACGACGACGCGCCGCACGACTTCGCGCAAGGCCAGGATGTCTTCAGGGCCGGCGACGGGCGTGACACCGAGGTCCTTCGGGCTCGCCAGTTCGTCGCGCGCGTGAGTTTCCGTGAGCAGCCGCGCTTCGACGTCTGCCGCGGGATAACCGACCAGGACCTTGAAGAGGAAACGGTCGAGC
>CAZKIY010000641.1:713-1724 GCA_964552875.1 uncultured Planctomycetaceae bacterium
GGTACGTGCCTTCGTGCTCGATCGGGTTCTGCGTGGCGAACACCGTGAAGGGACGCGGCAACGGGTGACGCCGTCCGTCGGCGGTGACGCTCGCTTCCTGCATGGCTTCGAGGAGCGCCGACTGTGTCTTCGCCGGCGCGCGGTTGATCTCGTCGCACAAGAGGACCTGCGCGAACACCGGACCTTCTTGGAACCGGAAAACGCCTTCACCCGGGTGAAAAATGCCCGTGCCGGTCACGTCGGCCGGCATGAGGTCGGGCGTGAACTGGATGCGACCGAAGCGTCCGCCGAGCGCTGTCGCGATCGTGCGCACGAGCAGGGTCTTCGCGACGCCCGGCGGACCTTCGAGCAACACGTGGCCGCCCGCGAGCAGTGCGATCACGGCGTGCTCGACCTCGCGCTCGAGGCCCACGACGACGCGTCGGGCCTCCTCGTTCACGCGTCGCGCCAGGTCCACGGCGCTCATCGGATTCGATGTCATGGGGCTACTGTCCACGATCCGCGCGCGGATCTCCACGACGGCGGACGTCCGCTTCCAAACGCGCGAGGTCCAGCGTGAGTCGCTCGATGTCCGCACGCGTGACGATCGGTCGCGTAGCGAACAATTCGATCGCGCGCATGCCGGGTTCTCCCCCGATCGCCGCCGCGAGACGATCGATCTCGAGGCGGGTGGGTCCCGCCCCGTCTCGCGCGAGACGGCGGCGCGGCAAGCGCAAGATCCTCGCGATCCGATCGAAACCCGCCGCGCGAGCTGCGGGAGTGAGCAGTTCGGGTCGGCGCGCGCGCTCGTAGATCCGCGCTTGCGCACGAGCACGCAGCACGGGCGAGAACGAGTCGAGCGGTTCAGGGTCGCGCGGGAATGCGCGCGGCATCGCGCGCATCCAGCCCCACACGAGGGCGAGCAAGACAGCGTGCAGACTCGCGAGCGCGAGGTTCGGTCGCAGCGCCACCGAGACCATGCCTTCCGGCTGCCACAGCCCGAGCGCGTACTCGTCGAAGAGGAGCCGTCCG
>CAZKIY010000642.1:0-1722 GCA_964552875.1 uncultured Planctomycetaceae bacterium
GCGATCTCGAACGGCGGCTTCGAGGAGCGCGGTGCCTCGACGAGCCCGCCGCGCATCCCGTGGTGGCGCAGCACGCGCGGGATCGAGCAGATCGAAACGGGCGCCGACGGCGCATCGCGACTACGCACGGGACCCGGCGAGCAGGCCGAGCAACCGTTCGTCGCGTTCGCGCCGCTCGTGAGCGGGCTCGTGATCCGTGGAAGCGTGATCGGCTCCGGCGTCGTCACGGTGGTCGACGGATCCGGCGCGAGCGCGCGATTCCCCGTGGGCGCCGCGGACGGAACGCCGCACGAGTTCGCGATCCATGCGGCACTGCTCGAGCGCGAGCTGAAGCATCCTCCGACGCCGCGGTTCCTCGTGCGACTCGAGGGTGAAGGCGAAGAGACCGCGCGCTGGGACGACGTGAGTGCGAGCGTGCGTCTTCCCTGCCCCGACGAGCCCGCGTTGCGCGCTGAGATCGTCGGCGTGCTCGACACGATCTTCGCCGATTGGGAGGAACGCGCGCTGGACGTCGCGGGTCCGCGCAAGACAGCTTTCATCGCGCGCAGTTTCGACGTCGTCACGGGCGCGGAGCTCGGTGCCGTGGACCCGGCCTGGGCGTTCTTCCCGTTGCAGGAGAACTTGTTCGACGCGACGCTCGGACACGATTCCCCGCGGTGGAGTGCATTTCTCGCGCGTTACCTCGAGGACATCTTCGCGCTCGCGCTCCACCCCGACACGGGCTTGCCCTGTCTCTGGAACGCGACGACCGATCAACGCATCGACGATCGTCCGCTGGAGATCGGGCTCGCGTTCGCTTTCCTGATCGACGTCGCGCGCGAAGGTCCCGAGCCGTTCCGCGCCCGCGCGCGCGCCGCGGCCGTGCGGATCGGCGAGACGGTCCTCGCGCACGGTGTGTTGCCCGACGGCGAGGTCGCGGCGAGCTACGTGCCGCGCACGGGAGCCGTGAACCTGAACGTGAACCGACTGCGTCGATTGGACGTCCCCTGCCAGCTCGCGCGGCTCGCCGTGTTGACCGGTGACGAACGCTTCGCGCGTCCCGCGCGTGAAGCGCTCGCGACGCTCGAGTTCGCGCACCACTGGGCCGGGAAGTGGGACGAGATCGATCCCGCCTTCGACGACGATTTCGGACACTACGCCGCGCGTTCCGCGACGATCGCACGCGCGAGCGGATCCGAACTTTCGTTTCACCGCTTCGCCGTCGAAGGGATGCGTCACTTCCTCGGACCGTGGCGCGACGCGACGCGATTCGGTGGCAATTTGGCCGCGGATCAGGTGCGTTGCTGGCGCATCGCAGCGGACTTGGTGCGTATCGAGCCAGAACTCCGGCCCGAGCTCGAGGCCGCCGTGCACGCCGCTCTCCGGGCGCACGTCCAGGGCGAGCAGTACGGCAACGGCGCGTGGGGCGACGTGACGATCTTCGACTACTCGCCGAGGACCGCCGTGCAAGTCGGGGACATGCCGGGGACGCCGCAGAACTTGTTGAACGGACTCGCGGCCGCGTACGGCGCCGACCTCGGTGCGACGAACGACACGACGCGCGCGCTCTACACCGCCGTCCTGCGCAGCACGATCGCGGAGTACGGCCGACCCCACGGATTTCTGCTCGGCCGGCGGGAGCGCGCGAACGGGGGCAATCGTGCCGATGGATCGCTGCGGATCCTGCTCGGGCTCACGACGATGCTGCGCGCGTTGGCGGGGAAGTCGGAATTGCGCTGACGG
>CAZKIY010000643.1:0-1717 GCA_964552875.1 uncultured Planctomycetaceae bacterium
TCGTGAACACGTGGCCCTCCTCGACCTTGCGCGTCGTGCGCAAGTACGGGAACTCACGCGGCGGCGGCACCGTGCCGCCTTCGGGTGACTTCTGCTGTCCACCCACATCGTGCACTTGGATCCCGAGGAAATGGCCCAATCCGTGCGGGAAAAACGGCGCTGTGACGCCGCGCGCGATCGCGTCCTGGCCGCCGACCTTCAAGATGCCCGACTTGTGGAGGAGGTCGCCGATCTTCGCGTGCGCCGCCGCGTGCAGGTCGAGATAGGGGATGCCGGGCTGCACGAGACCGCACAGCTCGAGCTGCAACTTCTCCATGCCGAGGACGAGTTCGCGGAAGACCGGATCGGCCTTCTCCGTCGTCCACGTGCGCGTGATGTCCGACGCGTAGCGGTTCACTTGCGCGCCGACGTCGATGAGCAGCACCTTGCCTCCGCCCGTCTTGCGCTTGCCGCAGTAGTGGAGGATCGCGCCCTTCTCGTCGAGGCCGACGATGCTCTCGTAGGGCAGGTCCCTTTCGGGACAACCGACGGCTTCGACGTAGGCCTGGTGGATCTGCAATTCGCTCGCGCCTTCTTGGAACGTGCGCCGCGCGGCGAGGTGTCCGCGCCAACCGAGGGTCGACGCGGCCGCGAGCTGATCCACTTCGTACGGCGTCTTCGTCGCACGATCCCAATCGAGTCGTGACAGCAACGTCGGCGGATTCAAACCGTCGCGCAAGATGCCGTGCGCCGTCGCTTCCTCTGGTCGATCGCCGATGTACGCCGTGCGGCCGCGAATCGACAGTTCTCGCCACGCGCGCTCGACGTCGGGCACTTCGACGAGGTCGAACTGCGCCGCCCAGTAGGGATTCCCGAGCGGCGCCTGCTCGTACCAGTAATCCTCGGGCGCGACGCGCGCGAGACGCGGCTTCTTGCCTGGTTGCACGAAGAGCAAGTGCGCCGGACCTTCGAGCGGAACCCAGTGCGCGAAGTGCGGCGTCGGTCGGAACGGCGCGTCCTGATCGTCCGCGAAGTACGTGAATGGCGCGCCCGACTGCAGGACGAGTCCGTCGAAGCCCGCGGCGGCGAGCGCCGCCTCGAGCTTCCTCATGCGCTCAGCAATGTGCGCGGCGTAGTGCTTCGACGTCATGTCACTTCACTCCGTGCATCAACTTGTTGACCAGGCGCGACGCGAGGAGGAGCGCAATGCCGAGTCCGACTGCCAGATAGAGGATCGGCGTGAAGGCGGTCGTGTATCCGTTCAGCGCGGCCGGTCCGGTCGCGTCGGCCGCGATCTCGACTTCGCCCGCGATCTTCGAGAAGAGTCCGGCCGCGTAGTTCGCGCACGCGATCGACACGAACCACGAGCCCATGACCATGCCGACCATCCTCTCGGGCGCGAGCTTCGTCACCATCGACAGGCCGACCGGCGACACGCACAGCTCGCCGCTCGTGTGGATGAGGTAGAGACCGGCGAGCCAGTACCACGGGATCATGCCCGCTTCGTCCGCGGACTGCATGCCGAGCATGAGCAGTCCGAATCCGAGTCCGACCTGGATCAATCCGAGCCCGAACTTCGCCGGAATGGACGGATTGGCGTCGGCCTTCGCGAGCTTCACCCACATCGCCGCGAACACGGGACCCAGCATAACGATGCCGATGGCGTTCACGGACTGGAAGTCCTCCGCGAGCATCGTCCAGTCGAACATGTCCAGGCGCAGGTGATGGATGTGGTTCG
>CAZKIY010000644.1:0-1698 GCA_964552875.1 uncultured Planctomycetaceae bacterium
CTATGCAGCAGCGCACCCACACTCTCCTCCTCCTCTCCGCGATCGTCGCGGGGACACACGCCCGAGCTCGAGACGTCGAAACGTTCGGCGTCCAGGACTCGCGCAGCCCGAATCCCGCGAAACCGGCGTCGCAACCGCTCAGCGCCTCGCTCGGTCTCGACTCGTCGTTCCTGCCGGTCGTCACACTGGCGCCGCTCGACCTCGGCGCCCTCGCCGTCCAAGACGCGATCGCCGAATCCGGCGGCCTCGTTCCGTTGCGGATGGGCCTCGTCCGTCCGGCGCGCGTGCGCGACGTCGACGGCGTGTGGAGCGAACTCGAGGACGGCCGCTGGCTGTGGGCCGCCGAGATCCGCGCGATCGACGCGCTCGGACTGCGCCTGCACTTCACGGGCCTCGACTTGCCGACCGGTGCGCTGCTCACGGCCTTCTCGCCGCGCGATCCGTCGCGGCTCGCCGGACCGATCCAGGGCCGCGGTGCGTTCGACACCGGCGACCTGTGGACGCCGACGCTCGCAGGCGAGCGCGCGCGCGTCGAGTACCTCGTGCAGGGCGAGGCCGGCATCCAGCCGTCGCTGCCCTTCGCGCTCGACGAGGTCCTGCACGTGTACCGCGAGCCTTCTCTGCAACCCGAGCCCGAAGGCGGCTGCACGATCGACTCGTCCTGCGTCAGCGGGATCAGCACGGTCCGCAACGCGGTCGGTCGCATCAATTACGTCGAGAACAGCAGCGGCTACCAGTGCACCGGCCAACTGCTGCAAACGCAAACGGACGACTTGACGCCGTACTTCTCGACCGCGAACCACTGCATCGCCTCCAGCGCGGTGGCGAACACGGCGGAGATCTACTGGTTCTACCAGTCCTCCGTGTGCAACGGCACCGTGCCGAACATCAACGACGTGCCGACGTCGACGTACTGCTCGTTCGTCGCGACACAGAGTTCGTCGGACTCGACGCTGCTGCTCGTGCAGGGTGCGCTGCCGTCCGGGCTCTCCTGGGCCGGCTGGACGAGCGCGGTGCAGTCGATCAACACGCCGGGCATCGGGATCCATCACCCGCAGGGCACGTTCAAGAAGGCCAGCACGGGCACGTACCTCAACACGTACCCCTGCGGCAGCACGGACCACTTCTCGGTGGTCTTCTCGCAGGGCAGCTGCGACCACGGCAGCTCGGGCAGCGGCTTCTTCAAGACCTCCAATGACCAGTTCATCGGCCAGGTGCACTGCGGCGATCCGTGCACGTCGAACATCTCGTACGGGCGCTTCGCCGACTTCTATCCGGTGGTCGACACGCAGCTCGCCGCGGGCTCGGACGACTCGTTCGAGAACAACGACTCGTGCGGCGGCCTGCCCGACATCGCCGAAGGCGCCTACTCGAACCTGGTCGTCAAGGGCGTCGACGACGACTGGTACGAGATCAGCGTCCCGGCCGGTGCGAAGCTCACCATCGACCTCTCGTTCACGCACGCCTGGGGCGACGTGGACACGCAACTGTGGGTGAACTGCGGCGACGCGACCTACGCCGACATCTCGGCCGGAGTCTCGAACACCGAGAAGCTCGAGTGGATCAACACCGGCGTCGCGAACACGGTCGCTTGGCGCGTCTACCTCTATTCGGACGAGCGCAATCAGTACTCGATGACGGTCTCGCTCGATCCGGAGAACGACACGTGCGCGACGGCCCAGGCGATCACGGACAACG
>CAZKIY010000645.1:0-1697 GCA_964552875.1 uncultured Planctomycetaceae bacterium
AGTCCGTGGTTCACGGGCACGCGCTGATCCTTCTGTCCGTGCAAGACGAGCGTCGGCGTCGCGAAGTTCGCGGCACCGAAGTGCGGCGAGCCCTTCTCGATGACACTCTTCTGTTCGTCCGTCCAGAACCCGCCGAAGCGTCGCAGCTCGGATGATCCGTCCGAGCCCATCTGCGTGTACCAGTTGTAGACCGCCGCGTGCGCGACGAGCGCGCGGAACGGATGCGGTCGCCCGAGCAAGATCGCGCTCAAGTATCCGCCGTAGCTGCCGCCGCCCGCAGCCATGCGATCGGTGTCGATCCAGGGCTTCTCCTGGAACCACTTCGTCGCGCGAATGACGTCTTCGTACGGCAGCTCGTCTTGTTGCGGGTTGATCGAGTCCGCGAACGCTTGTCCGAAACCGCTCGATCCATGGAAGTTCGGCCAGCCGGTGACGAACCCCCACGAACCGAACACTTGCGCGTTCCAACGGAACGACATGCCGTTCGTGATGCCGTTGTGGGGGCCGCCGTGAATCAGCACGAAGAGGGGGTACTTCTTCGACTTGTCGAACCCGGGCGGATAGTTGACCCACATCTGGATCGGCTCACCCTTCGCGCCGGGATAGGTGACGCTCTCGAACGAGCCGAGGTCCGACTTCGCGAGCAGCTCGTCGTTGACCTTCGAGAGCTTCGTCGCCGCGCCGTTCGCGGCGTAAAGCTTCACGAGTGTCGGCGGCTCGACGAACGTCTGACGCAACGCGACGAGCGTGCCGTTGTCGGCGATGGCGAGCGAACCGAAGCTCGACTCCTGCGTGATCGCGCGCGGCTGGCCCTCGATTCCGAACTCGTAGGCGCGCACCGTGCCGGCGTCGTCGATCGCGCCGTAGAGTCGCTTCGAATCCGGCGACCACACGAGTCCGTCCACGCTGCGATCCCAGTCGGTGGCGACCGCGCGCTCGGCGCCGCTCGCGCGCTCGACGAGCACGAGTTTGCGCGTGTCGCCGTAGAAACCAACGATCGACTGCCGCGCGTACGCGAGCCATTTCCCGTCGGGGCTGTAGCCGACGATGCCGTCGCCGGCGCGATTCGCGGGCGTGATGTTCTTCGCGCTCTTGGAGTCCAGCGCGAGCGTGTGGAGATCCATGTTCGTGAAGTTCAGCGCCGAGTCCGAGTCGGCAGCGAAGGCAACCTCACGGCCGTCCGGCGCGATGTCGTAGAGCGGCCCCTCGAGCGGCACAGCGCGTCGCGACAGCTCGAGCCCGGTGCCCAGCGTGATCGCCGTTGGATCGCCACCCGCGCTCGCGATCGAGAACAGATGCAGTTGTCGATCGTCGACGAAGGTGTCCCACGCGGTCACGGGCGCCGCATCCCACACCTGCGCCTTGCACTTCGCTTCCTCGCGCTCCTTCAACCGCTGACCTTGATCCTCGAACTTCGCGAGATCGGCCCACACGCGCGACAAGAACGCGAGCTTCGTCCCGTCCGGGAACCACATCGGTTGCGCGACGCCGGTCGGCACGTTCGTGACGCGACGTGCTTCGCCGCCCGAGAGCGGCAGGACGTACAGCTGGGGTGCCTTGTCGTCGTCGCGCTGCGCGACGAACGCCACGCTCGCACCGTCGGGCGATATCAACGGTGAACTCTCGCTCGCGCTGTGCGTCGTCAGCTTGCGCGCCTCGCCGCCGTTGGTCGGCCAGAGCCACAAGTCCGCGAGGCC
>CAZKIY010000646.1:0-1695 GCA_964552875.1 uncultured Planctomycetaceae bacterium
ACGCCGCCTGTCACGAAGATGTGCTTGGTCATCCTGCTCGCGCCTCGCTGAGTCCACTACCCGTGTCATCCCATCGACTTGAGCCACTGTCCGCGTGCTCGCGTTGTGTCACTGCCGCGTGCTCGCGTTGTGTCACTGCCGCGTGCTCGCGTTGTCCCGCAGCCGCGTTCTCGCGCGCCTCACGCGCCGAACCACTCGGATCCGAACGCGTGCGAGTCACGAAATCGCGGTAATCCTCGAGCGTGTCGATCCCGCGCGGTGCGCGGCGGGCGTCCACGACGCGCATGCGGAAGCCGGCCTCGAGCCAGCGCAATTGTTCGAGCGACTCGCGCTGTTCGAGCACCCCGCGGGGGAGTTCGGTGAAGCGCACGAGCGCCTTCGGCCGGTACGCGTAGACGCCGACGTGACGCAGGATCGGTGCGCGCGCGTCGCCGCGATCGTGGCCCGCGGCCGGGATCGGCGCGCGCGAGAAGTAGAGCGCGTCGCCGCGCGTATCGCGTACGACCTTGACGACGCTACGCGCTTCGAAGGCGCGCGCGTCGTCGAGTGGCGCGCACAAGGTGGCCATCTCGACCGCGGGATCGGCGAAGGCGGCAACGAGGCGTGCGAGGTCGCCGGCTTCGAGATCGGGCTCGTCACCCTGCACGCCGACGAGCACGTCCGCGTGCTCGCCGCCTGCCGCCAGGAGTTCCCAGGCTTCGCGCACGCGGTCCGTGCCGCTCGGATGCTCGACGCGCGTGCGGATCGCCTCGAAACCGTGAACGCGCACCGCTTGCTCGACCTCGCCGGCATCGACCGCGACGGCCACGCGCGCGAAGAGGCCTGACGCAGCTATGTTTCGCGCCGTGTGCACGACGAGCGGCAGTCCCGTCTCCTCGAGCAGCATCTTGCGCGGCAAACGCGTGCTCGCGAGGCGCGCCGGGATGAGCGCGATGGCCCGCACGGGACCAGAGTCCGCGCGCGGGTCGATTCCGGCCGGTCGATTCGGGAGGGAGTGCATCGCGCCTAGCCCCCGGGTTTCGTCGACTTCGTAGCCGGACGCGCGGTGCCGTTCATCCAATCCGGCGCGTCGTCGACCGCCTGCAGCTGCATCGTGCTGTTGTAGACGTCGAGCAGGCCCTTCGCGCAGGTTTGGAACGTCGTGGCGTACTCCTTGGTCACGCCCTTGCGCAGAACAGCGTGGAACTGTCCGTCCGGCAGCGCGACTTCGAGCATCTGACTCGCGCCCTGCGAAACGTTCGCGGGAGCAGCACCACGTACCGCGATCTCGAAGAATCCCTGCTCGCGGAAGTAATCGACGATCGCGTCCACGACTTCATCGGGGCTGACCTTCGTCGTCGCCCGGTCGAGCGGTTGGCGTTCCGAGTAGAGGTCCGCGCGATTCGAGTGCGACTCGTTGACGAGACCGAAGGAGAGGTTCTGCGTGACGGCGCGGTAGCGCAGCTCGACGGCTTTCTTGGCATCCGGTTGCGTGGGCGCCTTCGCGTCCGCAACGCGCGACCCCTCCGACGCACAGCCACTCAGGGTCGTGCCCGCGAGAGAGCTCAAGCCTGTGAGCACGAGCGCCGGAACGAGGAGGGCGGCTAGGCCTTCGAGGGAGGATTTCCCGAAGCGGCGTGCACTCGGACGAGCACTCCCCTGTCGCAATTCCATGCTTCCGCGCATGGAGCCGCAGGATAACTGCGTGCAAAGCGA
>CAZKIY010000647.1:0-1694 GCA_964552875.1 uncultured Planctomycetaceae bacterium
GCCGTCGCGACCCTGGGCATCGTCGGCGGCGGTCAGCTCGCGAAGATGACCGCGCAAGCAGCGACGCAGCTCGGTTGCGAAGTCGTCGTGCTCGAACGTCAGGTCGATTTCCCGGCGCACGCGCTCGACACGCGCTGGATCCACGGTGACTGGGACGATCCGGCGAAATTGCTCGAGCTCGCGGCCGAGGTCGACGTCGTGAGCCTCGAGAACGAGTTCGTCAGTGGTGCCGCCTTGCGCGCCGTCGAGGAAGCGGGCCACGTCCTGCGTCCTTCCGCCGCGACGATGGCACTCGTGCAGGACAAGCTCGTCCAGAAGCGCACGTTCAGCAGCGCGGGTCTGCCCTTGCCGCGCTTCGAAGCCGTCGAAACGCCGGCCGATGTCGCGCGCGTCGCCGCCGGCTTCGGGTGGCCGCTGGTGCTCAAGCGACGCACGCTGGGTTACGACGGCAAGGGCAACGCGACCGTGCGCTCGGACGCGGACGTCGACACGGCGTGGCGCAAGCTCGCCGGCGGACCAGGACGCATTT
Organism: uncultured Planctomycetaceae bacterium; assembly: GCA_964552875.1. GTDB lineage: Bacteria > Planctomycetota > UBA1135 > UBA1135 > JAEUHZ01. Next base: position 530 of record CAZKIY010000647.1, read on the forward strand.
ACGCCGAGGAATTCTGCCCCTTCACGCTGGAACTCGCGGCGATCGTCGTGCGCGGACTCGACGGAGCGACGCGCGAGTACCCGGTCGTCGAGACGGAGAATCGCGACCATGTCTGTCGCGTGGTTCGTGCTCCCGCTCGGGTCGATTCCATCGTCGCAGCGCGCGCTGCGAGCATCGCGCGCGCGGCTGTCGAGTCCGTGCGCGGAGTCGGCGCGTTCGGCGTCGAGATGTTCCTGATGAGCGACGGCCGCGTGCTCGTCAACGAGATCGCGCCGCGCGTCCACAACACGGGCCACTACACGATCGAAGCCTGCGCCACGTCGCAGTTCGAGAACCATGTGCGTGCCGTGCTCGGACTGCCGCTCGGATCGGCCGCGATGCGCACGCCGGCCGCGTGCATGGTCAATTTGCTCGGTGTCGGGATGGGGACGGGCACCCCGATCGGGCTCGAACGCGCACTGCGCGTCGAGGGTGCGAGCGTTCACGTCTACGGCAAGAGCACCAGTCAGAAGGGCCGCAAGATGGGCCACGTGACGGCGTTGGGCGCTACGCTCGCCGAAGCCGAGGCACGCGCTCTGGCCGCGGCCGATGCGATCCGATTCGGCGAACTCGAAGGGAACGATCGATGACCAAGCCGACTGCTGAAACGAAAACCGTCGCCGCGCCGCTCGTCAGCATCATCATGGGCAGCGACTCGGACTTCGGGACGATGAAGCTCGCGGCCGACGCACTGCAGGAGTTCGGCGTGCCGCACGAAGTCCGCGTCGTCAGCGCGCACCGCACGCCCGACGACATGGCGCGCTACGCGAAGGAGGCCGCGTCGCGCGGGTTGCGTGTGATCGTCGCCGGAGCCGGTGGCGCCGCGCACTTGCCCGGGATGGTCGCGTCGTTCACGAGCCTCCCCGTCATCGGCGTCCCGATCGAGACGCAATCCCTGCGCGGACTCGACTCGCTCTACTCGATCGTGCAGATGCCCGCCGGCGTTCCGGTCGCGACGGTCGGCATCGCGAACGGACGGAACGCGGGGCTCCTCGCCGTGCGCATCCTGGCCTCGAGCGATCCGCAGCTGCGCGCGCGCTACGAGGCCGCGATGGCGGCTCAGGCCGAGATGTCGCGCAAGAAGAACGACAAGTTGCAGGATCTCTTGAACGGAGGTTGAGAGCCC
>CAZKIY010000648.1:0-1679 GCA_964552875.1 uncultured Planctomycetaceae bacterium
TTCGCGATGTCGAGGTTCGCCGTCCAGTGCACATCGGGTCGCAAGCCGCCCGTGCGCGCGATCGAAGTGAGGCTCGAGTAGTCCTCGCCGACTGTGGACATCATCCCCGAGACTGCTGTGACGCGTGCAACTTCGAGCGCCGTTTTCACGTCAGCGATCGGCATGACGCCCGATCGAATCGGTCCGAGCGCGAGCTGAACGCTGCGCACGCCGCATTCGGCGACGCGCGCGACGAGGTCGCCGGTCGTCGTGGGTAGCAAGGACCACGAACACACGCCGATCCGGCGACGATTTCCCTGCGATTCCGTCACTCGGGCCTTCTCCTTGTGTTTCTATACCAAAGCTCGCTCGTCCACGTGTCCGACGCCCCCCCCAGAGCATGCACATCACGAGACTCGCGGCCTTGCTGCCGCTCCTCGCCCTCGCTTCGTCTTGCAAGCCGCGCGAACTCCGAGCCGTAGGCCCGCTCGAGCGCATTCTCTTCGACGGCACGTCGTTGACGGGTTGGGTCACGGCGGGCGGCCGCTATGACGGTGATGCGGCGTGGAGCGTCGAAGATGGCGTCATCGTTGGCCGCACGAAGAACGGTCAAGGCGGACTGCTCTACACGGATCGCCCCTACACGGAGTTCGTGCTCGAGCTCGAAGCGCGCACGGATTGGCCGTTCGATTCGGGGATCTTCTTGCGCATGGCGCCGCACGGAAAAGGCGCGCAGGTCACGCTGGACACGCGCGACGACGGCGAAGTCGGCGCGATCTACGCCGACGGTTTCTTGCGTCACAACGAACACGGCGCGCGACTGTGGAAGAAGGACGACTGGAACAAACTCGAAGTGCGCTGCACGGGTGAGCGCATGCGGATCGCCGTGCAGTTGAACGGCGAAGCCCTCGTCGACTACGAAGTGCCGCCGGAACTCGAAGGGTTCGCGCCGACCGGCCTCATCGGTCTGCAGGTTCATGGCGATCGCACGGACCCGCCCGGAAATGCCGCGCGTTTTCGCAATATTCGCATTCGCGAACTCTCCGATACCAGCCCCGAGATGATTCGTCGTGACCCTGAAGGCCGCGCGCGCGTGACGCCTTGGGGCACCGCGAACGGCTGGACGAGTGCGTTCGATGGTCGCACGACTGCAGGTTGGGAAGAGGCGGACGGCGCGGGCGGTTGGGCCGCGAAGGACGGCGTGCTCGCGGCACTCGTTGCCGGAGAGAGCGGCATACTGCGGACGCAGAAGGACTACGAGGACTTCGAGCTGCGACTCGATTTCAAGATCGCCGAGATGGCGAACTCGGGTCTCTTCCTGCGCGGCGATCGCGGGGGCGGCGACCCGGCGTGGACGGGGATGGAAGTGCAGATCCTCGACGATTTCCACTGGGAAGAGCGCACGAAGTCCAAGCTCGCGCCGTGGCAGTACACGGGTTCGCTGTACGGTTCCGTCGCGCCCGCGGCGCGTGTGCTCCGACCGATAGGCGAGTGGAACGAGTACGCGATCCGAGTCCAGGGGACGCGCATTTCGACGAGCTTGAACGGAACGGTGCTCTATGACGTCGACGCTCAGGACGTGACCGTGCCCGAGGGCAAGAAGCCGTTCGCCGAGCGCGCGGCTCGCGGTTTCATCGGCCTGCAGCGGCACGCGCCGCCCGGAGTGCAAGGCGACGCGTTCGCGTGGTTTCGCAACATCC
>CAZKIY010000649.1:0-1675 GCA_964552875.1 uncultured Planctomycetaceae bacterium
ACGACCTCTTGCACGCGATCAAGGGCGAGCTTTCCGCGCGCAACTTCGGCGATGCGGTGCGACTCGAGGTCGCGAGCGACATCAGCGACGAGATGGCCCGGTTCCTCCTGGAGAAGTTCGAGCTCGGACCGGGCGACCTCTATCGCGTGAACGGCCCGGTCAACATGCACCGGCTCGTCGCGATCTGGGAGATCGCTGCGCGGCCCGAGCTGAAGTACCCGCCGTTCGTGGCATCCGTTCCGAAACGGGTCACGCAGTCGCAGGATCTCTTCGAAGCGATTCGGCGCGGCGATCTGATGCTGCACCATCCGTTCGAGTCGTTCACGCCCGTGCTCGATCTGGCGCGATCCGCGGCGAGCGACCCGAATGTCGTCGCGATCAAGCAGACGCTCTACCGGACGGGTGCGGATTCGCCGTTGGCGGATGCGCTGCTCCAGGCCGCGCGCAACGGCAAGGAAGTCACGGCCGTGATCGAGTTGCGTGCGCGCTTCGACGAGGCCGCGAACATCGACCTCGCGACGAAGTTGCAGGAAGCGGGCGCGAAGGTCGTGTACGGCATCGTGGCGCACAAGATCCACGCGAAGATGATGCTCGTCGTGCGCCGCGAGGGGCGACGGTTGCGACGGTACGCGCACCTCGGCACCGGCAATTATCACGCGAAAACCGCGCGTGCCTACACGGACGTATCGCTGTTCACCTGCGACCGCGATCTGTGCGAGGACGTGCACGACCTCTTCCAACAGATGACGGGCCTCGGAAAGGTGACGCGCCTGCGCAAGCTGAAGCAGGCGCCGTTCCACTTGCAAGAGGACTTGCTCGAGCTGATCGCCTACGAGGCCGACGAAGCGCGACGCGGGCGACCCTCGCGCATCGCGGCGAAGATGAACGCGCTCGTCGATCCGCGTGTGATCCAGGCACTGTACGCAGCGTCACAGGCAGGCGTTCCGATCGATCTCGTCGTGCGCGGCATGTGCTGCCTGCGCCCCGGAATTCCAGGCGTGTCCGAGACGATCCGCGTGCGCTCGATCGTGGGGCAGTTCCTCGAACACGCGCGCGTCTTCCACTTCCACCATGCCGGGAAGGACCTGACGTTCGCCTCCAGCGCGGATTGGATGCAGCGCAACTTCTATTCGCGCGTGGAGACGTGCTTCCCGATACTCGACGAGCGACTTGCGGCGCGCGTGCGCGACGAAACCCTCGAGACGTACCTCGAGGACGACATGCAGGCTTGGATCATGGATGCGTCGGGCAAGTACACGCGAGCGCGGGCCCACTCCGGCGTGCGTCGCTCGGCGCAACAGGACTTGTTGGCGCGGCACACGGCGTAGTCGGAGGCGAGCCCGCTCCGTACCGCGGCTCCGTACCGCCCCGCCCACCGCCGCCGACTACCGGAACTCGATCTCGAATGCCGACTCCGCGAGCCGCTCGCGTTCTTGTCCCAAGTCCGCCAGGACGAGCGGCCGCTCGGCCAGCCAGCCCTCGGGGAACTTCAGCGCGTAGCCCGACTTGCGCGCCTCGATCGCTACGCGCGGCAGAGCCGACTCCGCGCGGTTGCGCGCGAGCAGGACGGCGAGGCGCAACAAGAGGCAGAGCCGGAGGACCGACCGCTGAGTCGCCGGCGTGAAATCGATCACGCGCGGCGGCGGGAACCGTCGGCGTTGTCCCTCGATGAGGG
>CAZKIY010000650.1:0-1675 GCA_964552875.1 uncultured Planctomycetaceae bacterium
GTTCATGACGTGGTGCCAGTCGCCGGGGGCGTCGTGGCGCGGTAGGCGGGGCATGAGGTCCTCCGGAAGCAGGACGCGCGGCGGGGCGCGCGGTTGCAGGGGAGTTCGAGGAATCTCGCTGGGTGGGCGAGAGCGGCGGAGGGGAGCCTGACTCCGTACCCCCCGCCGCGCTGGCGAGTTGGATTCGGCCGCGCAGATCGCGTTGCGCTGCGCGAGGAGCGGATCTGGGCATCACGAGCACTGCGCCCCGGCTGGGCCGGCGCGATCGAGCGCTGGGATGCCATGGCGGGACGGAAGTCGAGGTTGTTGTTCCGGTTCTCGGGCGTGTTGTTGTTGCGGTTCGCCGAGCGCGCATTCGAGGCGGGGAGAGCGGCGGAGGGGAGCCTGACTCCGTACGCTTCTCTCATGTCGTTCCTTCCCTCGAGCACACTCGCCCTGATCGTCCTCGGAGCCTTCGGCGGCCAAGCGCCGGTCCGGACCGGGCCGCACGCTGCGGTCGGTCCGCCGACTCTCTACGTCCCCTGCCCATTCGTCGGCGCGAGTCACGCGATGTCCTTCGTGGCGGGCGCGTCGACGGTCAACACCTTCGTCACGACGGCCGATCCCGATACACGACGATTCATCGTGTACGTGCCGAGCACGTATTCGGTCGCGCATGCTCCCTATCCGGTCGTGTTCATGCTGCACGGAACCGGACAGACGGCGCAGATCGCCATGAACAACACGACATGGAATCAGGCGGCCGAAGTGCTCGGGTTCATCGCCGTGTACCCGCAGGGGCTGCCCTACCTGCTCTTGGACGGCACCGTGCGGACGAAGTGGCACACCGACGAAGTCGCGGCATCGGTCGTCGATCCCTCCGAGCTGCCCATGGCGGACGACGTGCTCTTCCTGCGCGAGCTGCACAACACACTGGGCGCGCACCTCAACATCGATTGCGACCGCATCTACGCGACGGGCTTTTCGAATGGCGGCGCGTTCGTCAAGACCAAGATCCACGTCGGTCTCGCGGACATCTTCGCTGCGACGACCTCGTCGGGCGGAATTGGGCTCGGGGGCGGGACGGCTGCGCAGTACTTCCCCGCGAACGGCACCGACTTCCGACCCCATTTCGAGGTCGTCGGCACGCTCGACGACAAGAAGCGCGACAACTGCATCGCCGCCGGTGATTTGCAGCCGGGCGACATCCTCCCGCGTCACGTGGCGGATGTCCTGGCGACTCCGTGCATGTGGGATCCACTCCAGCTCTACACCGACGCGCTGGGGCTCGACGTTTCGGCCTATTCCACGCTCGAGACTCCAGCCCTCACGCAGTTCATCTGGAACACGACCGTGATGGGAACCGGTCCCCGCGAGTACCGCTTCCGCATCCTGCCGAACATGACGCACGAGTACCCGAGTGGCACGAACTACCCGACGGACTACGTGCCGATCTTCTACGGCTGGCTCAGCCAGTACACGCGCTGACTGCGTACCTCCCAGGAATCGTGCGAGGCGGGGAGAGCGGCGGAGGGGAGTCTGACTCCGTACCCCTCAACCCCTTCCGCGTTGACGGGTTCGCCGCGTCACGGCCTACTGCCGCTGTTACCAAACCCCGTGTCCACTGAACCGGGGGAAGATCAGCCTGATCTGCGCCGGCGGGATCTGGTCGAAGCGATGGAGCGTAAGCGTCCGG
>CAZKIY010000651.1:0-1669 GCA_964552875.1 uncultured Planctomycetaceae bacterium
GGAGGCGCATCGTCACAGAAGACAGGTTCTTCTGCGCGTTCATCGAGGCCAGGTTCGTGTTGACGATCATCGACATGGGTACAAGTCCTAAGTGGTGCTGGGGTCCCCGACCTCTCCCTCCTTGGGGTTGGTCTCGAGGCTCACTAGAGTTCTCGGAGGCCTTCGCGTTCGCTTGAGCGCCTTCTCCTTCCCAAATGTGGGAGCAAATCAGCGGACGAGCGGGTCTGTCGATCGAGTCCGAGGCCATTTGTGCCGATCGGAAAAGTCTTCCGATGGAACCCTCCCCGAACACGACCGGCGACGCGGGGTCCGACCTCGGCCTCGTGGGCCGTTCGGCCCCGCTGCTGCGCGTCCGCGACGCCGTGGAGAAAATTGCGCGCGCTCCGCGCACCACCGTGTTGATCACGGGCGAGTCCGGAACGGGCAAGGAACTCGTGGCGCGCGCCATCCACGAGCGCTCGAACCGTCGCACCGGTCCGTTCGTGGCGGTGAACTGCGCCGCGCTCTCGGCCGAGCTGTTCGCGTCCGAGTTGTTCGGACACGAGGCGGGCGCGTTCACCGGCGCACTGCCCAAAGGTCGCAAGGGACTGCTCGCGGCGGCCGAGGGCGGAACACTGCTCCTCGACGAGATCGGTGAGCTCGGCCCGGCCGTTCAAGCTCAGCTCCTGCGCGTCCTGCAGGAACGCGTTTACCGCCCGGTCGGCGGCACGCGCGACATCCCGATGGACGTGCGCATCGTGGCCGCGACGCACCGCGATCTGCAGGAACTGGTCGCCGCGGATCGCTTCCGCGAGGACCTTTGGTACCGGCTCAATGTCGCATCGATCCACCTGCCCCCGCTGCGCGAACGCGCGACGGACGTGCCGGATCTGTGCCGTCACATCCTCGACCGCATCGCGATCGAGCACGGATCCGGCCCGATCGCGATCCAGGCCGACGCGCTGGACGACCTCGGCCGACGCGACTGGTCGGGCAACGTGCGCGAGCTGGCGCATGCTCTGGAACGTGCAGTGATCCGTTCGGGCGGCGCGCAAGTCGAGCGCGAGCACCTGGACGCCGAAACGGTCGCGACATCGCGCTCGTCGAAGCCCTCGAACGGTGGTCGCCTCGTCCTGGAAGTCGACGGCCTCTCGATCGAGGCCGTCGAACGTTCGCTCATCGCGCGCGTGATGATCGAGTCCGGCAGCAACCGTTCTCTCGCAGCGCGGACCCTCGGCGTCCACCGCGCGACCCTGTACGGGAAGCTGCGCGCTCACGGGCTCGCGACGTCGGTCGGCTGACAGCGCGCCGCGGGCGTTTCGTTCCCGCCGCCGTCGTTCGTTTCCGGGCCACAGCGAAAGAAAAGCGCGATCGAGCCATTCCGGCCTCAAGCGATCGGCGGTCCATGACGAAAGTCCTTACGTCCCGACCCCCCGCATGGAAACGACTCACCGATCCCCGCGCTGCGACGTGAACGAATCGCCGCGCACCCTGAAAGCAGCGACGCGAGGAACTCGCGCATGAGCGCCGATTCTCGCGACTCGGGCCCGTCGAGCGGCGACGACCTGTTCGATCTGCCCAGCGAAGCTCCGCTAGCGCGCGCGACCGAGCCCACGCCTTCGTCCGCGGCGGGCATGGACGTGGACAAGCCCTCGTCCGCTCTTCCCCGACGCACGCCGTCGACGAGCCC
>CAZKIY010000652.1:0-1667 GCA_964552875.1 uncultured Planctomycetaceae bacterium
AACTTCGACGATCGATCGTTCCGCTTGAACGACGAGACGAATCTGAACGTGCTGGACGAGGATCTGGCGCGAGGGCAGGTCGCGGTCTTCGAGGAGGACTCGCGCGTGTCACGACTCGTCACGCTGGAGGAGTGGGAGAATCGGCCCTGGCACGAGAAGGTCGGCGAGTGGGCGGCGTCCCTGCCGCGTCAGCAGTTGTGAATCGCCGTGGGATCCGGATCGGGTGGATTGGCCGTGGACTGCGTGCCGCCATGCGCGGGCGTGAGCCTGCCGCGTTCCGCGACTCGTCGCGGAACGCGTGCGATCTCGATCGCCGCCCCAGAAGACGGACCGAGGGACATCCCCGAGACTGGGTCAGCCACCCGAAGCGCCGAGCGCGTGCAGCCGCTGCTGGAGCCAGTCGATCTCCGCAGCGAGTTCATCACTTTCGGGATCCTCCCCCGGCAGGAGCTGGACCATCATCGCGACGCCAGGCCGTCGCGCGGAGCCGCGGATGGACCCTGCGACGGGCTTCACTCCACCAGGCCAGGCGTCGTTCCCCGTCGGGAAAGCACCATCTGGCCCAGCGGTGACCTCCGTTTCCTGGCCGCGCGCGCGGCGATCGGCGATCACGGACTTGGTGCGCGCCTCGAAATGGACGCGCGACTCGCGCAGCGCGAACTCGAGCTCGGGTCGTGTCGCCGATGCGTACTTCACCGCGAGACTCGGTGCCGTGATGACGACGGACTCGGACAATTGTGGCGCCGAAGCGACATCCGTCTCGTGAACTCGCAGACCCACGTTGTCGTCGGAGGGCGACAGGAGTTGGCCCACCTCGCTGCGCATCGACGGGAGATGAGCGGGGCCTGTCACGAGTGCAACCGGATTCTCCGGCACGGCTGCAGTCGAGGCGTCCTGGCTCAGTACGTGCAACACAGCGGACGCTCCGATCAGGAGTGCGACCACTGTCAACCAGCATGTGGAGGACTTGATCATCGGATGCTCAGCAGGAAGAGCACGTCATGGCGAATCCAACCCAATTGCCGCCGCCGCAGGGACACTTGATGTAGTGTCGCGCGGAGCTCCCGCCACAGCTTGCGCTCTCGTGCGCATTGCCGATGGCCAGGGTGTTGCCGTTGTTCGTGTCCGTCACGGTGTAGGTCCACGAGACCGTGCAGCCGGCGCAGCTGCTGGTGCTGGAGCCGCTCCACCAGAGGTCGTACTCGGCGTCGCAGTCACAGACACCGACCTCCGCGGCGTCCATCCCACCTTGACAGCCACTTGGAAGAACGGCCGTGCGCGCGAGAGGAGCCAGAAGGACGGGGAAGAGGAGGAGTGCGAAGCGAGCTGTCATTGGATGTTCCTTGGGAAAAAAAGGAGCCCAGACGCGAGGGTATTCAGGAGTCCAAGGGCGTCAACATGATTCTCCTGGAACCTGACGGATCTCCTGGGCGTGTCGCATTTGGGACTCCAACGGGCACCCGGGCCAGTCATTCACTTCCTAGCGCGGGTCTCCGACTGCGAACCGTGGGCGGGCCACCTGCGTCTCCCGCGGATGAGTGCTCGGCCAGACTCCGACCGGTGCGGGATCCAGATCGATCCTGCGGTGAGATCCACGTCCGAGCCACGCCGCCTACTGCGCCGCGTTTTCGCCGTCGACGTTCTCACGTGTCCCGATTGCGGCGGTG
>CAZKIY010000653.1:0-1656 GCA_964552875.1 uncultured Planctomycetaceae bacterium
CTCGCGACGTCGAGCGTCGTGGAGGACGCGCGTTCGTCATTCGTCCAGGAACCGACGCGGCGCTCGCGCTGTGCCTCGCGCGGCTCGCGTTCGAGCGTGGGTCAGTGAACCGCGCTTACATCGAAGAGCACTGTCTCTCCGCGTCGGATTTCGAAGCGCACGCACGCTCGGCACACGATGTCGCGTGGGCCGCGCGCGTCACGGGCCTCGCGGAGTCGCAGATCGAGGACCTCGCGCGCCTTTTCTTCGCGGCACGCGATCCGTTCGTGAAGACCGGCGTCGGCTGGACGCGGCGACGCAACGGCGGGAACTCGATGCGCGCCGTCTGCGCGCTCTTCGCGGTGCAGGGACACGGGCAGCGCGTGCACTTCGAGAGCTACGCGCACTTCGGCCTCGCCGAGGACGTCGTGCACCGTCCCGACATGCGACCGAGCGGGGCGCCGACCGAATCGGTCAGTCAAGTCGGCCTGGGCCGAATCCTCGATTCGGGCCGTTTTCGCGCGGCTTTCGTGTGGTGTCACGATCCCGCCGTCACGATCCCCGACAGCGCGCGTTTCCGTCGAGGTTTCGCGCGCGCCGACCTCTTCACGGTCGTGCACGATCACTTCTTGACGGAGACGGCGGTACTTGCGGACGTCGTGTTGCCGGCGACGACGTTCGTCGAGCACGCCGACCTTTACCGCAGCTACGGTCACCGCGCGGTGCAACGATCACGCGCGATCGCGAAACCGCGGGGCGAGGCACGCTCGAACGTCGAGACGTTCGCCGCGATCGCGAAGCGCCTCGGCTTGCCGCGCGTCACGTGGGACGTCACGGCGGAGGGCCTCGTCGACGAACTGCTCGCGGCGTCGCGCGAGCGCTTCACGAGCGCGGAGTTCGAGAGCGTTCAGCGCGGCGAGCCGGTGAAGCTCGCACCGCGCGCATTCGACGGTTTCGGGACGCAGAGCGGCCGCATCGAACTCGCGAGCGACGCGCTCGCCGCTTCGGGATCGACGCGCTTACCGAGCTACGTTCCGGACGAATCGCGCGACGAACGTGGCGCGTTTCAGCTCGTCTGCGCGCCCTCCGTGCACACGCACAACTCGACGTACTCGCACAGCGCCCGGCACGCGAAGAAGGCCGGGAAACCGCGCGCTTTCTTGAACCCGAGCGACCTCGCGCGCCTGTCGATCGCGACCGGCGGCCGCGTGCGTCTCGTGAACGAGCGCGCCGCGATCACGCTCCGCGCGGAAGCCGATGCGTCGATGCCCAGTGGAATGGTGCGGGTCGACGGATTGCCGCGCGCCGCTGACGTTCCCGAAGCTCACGGGATCAACGCGCTCGTCTCGGGCGGCGTGAGCGATCTCGGCGGGGGCAACGTGCTCTACAGCACGCGCTGCGACGTCGTCGCCGAGCGCTGATCTCGAAGTGCCGCGCACGAGCGCGGAAGCGACACCGCGGTGATGTGACTCGGGCAGGACGGCCATCGGCGCCTGAGCCCACGCGTTCACGAATCCGCTCTCCGTGCGGATGGGCAGCGCGCTGAGGCGGATCGTTATCCCGCGCGCAGCCCCGAATTTCGACCCGACACGATCCGCCGAGGGTCGCACCGACCCCGCGCAGATGGCTAGACTACGCGCCGATTCAGGCTCGCGGGCGCCCCATCCGCGTCGCGGC
>CAZKIY010000654.1:0-1652 GCA_964552875.1 uncultured Planctomycetaceae bacterium
AGAGCCCCGCGCCCGGCGGACTGCGCCACGCGCGTCCGTGCCGACCACGACCGCTCGTCTGCTCGGTCGCGACATGGACGTCCATGTGTCGCGCTCGACCGGCCGCGAGCTCCGCGAACGCGCGCTCCGAAGTCGAGTCGACCGTGCCGTGTCGCACGATTCGGACACCCGCGGTGAATTCGGTCACACGCGCGTTCTAGCAGCTCCGGATGGAGGCCGCAGTAGCGACTCGCGAAGCGGGCTGCCAGGCGCGGAATGCGTCGAGCGCCGCGAGCCCGCGTGCAACGCGAGCGATTCCGCGCCAAACTGGTCCGACTCCATGACCGCGCACATCTTCACGGGTTGTCTCGTCCTCTTCGCGACGCCGCCACAGGCCGAACTGTCGAGCCAGCTCGAGGAGGTCATGGCCAACGTGCGTGCTCAGTCGCTCGGCACGGGCACCGTCGACGATTTGGCGCTGCCCGAAGACCTCCTGCGCAGGCTTTCGGACCGCATCCTGCGCCGCTCGTTCGAGGACCACTTCCGCATCGTCGTCGCGGAAGCGGCGGCCGCCCCCGTGGGGTCTTCCGCTCTGCCGGTCGCGCAGGCCGAGAAGAGCGGGTTCCGGAAGGTGATGGACGTCCTCGCACTCCTCTCGCTCGGAGTCCTCACCCTCCTCGGGTTCTTCGCGTGGAGAGCGCGCGCACGGCGCAAGTCATGATCCTCTCACTCGCGCTCCTCTTCGCCGGGGAGGTCATGGTCTTGCGTCCTGCGATCGAGCCCGATCGGCTCGCGATCTGGCGCGCTGCGATCGACGAGCGGCCCAGCTTGCGTGGTTTTCGTGCGCCGATCCTGAGCCGCGCCCGTGAGGCTCTAGTCCTGCACGCAGCCGCCGGTGTCGATGCACGCTCGGCGCGCACGATCGCGGAGCGGCTCGCGCGCGACGGACTGCGGGCCACGCTCGTCACGGCCTTCGCTCAGTTGGATCAAGGCGGCGCCGACCGCCGCACGCCCGCGGCACGGCTCGAACGCGCGGGATTCCCGCTGGATTGGCTCGATTCCTTCGCGATGCCGGACTCCGAGCCGCTGCTCGACGTCGTCGCGCGCGAGCTCGGAGCCGGGCGCTCGCGCGAGGTGGTGCTCGCGCAGATCGCTGCGCTCCCTTTCGTGTACCGACCGACCATCCCGGGTTTCGGCGTCGCAACGGAGTGCGGCGAACACGACGCCGCCGCGATGCGACTGCAGATCTCCAGCGCCACCGACTACGCGCGTCCCGGCGAGGGCGGCGCGATGGACATCTTGCGCGACCTCGCGCGCGCGCTGCCCGACGCCGAGATCGTCGCCGGTGTCGAGACGAAGCACCTCGCCGCCGTCGAGCGCGAATCGCGCACGCTGGCCGAGTCGCGTGCGGGCCGCATCACGCTCGTCGAATCGCCGCTGCCTCTCGCGCAGTGGGCGCAGGACTCCGCGAAGGCCGGTCATGTCGAGAGCAGCGGCCGACGCGCCGTCGTTTGGCTCGCACCGCGCTACGCGAGTCGCGGTGAAGATGGCACACGCTTCGCACCCGCGGAAAGCCTCGCGCTGGAGGGCTTCTCGGAGAGCGGGCGCGAAGTGCGTTCGTCGCGACTCCTCTTCCAGGGCGGGAACCTCCTGGCCGTGCGCGATCCGAAGTC
>CAZKIY010000655.1:0-1651 GCA_964552875.1 uncultured Planctomycetaceae bacterium
GCCCGATCGTCAGCGCCGCACCGCGCCGCGGAAGTCCTCGAACGCCGTCGCGAGGGTGAGTCCCGTCGAGCGCTCGAAGGCTGCTGCCGGCGCGCCGTCCGCTTTGCAGCCCGCGACCATCGCGAACGAAGTCCGATCGCCGTGCTGCTTCGCGACGAAGTCGACGAAGAGCAACGCCGCGGCGTAGGCGCGTTGGATCGCGGCGTCGTCCCCCACCGCACTCAAACTGCCGCCGAGCGCTTCGAGAGTCGCGATCGGGGCGTTCCCGAGTTTCGCGCGCGCGGCGTCGAGGCTGCGTCCTTGTGTCGCGGGATCGAGGTCTTCGAGCAATTGCGCGAGGCCTTCGTTCAACCAACCCGGCACGCTCCGACCGCCGGCTTCGTGCACGAATGCGTGGACGAGCTCGTGACGCAGGACGCGTCGCAGCGCGCGGCGCTCGCGCCCGAGATCCTCGAGCGGAACGCGAATCGAACCGTCGTAGAGCCCACCGGCCCAGTGACCGATCCCGGTCGCGCCGTGAAAACCGTCGCGCTTGTAGAGCACGACGCGGATTCGCGCGCGACCGTCGGCCACCGGATCGATGCCGAACTGTTCGGTGAAGTCGAGATAGGCGCCTTCGAGTACGTCGAAGATCTCCGTCGTGCGAAACGCCAGGTCGTCGCGCGCTCCGTCGTACGAAAGGTCGAAATGACCCGAGGATTCCGTCCAATTCCCTTCCTCGGACTTCGCCAGCGCGAGCATGTCGGCGAGTCGCTTCGCGATGTCCTCGCGATCGGGCGCCATGAGCGCTGCGCGGCTCATGTGCTCGATGCCGGTCGTCTGTCCGGCCGTGCCACCTCGATCCCAGTGCTCCGATCCGAGGCGCGCGAGTGCTTCGGCCAGGTTCTGGCGGAAGACCTTCTCGTTCGGCACGGCCGCGACGCACTCCTCGAACAGCGTGACGGCTTCTTGGAGCGCGCCCTTCTCGAGTTGTTGGATCGCGGTGCGGTTCTTCTGCGCCCACATCGGATCGACGCCGCGCGTCGGTGCTTCCGAGACCGCGGGTTTCGCACTCGTCGATCCATCGGAGTTCACCGCGGTACGACGCGTCGGGAGCGCGAGATCGTCGTCGACGTGCGTGCGCGGGCTCCACTCGGCGGGCTTGAGCTTCGGGCGCGCCGGCTCGCGGAAGTAGAGGACGAACGCCATGCCGAAGGCGAGGGATAGTCCTGCGACGGCGATGGCTGCGGGTTTCACGTCGCGTCCTCCAGCGGGACGCCGCGCGCGCGGAGCAGCGCGTGTGCACGGTCCACGGCGTGCCCGGGGCGGCAGCCGCTCGCGGGACGTCCGGCACTCGCGGCGTAGTGGCGCTCCAAGTTCATCGTGCCTAGAACCTGCGTCGCCGCGGCGGACCCTTGCGCGACGAACCATCGTCGGGCTGGTCCATCGCCGCCATCTTGGCCAACGTTTCGCGCGTCTCGTTGACCTCGCGGCGCAGTTCCGCCCAGCTCTGGAAGCGGTGATCGGGGTCCTTCGACATCATCCGTTCGATCAGATAGTGCAAGTGCGGCGACACGCCGCGCGACTTGATCTCAGGGCTGCTCAAGGACGCCATGACGTGTTGGCGCAAGAGTTCGTGGTCGTCCGTCGCTTCGAACGGCAAGCGACCGAC
>CAZKIY010000656.1:0-1199 GCA_964552875.1 uncultured Planctomycetaceae bacterium
AAGCCTTCTTCCGCGACCGCGGCGTGCCGGGTGGCACGGCGATCACGAACGCGATCCACGTTCAGTTCTGTCCGTGACCGGTGCGGGCGCTCCTCTCAGGCGCTTGCGCCCGAGAGGAGTGCCCGCACTGCTGGGCTCTCCTCCCCCCCTCCACCGTCGCCCTCCGTGCCGCCTCGATCGAGCCCTCCCTCCTCCCGCCACCTCGATCGCTTCGGAGTTCGACCCGCCTCGCACCGTACACTCGGCCGTCATGCGCCTCGTCGTACGTCTCGTCATCGGTCTCTTCCTCCTCGTCGTCCTCGCGATCGGCCTCGTCTGGGTCTTCCAGGACAGCGTCGTCAAAGGGGCCATCCAGAGCGGCGGTACTTGGGCCACGGGCGTCGAGACGCGCGTCGACGATGTGTCGGCGGCGCTGGTGGGCGGCAAGCTCGAGCTGTCCGGCCTGAGCCTCGCGAACCCGGTCGGATTCAGCGCGGAGCCTTGTTTCTCACTGCGCTCCGCGAAAGCCGACTGGGAAACGCGCTCGCTGCTGTCGGACGAGATCCACTTGCGCGAGATCGCGCTCGACGGCCTCGCGCTGCGCATCGAGCGCAACGGGTCGGGTACGAACTTCTCGCAGATCATCGCGCACCGTCCCAAGGACGAATCCAAGCCGACGACCGCGGAATCCGGGGCGAAGCGCACGCTCGTCGTCGACTCGATCGTGCTGAACGACGTGTCCGCCGAACTCGTGCTGGCCGACATGCCGCTCGCGAAGGGTCCGTTGCGCGTGACCGTGCCGCGCATCGAGATCAAGGACTTCCGGAGCGACGGCTCGACCCAGGAACTCGTCGGCCAGCTCCTCTCGGCCATCGTCCAGGCCGCACTCGATTCGAGCCTCGCCGCGGGCGCGGGGATCTTTCCCGAGGACCTCGCGCGGGATCTGCGCGGCAAACTCGACAACGTGCTGCAAGATCGACTCGGGACGAGCGTCGACGAAGCCGGGAAGGCGCTCGAAGGCCTGAAGGACATCTTCGGCGGCAAGAAGGACAAGAAGGAATAGCGAGCGCCGACCCGCAGGGCCGCGACCCGCAGGGGCGCGACCGCAGGGGCGGCGATCACTGAGGCCGGCGATCACTGAGGCCGGCGGTCACTGAGGCCGGCAGTCACTGAGGCCGGCAGTCACTGAGGCCGGCAGTCACTGAGGCCGGCAGTCACTG
>CAZKIY010000656.1:1299-1644 GCA_964552875.1 uncultured Planctomycetaceae bacterium
AGGCCGGGGACACACGGCCGGGCACACGCAGGCCGGCCCAGACGCGGGCCGAAGTCCGCCACCGATCGCCGCGGAACGCAACCGAGCGATTTTGCCGCTCCAAGGTCACTTTTCTCGCCACGGGCCGACACGGAGCGCGCTGACTTGCGAGGTGCCCCGTCCGGTCCCGGGCGGCGTAGACTCTCACTAGTCCCTTCGTCGAACCCGAGTACCCAGCCGTCATGCGCCTCGTCACCCTCTTCGCTCTCGCGCTGCTCGCCAGCAGCGCCCAGGCCAGCATCGTCGACGTGACGCAATCCGGTTTCGGATTCACGCCGCAGAACGTCACGATCCAAGTCGGTGACA
>CAZKIY010000657.1:0-1634 GCA_964552875.1 uncultured Planctomycetaceae bacterium
TCGACGCACCGACGTCCGGCCCAGACGACGCGTTGGAGGAGTACGACTCCCCCACCACGATCGACGCGATCGAGCGCGCGCTGCGTTCGCGCGGGCACGAGGTCTCGCGGCTCGGAGGAGGCCGTCGTTTCCTCGCGGCGATGCTCGAAATGCCGCCGGACCTCGTGTTCACGATCTCGGAAGGTCGTGGATCGCGTTCGCGCGAGGCGCACGTCCCGGCGGTGTGCGAGATGCTCTCCGTGCCGCACACGCACTCGGACCCGCTGACGATGGCGCTCTCGCTCGACAAGGCGATGGCGAAGCGCGTCGTCGCCGTCGCCGGTGTCCCGACGCCGCGCTTCGCCGTCGTGGAGAGCGCGCGCGACCTCGCGACGATGAGCCTCGAATTCCCACTGTTCGCGAAGCCTCTCTTCGAGGGTTCGAGCATGGGCATCCGCAAGAACTCGCGGATCGCGAACCCGGGCGAGCTGGACGAACGCGTCGGAACGTTGCTCGCGCACTACGCGGAGCCGGTCCTCGTCGAGGAATACTGCAACGGTGCGGAGTTCACGGTCGCCGTCATGGGGACCGGGACGAACGCGCGCATCGTCGCGCCGATGGAAATCGTGCCGAAGCGAACGGCCGTCGCGGACTTCGTCTATTCGCTCGAGATGAAGCGCAGTCAGACGTGGCGCGACGAGATGGAGTACATCGCGCCTCCGCAACGCGATGCGCGGCTGGTCCGAGCGATCGAGGACGTGGCCCTGAACGCGCACCGCGCGCTCGGTTGCCGCGACATCGCGCGCATCGACGTGCGCATCGGTCGCGACGGGACGCCGAAGTTCATCGAGGCGAATCCGCTGCCGGGCATCGCGCCGGGTTGGAGCGACCTGGCGATCCTGTGGGAGCGCATCGGGCGCACGTACGAGGACCTCGTGAACGGGATCGTGGACGAAGCGCGCGCCCGGATCGGATCGAGATGACGCGTGTCGCCGTCGTCTTCAACGATGATTTGCGACTCGTAGCCGGCAACGCGCAGGACGCGCTGGCCGTCCAAGGCGTCGTCTCGTGCGCGCGCGCCGTGACCGATGCGCTGCGAACGCGCGGTCACGCTGCGAGTCTCCACGCCTTGCCGATGGAGCGACGCGAGATCGGCGCGTTCGTCGAAGCGCTCGACGTGGACGTCGTGTTCAACCTCGTCGAAGCGATCGGCGGCGATGCGCGCTTGGAGCCGGCATTCGCGTGGGCTTGCGAGCTGCGCGCGCTCGCGTACACGGGATCTCCGCCGCGCGCGATGACGTTGTGCCTCGAGAAGCCGCTCGCGCAAGCGATCCTCTCCGCGAACGGCATTCCCGTGCCGCGTCACGTCGTGATGGAACGCGGCGACGAGCCTCTCGGGGACTTGCGCCTGCCCGCGATCGTGAAGCCCTCGCGCGAGGACGCGAGCCACGGCATCGAGTCGGCGAGCGTCGTGCGCGACGAAACCGCGCTACTCGCGCGCGTTGCACACGTGCTCGAACACTACGCGCAGCCTGCGATCGTCGAAGAGTTCGTGGACGGCCGCGAGATCAACGTCGCGCTCCTCGCGGGACCGAACGGACTCGAAGTCCTGCCGCTGTCGGAGATCGACTATCGAGGCTTTCCGCCCGACATGC
>CAZKIY010000658.1:0-1625 GCA_964552875.1 uncultured Planctomycetaceae bacterium
ACACGCGTTCGAGCAGCGTGACGTAGTCGTGGATGGTCTGACGCGTGACCTGGAACGGGCCTGAGAGGTCCAGCGCGTTGAGTCGACCCCCGATTGCCCCGTTGGCAATGCAAGCCTGCGATCGTCGACCGAGGCCAGTGGCCCAGGATTCAGGTCAGGATCCCGCTCGCCGCGTGCCAGGGCACGCGCTCGACGCCCGCGGATGTCGACGCTTCCGCCCCGGCGTACACCAAGACGCGTCGCACGGATCGAGGCCTGATCTCCGCCCCTTGGAGCACGCTCGCGACCTCGTCGAGGCTCCGCGCCGTGTCGGCCAGCGGTGTGCGCGTCGCCTTGATCTCGATGAGCACTGGATCGAGCGGATCGTCGACGAGCACATCGACCTCGCGCCCGGACTGGTCGCGGTAGAAACACAGGTCGCTGCGCCGTCCGCGGTGCAGCCTGGCCTTCACGAGTTCCGAGACGACGAGGTTCTCGAAGATCGCCCCGCGCAGCGGATGGACCGCGAGCTGCTCAGCCGTCCAAACGCCGAGCAGCCGGCAGAGCAGGCCGACGTCGTGGAAGTACAGCTTGGTGCTCTTGGTCAGACGCTTGTTGACGTTCCGGAAGTACGGTCGGAGTTGGAACACGACGAAGCCCGCCTCGAGCACGGAGATCCAGGCCTTCGCCGTCTTGTTCGTGACGCCGGCTTCGGTGCCGAGGTTCGTGAGGTTCAGGAGCTGCCCCGCGCGACCGGCGCACAGGCCGAGGAACGTCTGGAAGGCTCCCAGGTCGCCGACGTTCAGCACCTGACGAACATCGCGCTCGACATAGGTCGTGACGTAGTCGTCGAGCCACGCCACAGGATCGAGCCCGCGATCGTGGATGCGCGGATAGCCGCCGATCCACGCGGCGGACTCCGGTTCGGCCGCGCGCGCGGCCCCGAGTTCCTCGAGGGACAGCGGGAGCAGCGTGAGCAGGGACACGCGACCCGCCAAGGACTGCGAGATCGAGGAGAGCATGGAGAAGTGCTGCGACCCGGTCAGGATCCAGCGGCCGGGCTCAGGGCTCCGGTCGGCGTCGATCTGCAGTTCGGAGAAGAGCGCGGGCGCACGCTGCGCCTCGTCGAGGACCGCGCCAGCGGGGAAGCGCGCGAGGAAACCGACGGGATCGCGCAGAGCGGATTCGCGCGCCTCATGGGCTTCCAGTGAGACGAGGGGCTTGTGCGCGAAGAGGCTCGCGCAGAGCGTCGACTTGCCGGCCTGCCGCGGACCCAGGACGGCCACGATGGGCAGTTCCTTCGCGCGCGCGAGGGCGACGGAGTCGAGGGTGCGGGGGAAGCGCATGGAGCCAGTCTGACAGATCGGGAATCAGACTCCCAAACTGTCGGCGTATTCGCAAGTGGCTCCTGGGGTGTCACTTGCGACGTACGGAGTCAGGCTCTCCTCCGCCGTTCTCCCCCTCGTTTCGCACCCTCCCGCGCTACGCCGTGCGCCACCCGCCGCCAGCCGGGACCACGCCCACCCCGACAGTGTCGCGCGCTCCGTAGCAGCCCGCGATCGCCTCCGCCCCGATTGCGGACACGGTCGGTCCGAGGTACGGAGTCAGGCTCCCCTCCGCCGTTCTCGACCTCGTCCTGCACCGTC
>CAZKIY010000659.1:0-983 GCA_964552875.1 uncultured Planctomycetaceae bacterium
ACGCCGGCATCGGCGGCGAAGGCGCGGACATGAGCCTCGAGCACACGCGCGACGTCCGACAGTCGACGCTAGTCTTTGAGCTGACCAAGAGCCTCATCTACTCGAAGTGGCGCGACCCCGGTCACGAACCGAAGCTGCACCTGTTCGGCCAGCTCAAGCGCATCGCGAAGCAGTGGCTCGACACCTGCCTCGTGTGCAAGGGTGGAACGTATCCCGCCCAGCTCCTGTTCGATGAGATCGGCGAGCTGGCCTGCAACAAGATCACCGCCGCGATCACCCGCCGCTTCCAAGGCGAGCGACCGATCCAGGCTCTGCTCGATCCGTACAACCCCGAGGGATCCAGCTCGCACGTGCGCTTCAACACCTCGAAGACGCTGCGCTGGGAGACGCGCGCGGACCGCTGCCACGTGAACTGGGCGATCGGGGACAGCGACTGGGAGCTCGAGTTCTGCCGCGTTGTCGAGTCCCACGAGAAGGTCCGCGCCTACGTGAAGAACCAAGGCCTCGGCTTCGAAGTCCCCTACCGCTACGGTTCCGAGACGCGTCGCTACTTACCCGATTTCATCGTCCTCGTGGACGACGGGCGCGGGCCTGACGACCTCTTGCACCTGGTCGTCGAGATCAAGGGCTACCGCCGCGAGGACGCCAAGGAGAAGAAGTCCACGATGGACACCTACTGGGTGCCCGGCGTGAATCAGCTCGGCACCTACGGCCGCTGGGCGTTTGCTGAGTTCACCGAGGTTTATCAGATTGAATCCGACCTAAAGGCGAAGATCGAAGCCGAGTTCAATCAGATGATCGACGGCGCAACAAGCAGCCCATCCGACCATCTTCCTAATGTCAGGAAAATGGTCACGCCAGCGGAACGCGGAGGCCAGCCATGAGTGAATCCGAAAACACTGGTGATCTCATCCTCTACCGCTCTCCCAGCGGCGACGTCCGAGTCGGCGTGCTCTACGCCGCCGAAACATTCTGGCTCAGTC
>CAZKIY010000659.1:993-1608 GCA_964552875.1 uncultured Planctomycetaceae bacterium
TTTTTCGAGGCCAAGGTCGCCGCGGAGTTCGAGACGATGCTCGCCAGCACTCTTTCCGCCACCACGCCTGCTGCCGCCACGCGATGACCAAACCGAAGAAGTCCGCGAAGTCCACGACGAAGTCTGTCGAGACGCTCCAGCACCGCGGGGAGAAGCGCAAGAATATCCCGACCGCGGAGTTCCAGTCGGTGGTCGAGAAGGAGAGCACGAAGCCGATCGAGCTGCGCTATCCGCGCAACACAGACCTCGATCCCCAGCTCGTCTGGCGCGGCAAGGACGAGCAGGACTGGAGCGATCTCGTCGTCCCCGCTCCTCCGCTCTACATCCAGGAGAAGGTCCATCCAAAGGCGCTGATCGACGACCTCTTGCGGCAGACGGGTGCAGCGCGCGCGAAGGAGCCGGGGCACCAGTTCGATCTCTTCGCCGACTTCAACGGCATTCCGCAGGACGCGGACAAGACGGAGTTCTACCGGCACGATCAGAACTGGTCGAATCGGATGATCCTCGGAGACTCGCTCCAGGTTATGGCGAGCCTCGCGGAGCGCGAGGGTCTGCGAGGGAAGGTGCAGTGCATCTACTTCGACCCGCCGTACGGGATCAAGTTCAACAGCAACT
>CAZKIY010000660.1:0-1607 GCA_964552875.1 uncultured Planctomycetaceae bacterium
GCGCCGCGCGTTCTCTCCGTTGCGGGCGTGCAACCCTCGATGGGAATGCGCGAATCAATCGGGCTCTCGGAATCGGGCGCATCCGGCTTTCGTGTGGGTCAGCGCGCCCGTGCTGTCCCGCAGCACACGATGCGGCCAGGACACTTCCCATCGCAGCGGCACGCACGACGCTCGCTGGCGCTCCCTGCGTCCATCGATCGCGCACGACGGACCTTGCTCGAGCGCGCACGTCGAGTCCGGAGGCCCCGCGTTCACCGACCTCGGCTGCGGCGACGGTGAGCCTTGCGGATGCAGGGCGTCCACGCGCGGTGTTCGGATTCGCGACCCGCGCGGGTAGCGCACTTGCACCGTGCAATTGCACCGCGCGCGTCGGCGCGTGCGTCGGCATGCGCGACGGCATGCGACGGCATGCGCGACGGCATGCGCGTCGGCGAGCCCCAGCGCCGGTTCAGGCCCCGCGTCCCGCTCGGCCCCCCGCACGTGGATCCGGCCGCGGTGCCTCGCTCGTCGCAATGCGTCCGCCCTTCAGCCATCCGAACAGGAGCAGCCACGAACTCGCTGCGGGCAACGCACGATCACTCCTCGGCGTCCGATCCATCCACCCGCTGAACCACGGACCCGACGAATGCGCATCGATGCCGAAGATGCGCGCGCCGTGCTTACGCGCGTTCTGCAGCACGTAGACGAGCGCGTTGCGCACCTCGCGCGGCGTCTTGAGCACACGCGCGTGGTAGCGATCGCCGAGGACGCGACCCGTCCGTTCCCACGCGCGATTCAGCGCCTTCGCGACGCGGACGAGCAGCCCTTTCATGCCGCGCGCCAGCGCGATCTCGTCCTGCGCCTCGGCGACGAAGTGCAGAGGGTTCGACTGGATCGAGTACTCGATGAGCCGAAAGCCGAATCGGTCCGCGCCCGCGGCGAACGTCCCGCGCAAGAGCGCGAGCTTGCGTTCGCGCCGCAGGTTGGGCCGTCCCGCGAGGAGCCTCGTCGTGACGAGGACCGGAGTGTGCCGCGTCACGCGCGCTCGCGTGTCGTGCGGCACGAGAGCGCGCTCGCCCGTCGGTTTGCGACCCGCGCCGACTCGCGCGCCGCCGCGACGGAACAAGTCGATCTGGCGAACGGATCGGGACCGCGACGGCTTGTGCGACTGCGACTGCATGCGTGACGGCGACTGCATGCGTGACGGCGACTGAGACTGCAGGAGCGTGTGCGAGTGCTCCATCGACACCCTCCTTCCGATAGAACGCTCGGCGAACGCCCGGGTCGTCGGAAATCACGAGAAAACAGGCGTCTATCCAAGAACGTCACCAAGGCGAGATTCGATTCCGCGCACATTCGCCTCGCTGTGCGGTACGCGTGGCGGTTCGACCGACGTGCTCGAGTTCAAGGAGTCGAGGTCGAACGGCTCGGCTCGAGCACCGGCCAGGCCGCGCGATGATTCCGCGGACATTCAGCGAGCCTCCGGTGAGGTCCACGTCGGTTCGTCCGAAGTGCAACATGCGTTCGATCGCTGCCCGCGTCGATCGAACGCGGATCGAGGGCGTGCGCGAGGACGAGGCAGGCTTGGTGCAGCGCTATCTGCTTTCCGCTATCCGTACTCGACCTCG
>CAZKIY010000661.1:0-1600 GCA_964552875.1 uncultured Planctomycetaceae bacterium
CAACCGTCTCGCCGACTCACCCGATCAAGTCCTGCGCCTTCAGAAACTCCTGGCGCGGCATGGTGCGTGGGTCACATCGCCGTGCCACGACGCGTCCAAGGCGGGAGTCGATCAGGCCGAGGCGCGCGCGATCCTCGAGAAGCTCGGGTACGCCGGCGGTGGCGAGGCCGTCGAGGCGCGCTGGGGCTTTGCCTGTCCCGGGGAACCGGGGCGCGTCGTGACCGACCCGGTGGAGCTCGACTGCCCCGACGGCGTGCTGCTCGTGCCTGCGCCGAGCCGCTGAGGAGCGACAACACGCCCGCAGGGACCGAGCCCGGGGCGCTCGGATGCGCTCGCCAGATGCCCGCGGATGTGAACGTGGGGTTCGAGCCGGATCAATCGTCCGCAGGAACTCGAAGGGCTCTCCCGGCGCCCGTCAGGCCCGGATAGACTGCAAAGATCGGGGCGGCCTCAGGAGCCTCCCGATCCGTGCCGCGGCACGAGATCCCGCTTCGACTCGCGGGGTTTCGACATTCGCCCGGCATGGACACCGTCCCTTGCGGCCGACCCCGACCGCTTGGATGGCCAGCCGAACCCCCGGGGACCCTCAGCACATGCTCCGTCAAGTCCGATTCCTCACCGCCGCCTTGGCCCTCTGTGCCGCATCCGCTTCGGCACAAGTCAGTCTCAACGAAGTCTTCGTCAGCCAGGTGGGCACCGACGACCGCGAGTTCATCGAAGTGCGCGGCACACCCGGCGCTTCCTTGAACGGCTACATGTTCCTCATCGTCGAGGGCGACTCGACGAGCTCGTTCGGCGCTCTCGACGTCGCGATCGACCTCTCCGCGGGAGTGATCCCCGCGAGCGGCGTCTACACCGCAGGCTCGACGACCGTCGTGCCGGCCGTTGACCAGATCGTCAATGGCCCCGGCTCGCCCACGAACGTCAACCTGTTCGAGAACGGCACGAACACCTTCTATTTCATCCAGACGACGAGCCCCGCCGGGGTGATCGCGAACCTCGGCCAGGACCTGCGCGTCGGTGGCATGGGCACCGTGACGACGCTCACGACGGACCCCGCGATCACGATCATCGAGAAGTTCGCGTTCTCGGACGGTGGTGCGAGTGACACCACGTTCGACAGCGCGACGGTCTACATGGACGGCACGTTCCTCCCGGCCGGCATCGTGAAGTGCGGTGATGCGCCGTTCGGGCTGAACCCTCAGTTCCTCGACTTCAACTTGACCGGCACGCCGGGATACATCACGCCCACGCCGGGCGGCGCCAACCCGAACTGCGGCTTTGCTCCGCCGGGCACGGCGTTCTGCTTCGGTGACGGTTCGGGCCTCGCTTGCCCGTGCGCCAACAACAGCCCGGTCGGCAACGGCGAGGGCTGCCTGCACTCGCTCGGTACGGGCGGCGAGCTGAGCGCGACCGGCTCGGCCAGCATTTCGGCCGACACGATCGTGTTGAACGGCACGACGATGCCGAACTCGAGCGCTCTCTACTTCCAGGGCACGACCCAGGCGGGCTCTCCGGCCGGCGCCGGAACGCTCTTCGGCGACGGTCTCCGTTGCGCGGGTGGCGCGATCATCCGCCTCGGGACGAAGACGAACGTCGG
>CAZKIY010000662.1:0-1597 GCA_964552875.1 uncultured Planctomycetaceae bacterium
CGGGTTCGCAGCGCTTCTATCAGCTTTGGTATCGCGACATGGCTCCTGGATTCTGCGGTAGCGCGGCGGAGTTCAACACGACGAACGGCGTGCGCGTGGTCTGGTAGGGGGCAGCGTCTCCCGGACGCCTCTTCCTCGCCTGGGTCCCGAGGGCCGACCCTCTTCGCGGAGCGAGCGCGATGGCACGAACCGACTCAGGCATCGCCGAACCGCGGCGCCTGCCCCGTCGACGCGAGCACCGACCGCCACGGCTCGCCGTCCGGATCCAGTCGGCGCTTGTTCCCCGTCACGCTCTCGAGCGGCAAGTGCACGAACACGTCGTGCACGCTGGCGACGACGAGGTCCGTCTTTCCCGCGAGCGCTGCATCCGCCGCGCGGCGCGCGAGTTGATCGCACAAGATCGCATCCTCACAGTTCGCCGGTCGACTGCGGATCGAATAGCTCGGGTCGATGTAGCGCAGCGCGTAAGGGATCCCGAGACCCTTCAAGTGGGCGCCGATGCGTTCCTTCAAGTGCACGCCGATGTCTCCGAGGACGCGGTTGCCCGACGCGTCCTTCTCGAGCGCTGCGCGACCGAGGTGCTCTTGCCCAGCACCTTCCGCCACGACGATCAGTGCGTGCCCTGAGGTGTCGAGGCGTCGTTCGAGCGCGGCCAGGAATCCGCTCGGTCCGTCGAACTCGAACGGCACCTCGGGCACGAGCACGAAGTTCGCGTCCTGACTCGCGAGTGCCGCTTCGGCCGCGAGGAATCCGGCTTCGCGCCCCATCAACCGGACGATGCTGACTCCGTTGCGCGTGCTGGTCGCTTCGTTGTGCGCCGAATCGAGGACCTCGCGCGCTGCTTCGACGGCCGTTCGGAATCCGAACGACCGCGAAACGTGTTGGATGTCGTTGTCGATCGTCTTCGGGATGCCGACGACCGCGAGCGGATATCCGGCCGCGCGCGCAGCGTTCGACAGCTCGTGCGCGCCGCGCATCGTTCCGTCGCCGCCGACGCAGAACAACGCGCCGACCTCCATGCGCTGCAGAGTCGCCAGCATGACCTCCGGCGCGATCGGTCCACGCGACGTGCCGAGCATCGTCCCGCCGAGGCGATGGATGCGTCCGACGGATTGCTGCGTCAACGGAACGGGCGGATGCGTGCTCGCCGGATCGAGGCCCGCGTAGCCGTAGCGCACGCCGAGCAGCTCCTTCACGCCGTAGAGGTGGTGGAGGTGCAGGAACAACGAGCGCAGCACGTTGTTCAATCCGGGGCACAGTCCCCCGCACGTCACGACAGCCGCGCGCAGGGCACTCGGCTCGAAGAACAATCGTTCGCGCGGCCCGGCGACTTCCCACGTCGTGCACGGCTCGATGTCGCCGTCGACGCGCACGATCGACTCGGGCACGCAGACTCCGTCCGAAACGGGGCTCGAGAGCGGCGAGGGAAATCGGGCAGGGCCGAGGACACGAATGCGGGCTTCCACGACCACGCAGCCTACGAAAAAGACCGCGGCCGCCCCGAGTGGAGCGGCCGCGTTCCCATCAGTCTCTCATCGATCTCGAACTCTCTCTCACACTCGCTCACCCACTCCGAGCGTCAGACCGGCGGGAGCGG
>CAZKIY010000663.1:0-1590 GCA_964552875.1 uncultured Planctomycetaceae bacterium
TCAGGTGACGGTGTCGTTACCACTGGCGCCGCGCGCGAGCGCGCGGCGCTAGCTCACCGTGTACAGAATGCGATCGCAACTCGGACAACGCACGAGTTCGGACCCGCGCGCGACCCGAACCGTCATGTTCGTCGGCATGTCCATGAAGCACGCTTGGCATTGCCGACCGTCGAGTCGGGCCAGCGCAACTCCGCCGCGCGACTTCAGCAAGCGCTCGTAGTCGAGGAGCACCTCGGGCGCGACGTCGCCCTTCATGCGCTTCGCGCGCTCGGCCTCCAGCTTGGCGCGCTTCACGTCCGCGACCTCGATCTCCCGCGCGACGTTGGCCGCGAAGAGCTCGAAGATCTTGTTCTCGGCGTCGTGCTTCAACTGGATGTCGGCCGCGTCGCGATCGATCCCCTCGACTTGCTCGAGCAGCTTCAGCCCGTCGTCCTCCGCGGTGCTGACCTCCTTGCGGATCGACTTGATCTGATGCTCGAAGAACGCGTGCAGCTGGGCGTCGGCGCGCGCGGTCGTCATGTCGTTCTCGAGCTTGCGGATGCGCTGACGCCCCGCCACGGCGATGTCCTCGAACTCCTTGATGCGGACGCGCACGTTCTTCGCGGCCAGCTTCTTCTCGGCCACCGCCGCCGCGAGCCGTTGGACCTCGGCTTGGCGCGCTGTGCGCTCCGCGGGGAGCCGCTTGAGCTCCTCGAGGACGCGGTGGAGGTCGCGGTCGACCTCCTGGAGATCGAGCAGCGAGCGGATCACGTCACGCATGGGGCGAAAAGGATACGCATCCGATTGCCCTTGTCCACGCCGCTGCTCGAACGTCGACGTCGAGGAGACCTCGGAACCGCACCGTGAACGGCCGGAATCGCCCCGAAAATGAGCCTGCAAATGAGTTGGGGCGGCCCACCGGCCGCCCCAAGGGATCCCGAACGGCCAGTGGCCGTCCGCGTCAGATGTCGCCGGCGTCGTAGGCCAGATCCGCCCCTTCCAGGTCGTCCGGCACCGAAGCGCCGTCCAGGAAGCTGGCCAACTGACGCGCACGCACCGGGTGGCGCAGCTTGCGCACGGCCTTGGCTTCGATCTGCCGCACGCGCTCGCGGGTGACGCGGAAGATCCGGCCGACCTCCTCGAGCGTGTACGTGTAACCGTCGCCGATGCCGTAACGCAGCTTGATGATCTCCCGCTCGCGGAAGGTCAGCGTGCTGAGCACGTCCTCGAGGCGCTCCTTGAGCATCTCGTGGCCGGCCGCCGCCAGCGGGCTCTCCGCCGATTCGTCCTCGATGAAGTCACCGAAGTACGAGTCGTCGGACTCGCCGATCGGCCGGTCGAGGCTGATCGGATGCTTGCTGATCTTCATCACGCGCTTGGCTTCGTCCACCGAGATGCCGGTCGCCTCGGCGACTTCCTCGACGCTCGGCTCGCGACCCTTCTGCTGGACGAGCTTCTTCGTGACGTTCCGCAGCTTGCTCATCGTCTCGATCATGTGGACCGGGATGCGGATGGTCCGCGCCTGGTCCGCGATCGAGCGCGTGATCGCCTGACGGATCCACCACGTCGCGTACGTCGAGAACTTGTAGCCGCGGCGGTACTCGTACTTCT
>CAZKIY010000664.1:0-1585 GCA_964552875.1 uncultured Planctomycetaceae bacterium
GAAAAGAGCTCCTGCATCCGATGTGCGGGCAATTGCAGCCGTTGGAGGAGGAGATCGACGAGATGGGTGAGCGGTACGCCCGCGGGGAGGTTGAGGAATTCCTCGCAGCGCGCGAGCAGCGCGGTCTGCACGCGCGCGCGCACGCCCGGTTCGTCCGCAGCCGGAACGTCCCATTCCTCGAGCGGCTCGATGCGCACGCGTCGGTACAACCGATCGCTCGGGATCTCCTCGATGCGCACGCGACCGAGGCCGATGAGCCAGATCAGAAAGCGACCGTCGGCCAACTCTTCGTGGCGGCCGATTTCCCCGAGGCCCGCGATCGCGTGGATGCGCGGAGGATCGAACGACTCGCCCTCCGCATCCTGGATCGTGGCCAGCACGAGTCGGCCGTGACGATCGAGCAGGTCCGAAACCATCTGTCGGTAGCGCGGCTCGAACACGTGCAGCGGCATCACGCAACCCGGGAAGAGGAACACGCCCGGCAGCGGGAAGACGGGCAATTCCGTCGGGCCGTGCCACGAACGTGCCGGCGGTTTGGGACCCTCGACCACGATGCGCGAGATCAGCTCGCCGTCGCGCTCGCCGCGCGGCGTCGTTCCAGGGCGGAGAGGATCGAGCGCAGCGAGCGCAACTCGCCACGACGCCCGTAGAGCTCGGCACTGCGTGCGAGGTTCGCGACCTGGCGGCGCAACATGGAACGCGCATCCGCGTCGCGGAACCAGAACGCCTGGAAACCGTGACCGCGTGACTTCAGTTGCCGTCGCAGGTCGATTTCGCTGCGCGCTTCGCCGCGATGATAGGGATCCACGATCAGGCTGGTCGTGTCACCGTGGAGGCGGAGCAGCACGTGTCCCGGCAGCGGCATGAGCCCCACACGCAAGCCCGCTCGGATCGCGACGCAGGCATAAATGGCGCACAAAGTGAGAGGAATGCCGCGGCGATTCTGCAGCACGCGGTCGATCTGCACCCGGTCCGCCCGATGGAACTCGTCGGGCGCTCCGCGGAATCCGTGTTCGACCCCGAGGACTTCGACCAGCGCCTTCGCTCGGTGCAGCGG
Source organism: uncultured Planctomycetaceae bacterium (assembly GCA_964552875.1). Classification (GTDB taxonomy): domain Bacteria; phylum Planctomycetota; class UBA1135; order UBA1135; genus JAEUHZ01. Next base: position 1,058 of record CAZKIY010000664.1, read on the forward strand.
GTCGGTTCGGGCCCGCGCTTTCTTGGCCACTTCGCGCGCGAGCTCGTCGAGGATCCGCTGGCTGGGACGCGGATCGAACAACGGATCCGACAGGCGGCACAGGTGGAAGAGCCCGCGCTCGAGCTCGACCGCTTCGCGCGTCAGGTAACCGACCACGCGGCGATGCACGGGAGCGCGGGCGAGATCCGCGAGGAGGGCTCGCGCGCGCACGCGTCCGGCAGCGCTCGCGTTTCGATTTGCGCGGATCAAGGCGGGCCGCGCTGCTCGGCGCGCGTCGCGCAGGGTGGCGGTGACCACGGTTTGGACGGCGTGCGAGTCGTCGTCGAGGAGCTGGGCCAGGCTGTCCAACCGGCGGCGAGCACTGGCTGTGATCGCGGAGGGCGCGAAGTCCGATTCGACGGAGGCCTCGGGACGCGAGGCGAAGGGACCGCGTGGCTCCGCCGGCACGAGCACGCCGTCTGACCCGCTCCCGGGTTCAGGTGACGAAATTGACGGCTCCGCTCCGCGGAGCGGCGCAGCAGGTTCCTG
>CAZKIY010000665.1:0-1583 GCA_964552875.1 uncultured Planctomycetaceae bacterium
AGGACCGTGCCGAAGCGACGCCGACCGAGATCGAGGGCTTGCGCGTCGAGCGTGTCTTCAGCGACGCATCGGCACGTTGGCGCGGCTGGACCTCGATCTCGACGCGGCCGGTCCACGACGACATCCAGCGCGTGCTGGACACCTTCCGGCCGGACGTCGTGCATGCGCACCTCATCCACGCGCACCTCGGCTACGAGTCGCTGACCCGCGCGCGAGAATCCGGGGCGGGCGTCGTGTTCACGGCGCACGACGTCATGACGTTCTGCTACCAGAAGTTGACCTGCTTCCACGGCGGCGAGATCGCCGGCGGACTGCAACGTGACTACTCCGCGTACTGGCAGAAGTGCATTCCGTGTCAGCGTCTGCGCTGGAATCCGTGGCGCAATGCGGCGATCCGCGAGGTCCTGGCGCGCGATGTCCACCGGTTCACGGTCGTGTCCGACGAACTCGGCGCCGTGATCAGCGCGAACGGGATCCGGGTCGACCGCACGCTGCACAATGCCGTGCGTCTGCAAGCCGAGCTTCCGAGCGCGGCAGACGTCGCGGCGTTCCGCGCGCGCTTCGACCTCGACGATGCACTCGTCCTCGCGATCGGCGGACGCCTGCACGAACAGAAGGGCGTCGGGCAACTCCTACGCGTGCTCGCGCATCTCGGTCCCAACTTCCCGAATCTGCGCTTGCTCGTCCTCGGGAAGAAGGACGTCTACGTGCGCGAGTTCGAGCCGCGCGCGCGCGAACTCGGCGTCCTGGATCGCGTCGTCGCGACGGGTTGGCTGGACGGCGCCGAGCTCCAAGCTGCCTACGCGGCGACCGATGTGTTCGTGACGCCGTCGATCTGCTTCGACACGTTCGGTCTCGTGAATCTGGAGGCGATGGAGCATGCGAAGCCCGTCGTCGCGACGTCGTTCGGCGGCAGCCCCGAGGTCGTCGAGCACGGCGTCACCGGCTTCGTCGCGAACCCGTTCGACGTCGCGGACTTCTCGCGCAGCGTCGCGCGCTTGCTCGCGGATCCCGGACTCCGCGGTCGCATGGGCGCAGCGGGCCGCGCTCGGCTGATCGCCCGATTCACGATTCCGCGCCTCGCCGCGGAATGCCTCGAGGAGTACGAACTGGCGCGCCTGGCCGCACGCACGGGCGGTCAAACGCGCGCGAAGAGACCGTGAAGGTCCTTCCCAGCGGAAGTGTCTGCCTCTGAAGGCTTTGCGAGAACCTTCCGCAGGGGGTAGAGTTGGTAGGCGTCCGCGGTCGATCTCCCTCCGACGAAGGACGCGTGGATCGCCGCTCCGGCGCGTCCACACCGATCGCGACTCATTGCGCTCGCCACCTTCGATCCACACCACCGATGCGCAAAACCCTGCTCACGTACGTCAAGCCCCACGTCCAGGAAGACCCCCTGTCGATGGTGCTCGGCATCGCCTACCTCGGCGCCAGCCTCGAGAAGGCGAAGATCCCGGTCGAACTGTGCGACGAGCGCATCGTCAACGACGCGCACATGCGCGAAGCGATCGAGCGCAACGACGTGATCGGATTCGACGCGCTGACGCCGAACATCCGCCGCGCGATCGCGTGGGCCAAGTACGCGA
>CAZKIY010000666.1:0-1582 GCA_964552875.1 uncultured Planctomycetaceae bacterium
AGCGGATACGTCTCCTCGCCGATGTGAACGATGTCGAGCCGATCGAGGCCGAGGTCCTCGATCGCGATGCGCATCGACTTCGTGACCTCCGGCGCGACGGTGTGCTTGAACTCGAAACCGAGGCGGTGCTTGCCGCGCACGACGAGGAGGTCGAGCTCCGCCCCTTGGTGCGTGGCCCAGAACGAGCACTCGCGCGGGCTCGCACCGAGACGGCGAATGGTCTCTTGGAGCGCGAAACCCTCGAACGACGCACCGACTTTCGGGTGCTGCACGACGGCATGCGCATCGCGGAGTTCGAGCAGCTGGTGGAGGATCCCGCTGTCCTTGACGTAGACCTTGGGCGCTTTCACGAGGCGCTTCCCGGTGTTCACGGCGATCGGTCGCAGCACGCGAATCATGTACGTCGACTCGAGGACGTCGACGTAGCGGCGCACCGTTGCCTCGCTGATCGCGAACGCGCGCGCGAGCTCCGCCCCGTTCCAGATCTGCCCGTGGTAGTGCGCGATCATCACCCAGAAACGCTCGATCGTGGAGGCCGGGGCGCGCAGGCCGAGGTCGGAGATGTCGCGCTCGAGGTAGCCGCGCACGATGTCGCGCCGCCAACCGAAACTCGCGGACACGGAACGCGCGCTGTAGGAGCGGGGATAGGCGCCGCGAGTCCAGAGTGAATTCCAGTTCCGACCTCCAGAGTCCTTGAGGCCGAGGCCGTCGAGCTCGAAGTGGGCGAGACGACCGACCAGTGACTCCGAAGTTTGTCGCAGGAAACGTGGGGTCGCGCTGCCGAGTACCAGGAACCGAGCCGGTGTCCGCTCGCGGTCGGCCAGCGGACGGAGCGCGGCGAAGATCCCCGGCTCGCGCTGCACCTCGTCGATCACGACGAGGCCGCGGAGAGGCTCGAGCGCGGTCTCGGGATCCGCGAGCTGGGTCGCGTGTCGCCGGCGCTCGAGATCGAACACGTGGCGCGCGCCCTTGAAGCGTCGAGCCACGGCCTTCGCGAGGGTCGTCTTGCCGATCTGGCGCGGGCCGAGGAGCGCGACGACCGGGTAATCGTCGAGCAATCGCAGCACGCGGGCGACCTCTTCTCGGCGTTCGAACACGCCCAGAGAGTACCATGAAGATCCGCAGTCAAAGTGCGGATCTTCATGGAGAGTGACGCTTGCTTCGAAGCTTCCGCGCGCAGTCGCGGGGGGGCCGTCGCACCCGATCGCGGCTCTTCGCACGGGCGAGAAAGCCGCACGCGGCGAGTACCATGTCCGCGAGCGCCTTCGAGATCCGTCGATCGAGCCCCCTGCATGTTCCAACGCATCCTCATCGCCAACCGGGGCGAAATCGCCCTGCGCGTCATCCGCACCGCGCGCGAAATGGGCATCGAGACGGTCGCCATCTATTCCGACTGGGATCAGCGCGCGCTCCACACGCGCATGGCGCACATCGCCGTGCCGCTCGGTGGAACGACGCCGCGCGACACGTACTTGCGCGTCGACAAAGTCCTCGCCGCCGCGAAGGCGACCGGGGCGGAAGCGATCCACCCGGGCTACGGTTTCCTCTCCGAGAACGCCGCGTTCGCTCGCTCGGTTCGCGA
>CAZKIY010000667.1:0-1580 GCA_964552875.1 uncultured Planctomycetaceae bacterium
CTAGACGTCCGTCGGTCGCGTCGTGTTCGCGGCGATCTGTCGTCGCAGCGCGCGCTTGCCCGCGTAACCGAGAAACACGAACAGCGCCGCCGTCGCAACGACGGCGAGCGCGATCTGCACCTTGCGATCGGGTCCCGCGTCCGGATCGAAGGTCGCGAGCGACGCGCCTGCGAACACGACGAGAGCGGTGCGCGGGATGATGCCGAGGACCGTGCCCGCGAAGAACGGTGCGAAGCGGATGCCCGCCGCCGCGAGGACGACGCCGACCATCGCGAACGGAACGACAGGCGACAGTCGCACGAGCACCGTGGTCGTGAGCCCGCCGCGCGGATCGCGCACGAGCGCTGCGTGGATCGCCGAAGCTCGCGGCGAAGCTTGGATGGCAGCGAGGAATGCAGGTCCGCTGATGCGCGTCGCGATCGCGAACGCGAGCAGTGCCGCGCCGACGATGCCCACGTAGACGCTCGCGAATCCGGTCCAGAACCCGAAGACGTATCCCGCGAAGAGCGCGAGGACCTGCGTGTTCATCAGCGCGAAGCCGGAGAGCAGCGCGGTGGCCAGCGTGAACATGACGACACCCGCGAAGCCCGCGGCGCGCAGACGCGGCTCGACCTCGGGTGTGAACGCGAGGAGGACCGCGCTGCCGACGAGCGGCAGGCCCGCGGCCGCGACGAGCAGGAGTCCGAAGGGGCCGAGGCCACGGAGTTTGGCGAGGGTCGTGGTCATGGAGACGGCGGGAGATTCTGCCTCCCGCCGGCGTGGGACTGGAGGAGAGGCCGCGACGATCTCCGGTTGGGCCCCTTGACACACTTGGTGTGGACGCGGATCGTCCACATCCGCGATGGTGCTCGTGCTCGCAGCGCAGCCAGTCCCGCGACGCGCCTCCCGGCGGTCGACGCGGGTGAGTTCGTACCCGCTGGTCGCGTTGCGCGAATCCCAACGCGAGCTGGCCGGAGCCTCGCTGGTGCGCGAGTGCCCGCCCGACCCGCGCCGCGCGCTGCCTCGTGCCACCTCGATTCCCGCGCGGCCCGCTGCGCACGTCCCGAGCCCGACCGTCGGCCGCGCCGCACCCACCCCGCGTCTCAGCGACCGCGCCCGCACCGCCATGCGGCTGCGCCACTTCAGTCCGCGCACGGAAGACGCGTACCTCGGCTGGATGCGCCGCACTTGCGAGCACCACGGCCGCCGCGATCCGGCCGAGCTCGACGCCCAGCACGTCACCGCATTCCTGAGCGACCTCGCGACGCGCGGCCACGTCGCCGCGTCGACGCAGAACCAAGCGCTGGCCGCGCTGCTCTTCCTCTATCGCGAGGTTCTCTCGATCGACCTGCCCTGGCTGGACGGCCTGGTCCACGCCAAGACGCCACAGCGACTGCCCGTTGTGCTCTCGCGCGACGAGGTCCGCCTCGTGCTCGGACGCATGGACGGCACACCGCGGCTGATGGCGACGCTCCTCTACGGGGCAGGCCTGCGACTGCTCGAATGCTGCCGCCTGCGGGTGAAGGACGTCGACTTCGATCGCCACCAGATCACGGTGCGCCGCGGCAAGGGCGACAAGGACCGCGCGACGATGCTGCCGA
>CAZKIY010000668.1:0-1578 GCA_964552875.1 uncultured Planctomycetaceae bacterium
ACGACGGCATCGCACGACGTTCCGCATCGGGTCGGATTCGTACCGTGCGCGTCGCCGCCAGACGCGGGGTTCCGTCGCTCTCGCGCCAGAATCGCAACCGGAACGGCGTGATGGACACGGGTTGAGACTGGTTCTGGAGACCGCGCAGGGCCGGCAGTTCCTCGCGCAGGCAGTCGATGTCCTCTTCCTCCGAGAGATTGATCGCGACGACCGGCACGGCGTAGTGCTCCTGACGGGGCACGCCGGCGAACAGGATCCTGAAGAGGGTGTTCTCGTGCTCCATGCGCGTGCGCAGTTCGACGATCGATGCACGCAGCGTGCGACCGCGCAGGGGTGCGCCGGGTTCTCGCGCGCTGGATCCGAGCAAGACTTCGAGCGGACCTTCGCGCGTCTTGTCCTCGCCGCGGTACGAGTACCAGCCGAGGATCGGGCCCGGAGTCGGCCCGCCGGCGAGAGGCGAGGGCACGAACGCCAGGTCGGCACCGATCGTTCCGGGCGGGAAGTACGAATTGCGGTACTCGAAGAACGGCCGCCCGTCCTCGCGCCGCACGACTTCCTCGACGCGCTGGACGAAGGCTTCTTGCAAGCGCCGCGTGGCATGCGACGCATCGCCCGGGACCGACGCCAGCAGGGCTTCGTGGTCGCGCTGGAGTTGGTTCCACAGGAGACCTCCGAGGACCAGTGTGGGCAGCACGAGCAGGAGAACGTAGAGCCCCAGCGCTACGCGTCGGCTGCCGCGCCGCACGCCGCGATACGGTCGCATGCGCAGGCGCTCGGCCACCGCGCGCGTGAGGATTGCGGTCGCCTCTCCCGGCGGCTGACTCGCCGCGGGTCGCGCGTCGCGCGGCGGCGCGCTGGCCGAGTCCGGTCCGCCAGCGCGCGGATCCGGATCCGGGTTCACGAGTACCAGCGGTAACCCTTGCCGCGGACCGTCTGGATCAGCGTGGGTTCGGCCGCATTCGGTTCGACCTTGCGACGCAGGCCGACGATGTGGATGTCGACCGTGCGCGTCTCGACGTTGGCGCTCTTGTAGTGCCACACGTCGAGGAGGAGATCGTCGCGCGTGACGACGCGGTGACGGTTGCGGATCAAGTACTCGAGGATGTCGCCTTCCCGCGGCGTGAGTTGCAGCACTTGGCCGTCGCGATGCACTTCGAGGCGATGGAGGTCGACCGAGATCCCGCCCGGCAATTCGAGCTGCGGTGTCGGCGTCGACTCCATCTCGCGGCGGCGGAACTGCGCTTCGACGCGCGCGACGAGCTCGCGCGGGGAGAACGGCTTCTTCACGTAGTCGTCCGCGCCGAGCTCGAACCCCTTCAGGAGATCGCTCTCGGACGCCAGCGCCGTGACGATGACGACGCGGACGTCGCGGCGTTCCTTGCGCAACTGTGCCAGGATCTCGAGGCCGCTCATGCCGGGCAACATGAGGTCGAGGACCACGAGATCGGGCTCCTCGGCCTTGATGCGTTCGAGTCCCGTCGTCCCGTCGTGCACGACTTGGACTTGGAACCCCGCGTGTTGGAGCGCGTCGCGCATGCCCAGCGCGAGTGCCTCCTCGTCCTCGACGACGAGCACGCG
>CAZKIY010000669.1:0-1575 GCA_964552875.1 uncultured Planctomycetaceae bacterium
GCGTCGTGGGGGATGCGCCGTACTCGTGGATCAAGATCGCGGCGCTCGTGTTCGCGGTCGGGGTCGGTGTGATCGTCCTCCTCGGACTGATGTCGCTCTGAGACCGCCACACAACACCTAGTCGCGTCGCTCCGCGTAGCGAGAGCGCGTCCGACGCTTTGGCCATGCGCATCGAAGGCCGCGCGAGGACGCGCCGAGCACGAGGATCCCGGAACGGAATTCCCACTCACCGGATCGGGCGAGCCCAGCGACCAATCCCGGGCGACGACTCGGCTGGCGAACTCGGTTCGCTCCCCAGTCCGCGCCCTTCAGCGGCCGATCGAATCGACATGGAAGATCCCCTTCCCGTTTCTCCCGCGTCGTGCGCGAATCCGCTTCGCTGCGGCGGTTGCGGTGGTTCGTTCCAGGAAGGGGAGGCGAGCTGTCCCTGGTGCAATGCGGGAATCGCACTCGAGGACCGCGGTCGCTCGCACGTCTGTTCACGCTGTGCAGTGCGCGCGCCCACCGGCGCGACTTGGTGTCACTCCTGTGGTGAACGACTCGGGGAACAACCGCTCGCCAGCGTGGCCGAGGGCGCACGCTGTCCGGCTTGCGCGCGGGACCTGCGCGAGCGGCAGGTCGGCACGCACGTCATGACGGAATGCGGAGGGTGCGGCGGACTGTGGCTGACGGCCGAGCTCCTCGAATCGCTGTGCGGTGCCGCCGAGCGCGCGGGACTCTCGAACGTGGCGCCTCCGGCTCTTCCGCAACACGCCGGGGGTGCCGTTCGCTACCGACCGTGCCCCGCTTGTCGGACAGTGATGTCGCGCAAGAACTTCGGCAACTCGTCGGGAGTCGTCGTGGACGTGTGTCGCGGGCACGGTGTGTGGCTCGATCCGTTCGAACTCGACCGTGTGCTCTCGTGGGCGCGCGTCGGCGGACCCGAGCGCGAACGCCAGAGGAGGATCGAGCGCCTGCGCAGCGCAGAGGCCCGGGTGGAGCGTCCGGTGCCGTCGACGTTCCACTCCGACCCCGAGCCTTCGGAGGGCGGCTTCGTGCTCGTGGAAGCACTTTCCATGCTCCTGAAACACCTCGGTTAGCTTTGCGATTTCCTTCGGGAGTGACGACCATTTCAGCCGAAGTCTCCTGCGAGCCCTGGACCAGGCAGGTCGAGTGCTCCGCGCGGACGGCATTCCGCGCGCATTCGCGAGAGGCAGGATTCACACATGGTCAGGCACGAAGGGCTCCGTCGGAGTCGCGCGGGATTCACGCTCATCGAGCTGATGATCGCGATCACGGTTTTGCTGGTGGCGGTGCTCGCCACCGTCACGAGTCAGCTGAGGGCGCGTGAGCTCCTGCAGACATCGCGCGAGACCACCATCGCGATGACGGACTTGCAGGCTGCCATGGAGCGGATCCTGCTGCGTCCCGTGGATCTGATCCCGATCGCGGGCAGCTTGTACGCCGACGATCAGCCGATCGCTGCCTACACGAATCTGCACGTCGCGAATCAACAGATCGTCGCGGATTACCCGGGTTACGCCGGTGCCGCGGTCCCGGATCCGCTGCCGATCGTCCTCACGATGACTTGGAACG
>CAZKIY010000670.1:0-1572 GCA_964552875.1 uncultured Planctomycetaceae bacterium
CCTTCTCCTCGGCCTCGACCGAGACGCGCGCGCCGACGACGGGTGCGCCGCTGCCCGCCGCGGTCACGCGCACTTTCACGATCGAGGTCTTTTCGAGGCGCACGATGCCCAAATCGTTGTCGCTGCCCTCGGTGACGCGCACGTCCTTGCGTTCCCAAGGCGCGTAGCCCGGGGACTCGACGCGCACGGTCAACGCGTCGTTCGCGCTGCCGCGTGACATCGGTCCGCCTCCGCCGAGTCGCAGTCCGCCGTAGCGCACCCGACCTCCGGGAAACTCACGGATCGTGCGGTTCTTGTCGTCGGTCAGGGGTGCCGCCATGCGGCCGCCGGCCGACACCGTCATCGTCGTGATCGGCGCTCCGCTCGCTGCCTCGACGACCTGGAACGTGAGCGCGGTCTCGGCGCGGTACGCGATCTCGAGCCCGCGATCGCCCGCCGTCGCATCGACGGTCGCGGAGCGCGTCGGACTGCGCAGCATGCCGCCGAAGCCCTGCGAAGCGAGTCGCGCCGAGACGCGGTACTTCGCTTCCTTCTTGCAGCCCTTGACCACGAACGATCCGTCGGCCGCAATGGGCGCGAGCCGTTGCGCGCCGCCCATCGAAGGCCCGAAATCGCCGCCGAAATCGCTGCCGCGCGGCAGCGCCGCGATCCGCAGTTTGCCCGCGTCGCTCGGCGGCACCCCGGTCACGAGACCGGCGATCTCGAAGCCTTCCTCGAGCTGGATCTGGATGCCGCGCACGACTTCGCCCGCCCGACTCGTCTCGCCCGATTCGTCCTTGTCCGGGGCGATCTCGCTCGTCACGCGCAGGTTCCACGTCCCCACGGGAATCGTGTCGACGCGGAAGTTTCCCTGAGCGTCGCTCTTCGCGGCGACTGCGCCTCCACGCCCCACGAAGAAGGCCATCGGGCCCGAAGAAGGACGCCGACGGCGCAGTTCGGCGCCCTGCACCGGACGGCCGAGGTGATCGATCACGCGGCCTTCGACGACCACTCCGGCTTGCACGACGAGGTCGCCCACGTCGGGACGCGTCTCCGAAATCGTGCGCTCGACGTCGAGCGGCGCGAAACCACCGGCCCGCACGGCGAGGCGCACCTTGGCGTTGATCTTCGGATCGAGCGCGAAGCGACCGGCGGAGTCCGTCTTGGTCTCCGTGCGCTGGAACCAGAACATCTCGGCCGGGTCGACTTCGTCGAGAGCGAGCTCGTCGAACCCGCCGCCAGCGGCCGCGTAGACGACGGCGTTCGCGACGCCCTTCCCGGCTTCGTCGACGACACGACCGCTGACACGCTGCGCCTTCCCTTCGCCGGTCGGCGTTTCGGCGCGGCCGGGGGCCGAGCCCTCCGTGCCGACTTGTGCCGTGCGATCGCGCTCGTCCTTCGGGACCGCCGCGAGGTCCTCCATCGGAGGCTTCTCGCTCGAGCCGGTGACCGGGCGTCGCCCGTCGACGTCGGGGGTCCCAGCCGGATCCGTGTTCGTCCAGAAAAGGAGGCCGCCGAGCAGCAGGAAGGCGACGGCGGCGAGCGCGAGGAGACCGTGGATGGGGCGCATGGGACGAGAACGCGCGGACGCGC
>CAZKIY010000671.1:0-1570 GCA_964552875.1 uncultured Planctomycetaceae bacterium
ACGGCGGCGCGCGAGCAGGCGTCGAAGCACTGACGGTCGCTCGCGGCAGCGCGGGACCGATCGCGAGGTCGCGTCCGGGTCGGATGGATCCCGAAGCCTGATCCGGTCCAGAGGCTCGAGGGGCGCCGCTCCGGCGCGCGGGAGCCCGTGAATTCTCCCCTGCTCTGAACCGGTCGAGCGCGCTACCCTTCCGCGCCCAAAATCGCGCGCCCGGGCGGCTCGCGTGCGGGGCCCCACGCCATGACGACCACTAAGGACACGCGCTTCATGGACACGATCGTGTCCCTGTGCAAGCGCCGCGGATTCGTGTTCCAAGCCTCCGAGATCTACGGCGGCATCGGCAACACCTACGACTACGGCCCGCTCGGCGTCGAGCTCAAGCGGCGCGTCAAGGATGCGTGGTGGACGCGCATGGTCACGTTGCGCGACGACATGGTCGGCCTCGACTCGGCGATCATCCAGAACCCGAAGACGTGGGAGACGTCGGGGCACGTCGCCGGCTTCACCGACCCCATGGTCGACTGCAAGAAGTGCAAGGGTCGCTTCCGCGCGGACAAGTTGGCCGATGCGGCGTGTCTCGAACGCCCGAGCAAGCGCCCCGGTGAATGCGGCGGCGAACTCACCGAGGCGCGTGCGTTCAACTTGATGTTCAAGACGAACGTCGGCGCGGTCGAAGGCGCGGGTTCCGTCGCGTATCTGCGCCCGGAAACGGCGCAGGGCATCTTCCTCAACTTCAAGAACGTGCTGGAGAGCTCGCGGCAGAAGCCGCCCTTCGGCATCGCGCAGATCGGCAAGAGCTTCCGGAACGAGATCACCCCCGGGAACTTCGTGTTCCGAACGCGCGAGTTCGAGCAGGCCGAGATGGAGTTCTTCATCCCGCCCGCGCAGAACGATCACTGGTACGAGTACTGGCGCAAGGAACGTCACAGTTGGTACTCGGACTACGGGATCGACCCCGCCAAGTTGCGGATGCGCGAGCACGCGGCCGACGAGTTGGCCCACTACTCCACCGGTTGCACCGACGTCGAGTACGAGTACCCGTTCGGGTGGGGCGAGCTCGAGGGCATCGCTTGCCGCACGGATTTCGATCTGAAGCGCCACTCGGAAGCTTCGGGCAAGGACCTGCGCTACTTCGACCCGGAAACGAAGGAGAAGTACTTCCCGTGGGTCATCGAACCCGCGGCCGGGGTCGACCGCACCGCGTTGACGTTCTTGATCGATGCGTACGACGAAGAGATGGTCGAGGGGGAGGCACGCGTCGTGCTCCACCTCCATCCCGAGATCGCGCCGGTCACCGTCGGAGTTCTGCCGCTCGTGAAGAAGGAAGGCATGCCCGAGAAGGCGCACGAGATCGAGAACGAGTTGCGCCGCGCGCGCTTCACGACGTTCTACGACGAGAGCGCTGCGATCGGCCGCCGCTACCGTCGCCTCGACGAGGTCGGCACACCGTTCTGCGTCACGATCGACGGGGACACGATGAAGGACGACGTCGTCACCGTGCGTCATCGCGACACGATGCTCCAGGACCGGGTGAAGCGCGCGGAGCTGGCGACGTTCCTCCAGGAGTCGA
>CAZKIY010000672.1:0-1555 GCA_964552875.1 uncultured Planctomycetaceae bacterium
AAGAGCGCACCCTCGGCGCGCGGACCGATCGCTCGGCCGCGTGAATCCAGGACATTGCCGTACTCCTTCGCGACGCGTTCGAGCAAAGCGACGTACTGCTTCTCGACCTCGTTTGCGCCCGACTTGCGCAAGGATTCCGAGCGATCATCCCCATGCCGTTTGGCATGCGTCGCGACCGAGACGTCGCCAGCTTCCACCGCACGCAACCCATCGAGGTCGTACTTCACGTGGTCGGCGAGCGTGCGCAGCGCGAGACCGCGCACGCCACGATCGCCGGCATCCTCGACCAGCGTCTCGACGCGCGCGCGCGCGTCGGGCCGTGAGTTGGGCCGCAGGACGTCGAGGAGATCGCCGAGTGCAGGGCTCGCGATGTCCTTCGTCATGAGTTCGTCGAGGAGCGAGTCGGAACTGCCGGCTTCGACGCCTGATGTCACCATCCACACGCGAACGCGAACGGCGGGTTCGCTGCGCGGGTTGCCTTCCATCAGCGCGCGCGCACGCTTCGCGAGCTCGACGCGCTTGTCATCCAGCGCCTTCTGATCGAAGCCGGGCTGCTTTTGGTTCTTCGGAACTGCGTCGAACTCCGCGCGCAGCTCGGCCACGGAATCCTTGACGACTTCGATCGAACCCTGCCGCGCCGGGTCGAGCGCCGAGGCCGGCGCGGCGAGCGACAGCAAGAGGAGCATTTGAGTGGGTTTCATGTCGTATTCAGTCTAGTCGCGCCGCACGGCCGCGAGAATGGATCGCGTCGCATGGCTCCTGTTCAGGGTGTAGAAGTGGATGCCGGGTGCGCCGCCCTCGAGAAGTTTGCGGCACTGCCTGATCGCGTGCTCGATGCCGGTCGCCATGACGAGCGCCGGATCGTCCGCCACGCGCCGCAGACGCTCGAGCAGTTCCTGCGGGATGGAAGCCCCACACAACTTGGTGAAGCGCTCGACTTGCGCCACATTCGTGATGGGCATGATCCCGGGCACGATCGGCACGCGGATGCCGGCCGCGCGCGCGCGACGGACGAAGTCGAAGAAGTATTCGTTGTCGAAGAACAGTTGCGTGATCAGGATCTGCGCACCCGCATCGACCTTCGCCTTCGTCCAGCGCATGTCGGCGTCGCGATCGGTGCATTCGACGTGATTCTCGGGATAGCACGCCGCGCCGATCGAGAGCGGCCAGCCATCCTTCAGCATCGTGATGAGCTCGGTCGCGTGCGCCATGTCGCCCGGCGGCATCGTCGAGCCGTCCTTGGGCTGGTCGCCGCGCAGCGCGAGCACGTTCTCGACGCCGGCTTCGACGAGCCGGTCGACGATCCCGCGGATCTCGTCGCGCGTCGAACCCAGGCACGTCAAGTGCGCCATCGTGTGCACGCCGAGATCGCACTGCAGCTTCGTGACGACGTCGATCGTGCGGTCGCGCGTGCTGCCGCCGGCGCCATAGGTCACCGACACATAGTCGGGCTTCCACACTTCTTGTAGATCCGCGACCGTGTTGAGGAGTGCCCGCGCGCCCTCGTCCGTCTTGGGCGGGAAGAACTCGAAGCTGAACACCGGCCATCCGCGGC
>CAZKIY010000673.1:0-1550 GCA_964552875.1 uncultured Planctomycetaceae bacterium
GGCGCGGGACGTCGCGTGTTCTTCGCCGGCGGGCGCTCGTCCTTGCAGCTCGCCGTGAGGAGAACGAGCGCTACGAGGAGCAGACCGCGCGGGCCGGCTCGGAGCATCCATCGAGGTCGGAGCATCCCGAGAATTTAGCCGCGGTGAGCGTCGCGTGCACGCGCGCTGTCGCTCTCGGTCCGTGCGCTGTATGCGGGCTCTGAGCGCGGTGACCCTGCGCGGGGCGCGCGGACGTCGGCGTCGGACCCTCGCCGACTGCTAGCATCCCCCTCCACATGCAGCCCGCGATCCAGAGATTCTCCGTTCTGGCCGTCCTCGTGGTCCTCGCCGTCGTCGGCGCCTTCTGGTTCGCGAGCCGACGGTCCGCTCCGCGCTGGAACGTCGTACTCCTCACGCTCGACACGACGCGCGCCGACTTCCTCGGGACCTATGGACGCCCTGGGAACCCGACCCCGGTCCTCGACGCGCTGGCGCGAGAGGGTACGCGGTTCGACTGCGCGATCGCGACGGCGTCGGTCACGCCCGTGTCGCACGCTTCGATCCTCACCGGCCTCCACAATCGCGAGCACGGCGTGCGCGTCCTCCTCGGGATGTGCGGCTACGCGTTGCAACCGGAGACCCCGACGCTCGCGACGGTATTGAAGGGCGCCGGTTATGCGACGGCCGCCGTGCACAGCGCGTTCCCGGTCTCGGCCTACTTCGGATTCCATCACGGGTTCGACGTCTTCGAGAGTTTCGAAGGCGCAGTCGGACGCAGCCAGGCGGGCACGATGTCGTGGCCGCTCACCGAGCTCCAACGTCGCTCCGACGACACGACGTCGATCGTCGTGGAGGAGCTCGCGGCGCTCGACGATCCGTTCTTCTTGTGGGTGCACTACTGGGATCCGCACGATCCGGTGCTGGTCCCACCCGCGGACCGCATGCAAGGCGTGCCACGTGGACCGCAAGGTGAACTCATCGCCTCGCGCGAGCTCTACGGCGCCGAAGTCAGCTACCTCGACGAACAGATCGGGCGGCTGTTCGACGCGCTGCGCGCCTCGGGCGAATGGGAACGCACGCTCGTCGTCGTCGTCGCGGACCACGGCGAAGGTCTGGGCGATCACGGCTGGGCGTTCCACCGCATCCTCTACCAAGAGCAGATCCGCGTGCCGCTCCTCGTGCGCCTGCCCGGCGTCGCGACTGTGCCGTCCGTCGCGGGCACGGTGAGCACGATCGACATCGCGCCGACGGTGCTCGACTACCTCGGTGTCGAGCCGCCGCGCGCGCTGTCGGGTCGCACGCTCCGTCCGCTGCTCGAAGGTCGTCCCGATCCGCCGCGCAGCGCGTTCGCTGACCAAGTGAACGGCTACGACTTGAACGCGGCCATGCTGAAGAGCCGACCTCTGGACGACTTCCTCTACGCGGTCGTCGACGGCGGATGGAAACTCGTGTGGCGTCCGCTCCATCCCGAGGCCAGCGAGCTCTACCACCTCGATGCGGATCCAGGCGAACTCGCCAACCGTCTCGCCGACTCACCCGATCAAGTCCTGCGCCTTCAGAAACTCCTGGCG
>CAZKIY010000674.1:0-1544 GCA_964552875.1 uncultured Planctomycetaceae bacterium
TCGGCGTGTCGCCGACGGCCTCGAACTCGACGCGCACCACGTCGGCCGGCGCTCCGCTCGCGAGCTTCCGCTGTCCGCCGTCGCGCAACGTGACGCCCGGATCGAGCAACTTGTACGGCATGACGAGCCAGTAGCTGTCGTTGATCCAGATCGATTTCGCGCGCGCGAGTTCCTTGGTGCGCGTCTCCGCGGCGATTACTTCCACGCCGCCCTCGAACACGCGCCCGACCCCCGTGTTCAAGTTCATGAGCACGACCCTGGTCCCGTCTTCGAGGCGATAGTCGCCCGTCCACTTGTCCCACACGTGGCTGCGGCGGCCGAAGAAGTTCCATTCGAGGACGCGCGCGCGATCCCAGGCCGCGCGGCCGCCGAGCGCCTCGACCATGTCCTCGGCGATGGAGACGGCACGGGGATCGGAACCGCGCGCGAGGGACGCGGTGGCGAGCTCGTGGTGCGCTTTCGTCGTCGAACAGGCCGAAAACGCGAACAGAATGGATGTTGCGAGGATCTGGATCATCGTGCGCATGCCGCGCAGCATCGCCTCATCGGCAGTCGCGCGCAATCGCGCTTGCACGCATCGCTTCGGACGCGGACAGTGCGCGCGAACATGGATCCCAGGAACCAGACTCTCTACGCCCACGTCGGCGGCAAGCTCGTCCCGCGTGCGGAAGCCAAGGTGTCCGTCTTCGACAGCTCCGTGCAGGGCGGCGACGCCGTGTGGGAGGGCTTGCGCGTCTATGAGGGCCGCGTGTTCCAGCTCGACGCGCACCTCGAGCGCTTGGAGCACAGCGCGAAAGCCATGGCCTTCGAGTCCGTGCCGAGTCGTGAGACGATTCGCGCCGCGTTGTTCGAGACCTTGAAGAAGAACGGCATGCGCGACGGCGCGCACGTGCGCTTGACGCTGACGCGCGGCGAGAAGATCACGTCGGGGATGGATCCGCGGAACAACAGATCGGGGCCGTGCTTGATCGTGCTCGCGGAGTGGAAGGCACCGGTGTACGGATCGGGCGGGCTGAAGCTCGTGACGTCGACGGTGCGACGCGCGCCACCGGCGGTGATGGATTCGAAGATCCATCACAACAATTTGGTGCACAACATCCTCGCGAAGATCCAGGCGAACGTGGCCGGAGCGGATGACGCGGTGATGCTCGACGTCGAGGGGTATGTCGCGGAGACGAATGCGACCAACCTGTTCCTCGTGTCGCGCGGAGAATTGCACACGCCGACGGGGGATCACTGTCTTCCCGGCATCACGCGTGCCGTCGTGCTGCAGCTCGCGCGTGAGCACGAGGTCGTCGCGATCGAGCGGCGCATCTCGCTGATGGAGTTCCACACGGCCGAGGAAGTGTTCACGACTGGAACGATGGGCGAACTCGCGTGGGTGAAGGAGATCGACGGCCGCAAGATCGGCGACGCGCGCGGGACGGTGACGTCGAGGTTGTGCACGCTCTTCGCCGAGGTCGTGAAGCGCGAGGGGACGCCGATCCCGGGTTGATGAAGGTGTCAGACACTCCCATCCACCGCCGTCGCAAGACCGGAAACGC
>CAZKIY010000675.1:0-1535 GCA_964552875.1 uncultured Planctomycetaceae bacterium
GAGGTCGTCGAGGAGCTGCAGGCGGATCAGCCGCTGCACCTCGCGGCCGCGCTCTCGTACTACACGCTGCTCTCGCTCGCTCCTCTCTTGCTCGTGGTCGTGTCGGTCGCGGGCCTTGCCTTCGGCCGCGAGGCCGTCGAAGGCCGACTCGTCGAGGAGATGCGCGGGATGGTCGGGCAGAACGGGGCCGAGGTCATCCAGACGGTCCTCTCCAACGCCGAAGGCCCGAAGCGCGGCTTCGTGGCGCTGGCGATCGGCCTCGTGACCCTCGTGATCGGCGCGACGACGGCGTTGATCGAGCTGCAGAGTGCGCTCAACCGGATCTGGGACGTGAAGACCGAGGCCAAGAAGAAGCGCAGTTTCCTGTGGTCGCTCGTGCGCGACCGGATCCTGTCGCTCGCGATGATTTTCACATTCGGCTTCCTGCTGCTCGTATCGCTCGTGATCAGCTCGGCGCTGTCGGCCGCGGGGTCGTGGCTCGAGGGCCGCGTCGCGTTGCAGCCAGCACTCTGGCAGGTCGTCGACACCGTCATCTCGTTCGGGATCGTCACGGTGTACATCGCGATGATCTTCAAGTTCCTCCCCGACGCGAAGATCCGTTGGCGCGACGTCTGGTTCGGCGCGGTGATCACCTCGATTTTCTTCGTCGTCGGCAAGTACGCGATCGGCCTGTACATCGGCCGCGCGAGCATCGGCTCGGCGTACGGCGCGGCTGGATCCGTGGTGGTCCTGATGGCCTGGATCTACTACGCCTCATTGATCTTCTTCGTCGGCGCCGAGATCACCCACGTCTACACACGACGCAAGTACGGCACGCCGCCGCCCGTCGAGTATGCGGTGCGCGCCAAGCCCCAAGAGCCCCACTGAGATTCGCAAGCGTGGAGGTCCCGGTCACGGGCACCGGTGTGATCGAAAGCCGTCGGTTCGTTGCTCTCTGGAGCATCGGATCCAAAACGGACAGCCAGCAGGCGCGAACGCCCACGGGCTGTTTGACGAATGACCGGCGCTCGGCGTTCGCGGATCAGAGCGTCGATTTCAGCTGTGAAAGCGCGTCGTGCGTGCGCTTCTGTTCGGGGACGAGCTGCGTCTGCACGAACGACCGCGTTGCCGGCAAGAGATTCTCGAGGTCGCCGAGATAGTCGTCGCGGCCGTGGTCTTCACCTTCTTCGAGAGCCGCGATGGCGGCTCCCTTGCCGAAGACCTTGGCACCGCCTTCGACGGCCTTGGCGAAAGCGCCCCAGACTCCCGAACCGTCCGCGGGTTCGCCGCCGAGACGGCGGATTTCGCCCCGGAGCGCGCTGACGCGACGGTCGTGCGACTCGCGACACGCCCGCAGGGATTCTGCGATGGTCGGCTCGCTCTTCAGCTTTTCGATGGCCTGGTCGTAGGTCTCGACGGCGGAGATCTCGCCGCGTAAGAAGGAGTTCAGTTGGTCGATGTCGTCCGTGGTGGTCTTGGTGGCGTTATTCATGTCGTGCTCCGGCGTAAGGTTGGAAGGTGAAGTTGGAAAAGGTGAAGGTGGACGTGGAAGCGGT
>CAZKIY010000676.1:0-1534 GCA_964552875.1 uncultured Planctomycetaceae bacterium
CCGCGCGCCTGCCTCACGACGCTGCTCTGCACGACGCGAAGAACCGCTACACCGTGCGCTTGGCCCAGTATCCGAACGATGCGCAAGGCGTCGCGCTCGCGACCGAGGCCTACCGCTGGTTGCAGAAGTTCGGATACCCGGCCGGTAGCCCCATTTTGTTGGGGTCGGGCAAGGGCATCGCGCTCGTGGCGAGCGCGAAGCCGACCCGCGAAGAACTCGTTCCGCTGCGCGACAACTTGCGGCGGCTGCGATATCCCGAGTCCTCGAAGACGATGCCGTTCTCCGATGCTTACATCGACGAGATCGACGACGTCCTCGCGCGCTGAACGGCGCAAGAAACGCTAGAGAAAGAGCTCCGAACCATGTCCATCCATTCCTCCCTGCGCGTCGGCAACAACTTGGCCGGCGAGCGCAGCGTGTTCACGCGCGTCGAGCGCCTGGCGATCCTGAAGAAGGCCGGCAAGTTCAGCGACGAGACCGGCGTCGTCCACGGCATTCCGAAGGTGCGCACGCGCTACAAAATCGCGGGCGTGAAGAAGGTCAAGGAAGCCGCGGCTCCGGCTGCTGGCGGCACGGTCGCGGCGGGCAAGGCTGCGGCAGGCAAGGCTGCGGCTCCGGCAGCGAAGGGCGCCGCCCCCGCCGCGGCGGCGAAGGCTGCTCCGGCGAAGAAGAAGTGACGCGCGCGGGCGCGGCGTCGAACGCCGCCCCGGTGCTCGAGGTCTTCGCCTCGATCCAGGGCGAGGGTGCCTTCATCGGCGAGCCGCAGGTCTTCCTGCGACTGCGCGGATGCCCGTTGCGCTGTCGTTGGTGCGACACGCCGGGATCGTGGAAACTCGCCGAGGGCCAGCACGCGCGCATCGATTCGGCGCGCGGTGGCTCGCGACGCGAACCCGCGTGGGCGACTCCGTTCCAGGCTGCTTGCTGGGTCGCGGAGTGCGAACCGGGTTCACCGCGCACGATCAGCGTGACCGGCGGCGAGCCGCTCCTGTGGCCGGATTTCGTGCTCGGATTGCGCGCGATGGTGGGCCAACGACGGATCCATCTCGAAACCGGCGGCGCGCACCCGAAGAGTCTGGCCCTCGTCGTCGACGCGGTCGATCACGTGAGCCTCGACCTCAAGCCGGACCAGGATCTCGACGCGCCGGAAGAAGTCGTCGGTGCCGGGGCGGAGGAGCGCGCACCGCGGACGAGCACGGAGTGGCGCGCCGCGCGCCGCGCTTCCCTCGCGCTCGTCGAAGGCCGCGACGCGTGCGGCAAGATCGTCGTGTCGGGCGAGCGTGCGCTCACGGACTTCGCAGCCCTGCTCGACGAGGTCGAGGACGTCGCCCCGCGCCTGCGCGTGATCCTGACTCCCGCGACGCCGATCGCGGGGGTGAAAGCACCGACCATGGAGCTCGTCCTCGCGGTCGCCGAACTCGCGCGCGACCGCGACCTCGACGTGCGCGTCGTGCCGCAGGTGCACCGACTTCTGCAGCTGCCCTGAGCGGCCGTGAAGAAATCGAGTCCACGGGCTCTCGGATTCATGTGGCGACGC
>CAZKIY010000677.1:0-1525 GCA_964552875.1 uncultured Planctomycetaceae bacterium
GCGCACAGCGAGTCGATCGAGTTCGGTCGCGCAGGTCGATTCGAAAGCGCACTCGCGTCCGCCCGGCGTGCGTTGGGACTCGCGGAGACGGACGGCTCGGATGCGGCGCTCATCGAACGCGCCAAGGGCTTCGTGGTCCAAGCCGAACTCGACCAAGGCACCGCCGAACGCGAGCGGACCATGCACGAGCAGGACGAGCGACTGCGCGAACGCCTCATCGAGCTGCGCATCGAGCAGGTCGCCTCGCTCGACAACCGCGAGCGCCAGGTCGCCCTCGACGCCGAATTCGCGAAGGCGTTCCAGGAGTACGGCGTCGACCTCGACGGCGCCGACCTCGTGCTCGCCCTGAAGCGCATCCGCGAGCGCGACATCGCCGCGGACGTCGCGCTGGCGCTCGACGACTGGGCGCGCGTGCGCCGCAAGGTCCACGGCGCGAAGTCCGAGAAGGCCGAAAACCTGTTCTACCTCGCCATGGACCTCGACGCCGATCCGGTGCGTCAGAGGATGCGGCAGGCCATCGCGGACGACGACCTGTCCGCCCTGCTCGAACTCGTCGCCCCGGACAATTTGCCGGAACTCGCCCCCGGCTCGATCTTCGTCTTGAGCGCGGCCCTCTGGGACGGCCACCTCGATCAGCGACCCGTGGTGTACCGAGTGTACGACCAAGCGCTGCAGCTCCATCCCGGCGACTACGTCTTGCAGTCCGTCGGCGGCAACATCTACGGCGCGGCGGGTCGCGTGCAGTCCGCGCTGATGTGCCGCGCGTCCGCCCTGAGCATTCGTCCGCGCGATGCGGGGGCCCTGTTCCGCTTGGCCGAGAGCCTGTCGTTCCTCGGCCGGCTCACGGAAGCGGAGGGTGCATTGCGCGCGAGCACGACGGTCGATCCGAGTGACCAGCAGGCCGCCTGGAGCCTCGGTGTCGTCCAGAGCCAGTTGGGTGAGCGCGTGGCGGCGCTCGAATCCTTCACGCGGGCGCTCGAGATCAAGGAGGAGTTCGAGCTGCGCGCCGACCAGATGGGTGTTCGGTTCGCGTTGGGGCTCGCGTCGCGCGACGACATGAAGGCGTTGGCGGCGGTCGCGAACACGTCGGTCGGCCTCGTCAACTCGCTCTACCCGTTGATCGATCACCACGATCCGTCGCAGCGCGATCCGCAGTTCGTGCTGCGCGTGATCGGCGAGCGCGCGGAGAAGCTGAAGCAGGACGACTTCTACTTCATCCTCGACGCGGTCGCGCACGCTCGCGCCGAGGACTGGCCGGGCGCGTTGAAGGCTCTCGAAGGCCGCTACTACGAGTCGAAGCTGCAGCTCGTGACGCCCAACGCTTTCGACTTTCTGCGCTCGCTCATCTACAGCAAGCTCGGGAACGCCGAGGCGGCGTCCGAGTGTTACTCACGCGCCATGGCCGAATGGAAGGTCGTCACCGCCGGCAACCCGGACGCGTGGGAGAAGTCGGACGTCATGCGCTGGCGGCGCGAAGCGGAAGCGGCGTTGGTGAAGTAATCGTACGGAGCCAGGCACGACTCCG
>CAZKIY010000678.1:0-1523 GCA_964552875.1 uncultured Planctomycetaceae bacterium
CGGCCACGCTCGATGCCGGCGTCGACCATGTCGAGCGCGCGGGCGACGAGTTCCCGGCGACGATCGGGCTCCAGTTCGGCGGTCAGGCGCAGGATGCCGCCGGCGTTCACGATGTGCGCGGGGTTTTGGCTGCGTCGAAATGCTCGCTCGTAGTGCTCCGCAGCGCGCGCGAGCAATCGACGCTTCTCCAGAGCATCGCGGTTCGCGTCACTCTTCCGCGCCAGCACGCTGGCCATGTGCGAGTTCGCGACTGCACTCGCGGGATCGTGCTCGAGAGCGCGCCCCCAGAGAGTCTCGGAGTCGTGCCAGACGCGCGACTGCGAGCGCGCAGCGAGCACGAGCACGACGACGATCAGTGTGGAGAGAGCGATGGATCCCACGCGACCGATTCGCGGATGCGCCAAGCCGACGGCCGCGACGATCGCAAAGGGGATACAGGCCAGGTACGAGTAGCGATCCGCGACGAGTTGAGGACCCGCTTGAGCCAGGCCGCTCACCGGGGCCAGCACGATCAGGAACGCGAGCCAAGCGTGGAAGGCCCACGGTCGGCGCCGTTTCAGCCGGAAGGCTGCGACCGTGAGCACGAGAGCGAGCGCCAGTGAGAGCACGTAGCGGGGCGCGACGAGCTCCACGGCCGGCGGAAGTTCGTAGTGGGGTGCGAGGTCGAAAGGGACAAGACTGCGCCACACGTAGAAACACACGCCGTATCCGGCTTGGATCGTGCGGGTGAGGAGGCCGTGCTCCGACCACGGCACGCGCGCGTCGGTCGCCGTCGCGTGCGCACGCGACGTGACGATCGCGACGGTGAGCGACATCACGGCGAACGGGAGCTTCTCGAGGAGCAGCCGCTGCCAGCTCGCTCCGCGGGACCGGCGCGCGAACACGAGGTCGAGCACCAAAAAGAGCGCGGGCAGGACGATGCCCCAGGCCTTCGCGGTGAGCGACACGGTCTGGAGCAGGAGTGTCGCGACGTACGCCGCGCGGCCTCCGCTCCGAGCGAAGCGAGTCCAAGCGAGGAGTGCGAGGACGAAGAAGGCTCCCGAGACCAGGTCCCGGCGCTCGGTGATCCAGCAGACGGACTCGCAGCGCAACGGGTGGACGGCGAACAGTGCCGCGGCGAGGCCCGCCGTCGCGATACGGCGTCGCTCGTCCCACTTCGCGGCGAGCTCGTCGAGGAGCGACCGAGCGAGCGCGAAGACGGCGATCGCGGTCGCCGCGTGCCACGCGAGGTTCACAGCGTGCAGCGCGCGGGGCTCCGGACCGAACAACTCGTGATCGATGCCGAACGTGAACCAGGTCAGCGGGATCCAGTGCCCCGTGTGGAAGGTGGTGGCCATCCACACGAGGTTTTCGCGCTCGAGTCCGCGCCAACGCAGATTCTCCACGAAGTTCCGATCGTCGTCCCAGTCGACGAACCCAGCCTCGAGCGCGGGTTGGAACGCGAGAGCGACGAGGATCACGAGAGCGGCGCACACCGCGAGCACGAGGCCACGGTGCGGCGATCGGTCGCCGCGCCCCGCGTT
>CAZKIY010000679.1:0-1522 GCA_964552875.1 uncultured Planctomycetaceae bacterium
CACGGTGATTACGACGTCGACGGCGTGACGGGCACCACGCTGCTCGTGCGTTTGCTCACGATCCTCGGCGCGAACGTGCACTGGCACATCCCGAATCGTTTCACCGACGGATACAGTTTTGGCGAACACACCTTGGCGCGCGCGCGCGCGACCGGCGCGAAGCTCGTGATCAGCGTCGACAACGGCACGTCCGCGGGCGAGACGATCGCGAAGCTGCGCGATGCGGGCGTCGACACGGTCGTCACGGATCACCACGAGCCTCCGCTGGGCGCGTTGCCCGACGCGGTCGCGATCGTGAACCCGAAGTTGCACGGCGCCACGTATCCGTTCCGAGAGCTGTGCGGCGGCGCCGTCGCGTTCAAGCTCGCGTGGGGCCTCGCACAGGAACTCACCGGCGCTTCACGCGTGCGCGACGACTTGCGCGAGTTCCTCGTCGAGGCGATGGGCTACGTCGCGATCGCGACGGTCGCAGACGTCGTGCCGCTCGTGGACGAGAACCGGATCCTCGCGCACCACGGGTTGAAGAGCCTCGAGCGTTCGAATCGGCCGGGAATCCGGGCGTTGCTCGAAGTGTGCGGCGTCACGGGCCGCGAACTGCTCGCAGAGGACTTGGCATTCCAGATCGCGCCGCGCATCAACGCGGCGGGTCGACTCGAGACGGCGGCGCGCGCGGTGGAACTGCTGCTCGCGGAGGACCCGAGCGAGGCCCGCCGCCTGGCGCAGGAACTCGACGCGCTGAACGTGCGTCGCCGGGAGATCGAGGCCGGAATCCTCGCGTCCGCCGTCGCGGAGAGCGCGCGCTTCGCCGATCGGTCGCGCTGGCCGGTGCTCGTCATCGGCGCCGAAGGTTGGCACCAAGGCGTCGTCGGAATCGTCGCGGGCCGGCTCGTACAACGTTTCGATCGACCGACGATCGTCATCGGGCTCGACGGCGGGCGCGGACGCGGAAGTGCGCGCTCCGTGCCGGGATTCAGCGTTCTCGCCGCGATGGACGGCGGACGCGCGCACGTCGTGAAACACGGCGGGCACGAGCAAGCCGCCGGCCTCGAGATCGAAGGTGCGTCGATCGACGCGTTCCGCGAGGCCGTGTGCGCGCGCGCGCACGAGATGCTCGCCGCGGGTCCGCTCGCGGCGCCGGAGCTCGTCGTCGACTGCGATCTCCCCTTCCACGTCGTGACGCCGTCGCTGCAGAAGGAATTGGACCGCTTGCAGCCGTACGGACAGGACAACGCGCGCCCGCTGTTCCACACGGCCGACTTGCGACTGGCCGAACCCGTGCGCGTCGTCGGCGCGGACAAGACGCACGTCATGTTGCAGCTTCGATCGGGCGCGCACGTGCTGCGCGGCATGGCGTTCGGCATGGCGCGCCGCGAGCACGAGCTCACTATGGGCACGCCGATTCACGCCGTCTACACGCCGAAGTGGAACCACTTCCGCGGCGAGACGAAGCTCGAGATCGAGGTCGTCGACTTCCGCACCGGCGCGGCCCCGTTCGACAACGCATCGAGACGCGCGGCCAACG
>CAZKIY010000680.1:0-1516 GCA_964552875.1 uncultured Planctomycetaceae bacterium
GCGCACGGCGTCGAGCAGCGCACGCACTTCACCGTCGTAGCCTTTGAGGTCGCCGAGCGACGGCGACTCGATGCGCCCATCGATGGAGATCTCGAGCGACGGTGTGCGCCGCAGGTCGAACTCGGCCGTCGCGCGCTCGAACGCGACGACGAAGCGCATCCGGAACGGGAACCCGGCGGCATGGTCCCAGCCACCCTCGAGGACGACGTGTCGCGGACCATTCGCGTAGCGGTAGAGCGCGGTGACGTGATCGCACGTCCCCGTCGCGACGACGGAATCCGGCGCACCGAACAACCAATGCGCGAGGTCCGCGTCGTGCACGTGCAGGTCGAACAACGCTCCGCCCGAACGCTTGGAATCCCCATAGAAACCGGGGTTCCACGTCGGCCGGCTCGCGCAACGTTGGAAGACGGCGCTGTGCACCGCGCCGTAGCGGCCGTCGAGCACTGCTTCGCGCAACCACGACCAACCCGGCCAGAACCGCATGCACATGGCCGGCATGCAGATGCGATTCGCGCGCTCGGCTTCGACCGCGAGTGCGTCGATCTCGCCCGCATCGAGTGACACGGGCTTCTCGAGCAGCACGTGTTTCCCCGCGCGCAGGGCGCGCCGTGCGAGCTCGACGTGGGTGTCGGTCGGCGTGCAGATCGAGACGAGCTCGACTTGGCGGTCGTCGAGCACGGTCGACGCATCGGTTCCCGTGCGCACGGCGCGCGGGTCGAAAAGCAGCTCGGATCCAGCCGAGCCTTGCAGGTTGCCCTCGACAGGGATGTGACCGGTCGAGCGCTGCGCGTTCGGATCCGTGACCGCGACGAGGCGGCAAGGATTGCCCGAGCGCGCTGCCGCACGGTACGCCTCGATGTGCGTGCGTCCCATGAGCCCCAGACCGATGACGCCGATGGAGATTTCGCGTCGAGTCATCGTCAGACCGCCGTGCCGGTCAGCGCGAGGACGTGAGCCCGCGCGCGGCGTACGTCCTCGATCCGCGCAACGCCGGCCTCGCGTTCGATGAGGAGATCGACCATCGGTTGTGCCTCGTTCAGCGCGACGAAGAAGGCGCGCCAATCGACGCTTCCCGTTCCCACCGGGACTTCCTCGCCCCACTCGCCTCGTCGGGTGGTGGGAGTCGCGTCTTTGACGTGCACTTGCACGACGTGGGGACCGAGTTCGCGCAGCGCGGCGACGGGATCGCCCATGCCGTAGAGAATCATGTTCGCCGGATCGAAATTGACGCCGGCGCTGGGTCGATCGAGCGCCGCGAGGACGTCGAGCAGCGTCGCCGCGGTCTCCTGACCCGTCTCGAACCCGAGGCGCACGCCTTCGTCCGCGAACACGTCGACGACGGTGCGCAAACGGACCAGGAGCTTCGCGCGCTCCGGATCCGCGGCGTCGTGGGGCAAAAATCCCGCGTGAAACGTGACAAGAGGGAGACCGAGTTCGCGTGCAATCCGCGCGTCGCGCTTCGCGATGTCGAGGTTCGCCGTCCAGTGCACATCGGGTCGCAAGCCGCCCGTGC
>CAZKIY010000681.1:0-1510 GCA_964552875.1 uncultured Planctomycetaceae bacterium
TCGCGCTCGCGCGCAGCGGCGTCGCGCTCGCGCGCAGCCTCGTCGCGCGCGAGCGCAGCACCGAACCCAGCGGCTTCGAAGCGAGCGCTCATGGCAAGATCGCCTCCGGCTTGCCGAACGCGCGGCCGGGCACATCGCGCTCGTAATCCCAGATGTCGCGCTCGACGAGCCACGCGTCGAACTCGGGCGTGGGCCGCTTCTTCAGCAAGCTGCGGATCGACGGGATGTCGTGATACGAGGTGCTCTGGTAGTTGAGCATGATGTCATCGCCCACGGGCAACGACATGAGGTACGTGCAGCCCGCGGCGCCGAGCAGGACCTTCAAGCTCTCGAGTTCGTCCTGACTCATCCGAGCGTGATACGTGAAGCACGCGTCGCAACCCATCGGGAGCCCGAGCAACTTCCCCATGAAGTGATCCTCGAGCGCCGCGCGCGTGATCTGCGGACCGTCCTCGAGGTACTCGGGCCCGATGAACCCCACGACCGTATTGACGAGAAAAGGCGCGTAACGCCGCGCGAATCCGTAGCAACGCGCTTCGAGCGTCACCTGGTCGACGCCGTGGTGCGCGGCCGAACTGAGCGCTGACCCCTGTCCCGTCTCGAAGTACATGCAATTGGGCCCGCGCGCGGTGCCCTTCGCTTTCATGAGCGCCCAGGCCTCGTCCATCAGCGCGACCGAGATGCCGAAAGCCTTGTTGCCGAGTTCCGATCCGGACAACGACTGGAACATCAAATCCATCGGGCAACCGAGCCGGAGCGCGCGCATCTGCACCGTGACGTGCGAGAGCACGCAGTGCTGCGTCGGGATCCCATTCTTCTCCAGCACACCATCGATCGCGGTCAGGATCTCAGCCGTGCTCTCGGCCGTGTCCGTCGCCGGATTGACGCCGATGACCGCGTCACCGCAACCGTACGAGAGCCCCTCGCGCATGCTGTACAGGATCCCCGCGATGTCGTCCGTCGGATGGTTCGGCTGCAGGCGCGACGACAGTCGCCCCGGCAATCCGAGCGTCGTGTTCGCGCGCACGACGACCTGACACTTCGCGCCGACGGTCATCAGGTCCATGTTCGACATGAGCTTGCAAACCGCCGCCGCCATCTCGGGCGTCAAGCCCGCGGAGATCGAGCGGATTTTCAAGCCGTCCGTATCACTCTCGAGCAACCACTCGCGGAACTGTCCGACCGTGAGGTGCGCGACGGCCTTGTACGCGGCCTCGTCGAGCGAGTGCTCGACCATGCGCGTCAGCTCGTCGATCTCGTAGGGCACCGCCGGATTCTGCCGCAGCGTGTGCAGCGTCACGTTCGCGAGCACGGCGCGCGCCGCGACGCGCTCGACCGCGCTGCGCGCCGAGACGCCCGCCAAGTCGTCGCCGGACTTCGGCGAGTTCGCCTTCGCCATGACTTCGCGCAGCGAGTCGAAGCGATGGACGACGTTGCGGATGGTGGCGGCCAATCGCATGGGGCCGAAGGTCTAGCCGCGGGGCCGCCGGGGCACAACGTTCGAGCCGAG
>CAZKIY010000682.1:0-1508 GCA_964552875.1 uncultured Planctomycetaceae bacterium
CGGCGTGACGGATCCTGCGTTGCGCTTGGGCGTCCTCGAGGCCCAGATCCAAGCGTTGCTCACGTGCTGTGCCGGCGACCCGGCCCTGCTCGCGGTGCCGCGGATCTTGCGCACGCAAGCAGCGAACTTCGGTGCCGAGACGTCGATGCGTCATCTCGATCGTATCGCCACCGAGGCCACGAACCCGGAGGTCCAGGCGCGTGCACTACTCGAAACGGCCTATCTGACGGACGATCGCGGGCAAGCGACCGATCCCACGAAACGCGCGCGCGCGACCGCGATGGAGACCAACGTCGTCACGGCATTTCCCGCGACACGCGCCGGACGCGAAGCCGCCGAGCTGCTCTCGGTCGAGCTGCAGCGTGAGTTCCTCGCCGCGACGATCGAGTGGCTGACGACGGCCGAAGCCGGCGTCGCAGCGGGACGGCCGCCCGCGGAGTGGCCCGTCGTTCCGGTGCTCACGTTCGAACCGCGCTTCGAGTTGCTGGCACGAACGGGGTTCCAACCAGTCAAGCTCTGGGTGGAGGATCTCTACCAGCGATTTCGCCAACTCAGCAAGCTGGCTCCGGACCTCATGGCCTCAGGGCTGGCCCGCGACCTGGCTCGTCACTATCCCGTCCGCCACCCTCAGTGGGGCCCGACGCGCATGCGCCTCTTCGCGCTCGGGTTGCGCGCGCACGGCGGAGAACCGCCCTGGTTGAAGGGTGTGATCGATCTCGTCGCGGCCGAAGCCGCACAGATCCATCCGCTGGGTGTCCTGCCCTTCACTGCGGCGATCCTCGAACTCGCGAAGAGCTCCGAGGCGCGGTCGATGGCTCTTTGGCTCGAAGCGCAGTCGCGTCTCGCGGAAGGCTCCGAAGCCGAGTTCGAACGAGCGCTCGTGGCGCTGGACGCGATTCAGGAACGACATGCGGACATGACCGGATTGGCGCCGAAGGCCGTCGACCTCGCACAGCGCGTGCGGGCGGCCATGCCCGGTTCGCCGCTGCCCGACTCGCGTGCGGCGGAATGGGCCCTGAAGGACGTGGACGATCTCGAGCTCCTCCTCTCGGGCTATCGCGGGAAGGTCCTGCTCCTCGACGTGTTCGAGATGTCCGACAAGAGTATCCCGGACATGGCGGCCGCTCGGCGCGAGTTGATCACCAGTCTCGCAGGCAAGCCGTTCGAGGTCGTCGGTCTGTGCACCTCGCGGAGCACGTTGGCTGCCGCTCGCAAGAGCCTCGCCGAACTCGGCATCACGTGGCGTGTCGGACTCCTGCAGACGATGAGCCACCCCTACACCGACACCCTCTTCGCGCGGCGGCGTCCGATCGCGAGCCTGCTCGTCGACGCGGACGGCGTCATTCGAGCGCGGAATCGGCCGTTCGCGGAGATGGCCAAGCTCGCGACCGAGCTCACGGCGGCGCGCGAGCAGGCGTCGAAGCACTGACGGTCGCTCGCGGCAGCGCGGGGACGACCTCGAGGTCGCGTACGGGTCGGATGAAGCACGAGGCCTGAGCTGGTCCAGA
>CAZKIY010000683.1:0-1508 GCA_964552875.1 uncultured Planctomycetaceae bacterium
GATAACGTCCGATCCGGACATTGAAGAACTCGAAATTGCCATTTTCGTCGGCCGAGGTAGCAGTTTCAATACCCGTGCCCAGATTCTGCAACAGCACGCGGGCACCCCCGACGGTGCCTTGGGATGCATCGCGAACCGCTCCCAAAACGGTGGCGGTTTCAAACTGCGCGAAAGACCTTACCGGGCCGGTCATCAGGAGCAGGAATGTCAGCGGCCAAACTCGCCAGGAAGAAACCATAGTGCCAGTCTAGGTGGCGTTGGTTTCAGGAAAATGAGTTGGGGATGACGAAAGCGCGAAGACGTCCGTTGCCCTCCGCGCCAAGGCATCGACGCGGAGGGCACCGGGGATGATGCGGTGATGCTGGCAAGAGTCCACTGGCCGTCGCGATTCAAGACGGCTTCAGACCCAAACATGACAATGTTTTCTTCAGCCCCGTCACCGTCCCCGGGGCCTGAGCCTCTCGGCGGCAACATCCCCGAACCGGGGACGATGAGCCTCAACGCTTTCGGGGCCCTCGCCATTCTCGTCAAGGCAAAAGCCCAAACGCCTTACGGCTGGCATTCACGTCGGCCCGAACGCGGCCGCCACATTCAGTTTCCGTAGCATCGGAGTCTTCTTCTCCTGATGCGCGCCCATCCGGCGCAAAATGTCGTCGAGGATGTGCACGGATTGCACCACAAAAGGACCCTTGTTCAGCATGACGCATTCGGCGCGCTCACCCATCGCGGCGTCGGTGATTTCCGAGCGCGAGGGCTTGCCGGTCTTGGTCATGGACTCAAGCACCTGCGTTGCCCAAACGACGGGGACGTGGGCGGCTTCCGAGAGCCACAGGATCTCTTCCTGGATTTCGGCCAGACGCTCGTAGCCGCATTCGACGGCGAGGTCGCCGCGGGCGATCATGATGCCTACGGCGCGGCTGTGCATGGCCTCCATCAGCAGTTCCGGCAGGTTTTCGAAGCCGTCGCGGGTCTCGATTTTGAGGATGATGCCCAGGTCCGGGCGTCCCATCGCGGCCAAACGATCGTGCAACTCGCGGACGTCCCCCTTCTCCCGGACGAAGGAGAAGCCGAGGATATCGGCGTGCTTGGCGATGAATTCAAGGGCCTGAATGTCTTCGGCGGTCAGCGACGAAACGCGCAACTGGGTCTCCGGTACGTTGATCCCTTTTTCCGCGCCCAGCTTTTCGCCTTGGGGACGCGCGCGGACGATCTTCGCCTGCACTTCGTCCGGCTGCACGGCGGTGATGACGCCGCCAATGTTGCCGTCGTCGAACCAGATCGGTTCGTCGGGGCGGACGCAATCGAAGAACTCGGGCAGCGTTACGCCGATACGGGCGGGGTGGAGCAGTTCGCCGTTGTCATCGAAGTCGGCAGGACGGCCGGGGTCCAGCGCGCGGGTGAGCACCAGCGTGTCGCCGCACTTCAAGAGCAGCGTTTGCGGGCGCGGCGGTAGCTTGCCGACGTGGGTGCGGCGCGAGGCTTCGTGGCCGTCGCCGGCGGCGGTGAGC
>CAZKIY010000684.1:0-1507 GCA_964552875.1 uncultured Planctomycetaceae bacterium
GGTGCCTTCGGACATGGATCACACCCCTCGACGCGGGAGGACGAACGGACGCGCAGTGCCGCCGGCGCTGGGCCACGTCCCGTAGTGGAGTCCGCGGCCGTACACCGCCTCCAGCGTCTCGCGCACGAGCACGCGCTCCGGTGAGCCGTCGGCGACGACCCGGCCTTCGTCGAGCAGGACGAGGCGCGTCGCGTATTGGCTCGCGAGGTTCAAGTCGTGGCTGACGACGGCGACGGCGCGACCCGCGCAGGTCAGCCGCGCGAGCAGATCGAGCACTTGGATCTGGTGTTCGGGATCGAGCGCGTTCGTGGGCTCGTCGACGAGGAGCACTTGCGCTTCTTGAGCGACGGCGCGCGCGAGCAAGACGCGTTGGCGTTGTCCGCCCGAGAGTTCTTCCATGGTGCGGCAGGCGAGTGCCGCCGCGTCGCAATCGGCGAGAGCACGCGCCGCGACTTCGCGATCCTTTCCGCCGAGAGCAGTCCAGCGCGCGACGTGGGCATAGCGAGCGGACAGCACGAAGTCGGCGACGAGGACTTCGGGCAACGCGGGCAAGTACTGCGGCACGAGCGCAATCCGGCGCGCCCGATCTCTTGGCGCGAACGACTCGAGAGGCGCACCCGCGAGCGTCACGCTGCCCGCCGTCGGCGCGAGGATCCCGGCGAGCAGACGCAACAGCGTGCTCTTCCCCGACCCGTTCGGACCGATCACGAAGACCAATTCCCCAGCCGTTATCGAGCACTCCACGCCGCGCAACGCGTGAACCGGGCCGGGATAGTCGAACGCGAGCGCGGAACCGCCGAGGATCGGCGCGCCATTCATGTGGAGACCGGGACCGCGTCCCACACGAACGTCATCGGCTTCTCGACTTCGGGCGCGAGGCTCTTGTGCACGGGACACGTGTGCGCGGTGCGCTCCAGGATCTCCCGCGCCTTCGCGTCCAGCCCGGTCGGCATGCGGAGCGTGAGCTCGAGCTTCCCGATGCGCCGCACCGGATCCGCGACCATGTGCTTCACGACACTCGCCGTCGCGCCTTCGAGCTTCCAACCGTGGCGGTTCGCGACGATGGCCATCGTCGTGAGCACGCACGTCGCGAGCGCCGTGCCGACGAGGTCCGTGGGCGAAAAGCTGGCGCCTTCGCCCTGGTTGTCCTTGGGCGCATCCGTCGCGAGCTCGGCACCGGAGGGCTCGTGCACGCTGACGCAACGCAAACGACCGCGGTATTCGACGTCGATTCGGACCATGCGCGCGCCCTCCTCGAAGCGCGTGTGCAGTCTAGCGCTCGGAGTCCGTGGAGAAATCACAGGCTCGCGCTGCGGAGCAGGCTGACTCGATCCGGGGACGCGGCAGGCGCGATAGGCCCTCGGGCTCGCAGCGGGGGCTCACGCACGCAACCCCGTCGTCGCGCGGTGCAAGGAACCTCAGCGGCAGTGCCCAAGGAACTCGTGAAGCCGACACGCGGCGGCTGCTAGCCCGTGGTTCCTCTCGAACTCGGCGATCGATTCGATGT
>CAZKIY010000685.1:0-1495 GCA_964552875.1 uncultured Planctomycetaceae bacterium
GTTTCCGCCTCGGATGCGGACGAAGGGACAGGGCGCGAACGGGCACGGGGGCCCGCTGCGGCGGGATTGGGGTCGAGAATGGTATCCGCGGATCCGTCCAGGTGGCTATGCGGGTTGGACGGGTCGCGCGGGTGGGCCGGAGCGCGGGCAAAGCGGCCCTCGCCGCCGCCGATCAGGCCGGCAGTTCGTACACGGAGACGCGCGTTTCCTCGGCGACCAAACCCGCTCCCTGCGAGACGCCCCAAGCCACGGCTTCGTCGATCCCGGGCACGGCCCATTCCCCGAGCGAACGTCCGGTGAGCGTGTCGCGCACTTCGAGCAACGCGCCGCGCAGGACGTAGAGCTTGCCGCTGTCGGCCGCGATCGAAGCGTCGGGCATCTCGTCGCCGCGCTGGGTCGAGAGGACCGAGAACCACAGCGGCCCCTCGCCCGGCTCGGTGTCGATCGGCACGGCGAGCAGCGAGAGCGTGTCCGTGACCCCGCCGTCGGTGCGCCGCGACAGATCGATCATGAGCTGCGGTTGGAGCTCGGGGGGCAAGGCCGACGCGAGGTCGCGCGTGAGCAACACGAGTCCGTCGGCGTTCACCGCGATGCCGTGGATGACGGGTTGGCGCGGCGAGCAGACTTCGCCTTGGAAATCGCCGCCTTTCGCGTCGAGGCGCAGCACGCCTTGACGGCCGGTCTGCGAATGCGTGTAGACGACGAACAGGTTCGAGCCCGACCGCGCGACGTGGTGGTAGCGCTCTTGCGGTCGCGAATATTCCCAGACCTCGTCGAGCGACTTGGTCGAGTAGCCGATCACGCGCCGCGGCGTCACGACGACGCACACGTCGAGCCCGACGAGCGCTTCGTCGAACGCCTCGATCTCGCCCATGCCGAGGAGCTCGCCGCTGCCGAGCGACATGCGCACGATGCGGTGACCTTGAGCGCTGGGGCCGAGCACGACGACTTCGTCGGGGCTGCCGAAACCGGCGCCGAAACCGCGCCCGTAACCGACTTCACAGGGCGAGAGCCACAGCGTGTCGCCGGTGTGACGATCGAGCGCGGCGAGCTTGCCCGGGATCACGTCGTCGGCCCACTTGCCGCCGGCGGGCGCGTCGTAGACGTGCAACAGCGCAGGTCCTGTGGGACCGAAGGCGATGCCGTCGACGACGCTCTGCATCTCGCGAGTGAACCGGCGGCGGGCGGTGCGGGTCATGAGCGGAACGGTACGCAAAGAGCGGGAGGATCGGAAGGCGGTACGGGGCCGGCGACACGGCGGGCCGAGTCCCGCGACAGCCGGCGTCCGTGGCGACCTGGACACACGCGCAGCCACTTCACGCTGCGGCGTGAGGTGGCTGCGAGTGGGTCGGGATGGACCCGGGATCCCTCGAGAGTCGAAACTCCGACCGACGCGCGCGTTACCCGTTGGAAGTCGCCGCGAGCGGCGACTTCTAGCTCCCCTTGAGCACCGTCTCCGCGATGTTGTTCGGCACGTCGCGGTACTCCCACAGTT
>CAZKIY010000686.1:0-1491 GCA_964552875.1 uncultured Planctomycetaceae bacterium
AGTCGGAGTACGCGGGCCACGTGAAGAAGCTCGAGGAGGCGGTGAGCGGTTGGCGTGGCGGCGACGGATTGCTGCTCGCGACGCGTCGCGAGGAAGGGACGCAGGTGGCGAGCGAGGTGACCGCTCTCGCAGCCGAAGTGAACCGGCGCCAGAAGTGGAGCTTCGCGGACGGCGAGGCGCGCTGGTGGCACGTGCAGTTGACGAAGCTGGTGGCGGATCTAGAGGCGTTGCGGGCTGCGAAGACGGGCCTCTTCTCGTCGGGGATCTCGGAGGTGCGTGGCTGGGGGATCGTGCGTCGGGCGGAGTTCGCGCGTTCGATCGAGGAGCGCAGCGTGAGCGGCGCGGATGCGAGTGGACGCTGGTCGGAGGCGATCGTCGCGATCGCGAGCTCGCCGAAGTACGGGGGTCTGCAGCTCACGGCGCAGTTGGGTCTGTTGCCGATTGGCGCGGATCCTGATTCGGGGTTGTGGGAGTTCGCGCACTTGCAGACGGGCGATGAGGCGAAGCGCGGTGCGGACGAGAAGCTCGTGCTGACGGACGGCATGGGCTTGGTGTTCGTGCTGATCCCGGGCGGGACGTTTGCGATGGGCGCGCAGTCGGACCCGGCGGAGGCGAACTTCGATCCGCAAGCCGGGGGCAACGAGTCGCCGGTGCACGAGGTGACGCTGGATGCGTACTTCCTGTCGAAGTACGAGCTGACGCAAGGTCAGTGGGAACGATTCGTGGGTCGCAACCCGAGCCAGTACCGACCTGGAGCGAAGTTCGGTCAGCAGTCGGTGACGCTGCTCGATCCGGTGGAGCAGGTTTCGTGGACCGACTGCGCGCAGGTGCTGGATCGGATCGGCCTCGAGTTGCCGACGGAGGCGCAGTGGGAACGGGCGGCGCGCGCGGACACGTCGAGCGTGTGGTGGACGGGTGACGAGAAGGAGACGCTCGCGGGCGCTGCGAACCTGGCGGATGCGTACTGCAAGTCGAACGGCGGGCCGCCCTCATGGCCGTACGAGGAGTGGCTGAACGACGGCGCGGCGGCGCACACGAGGATTGGTTCGTACCGCGCGAACGCGTACGGGCTGCACGACGTGGTGGGCAACGTGTGGGAGTGGTGCCACGACGGCTACGGCGGCTACGACCAGCCGGTGCGTGCCGGTGACGGTGAACGCCAGGTGACTGGCTCCGCCACCCGCGTGATCCGCGGCGGCAGCTTCAACGTTGCCGCTTCGAATGCGCGCTCGGCGTACCGCAGCAACGGCACGCCGGAGGTCCGCGGCACCTTCCTCGGCTTGCGTCCCGCCAGGGCATCACGCCTTTCTCCTTCACCACTTCACCCATCGGGGAAGTGACTTGGCCCGTTGCCAGGCGCGCGGCCGACCGGCGTGCGTAGCCGCCGGGGGAGGCCGAGCGCCGGCGCACTTGCGCGAACCTGGCCCGTTTTTTTTTGATTTTTCCTGCCTTTGCCCGGGACGTTTAGGGTGGGCAGAGGTACGGAGTCAG
>CAZKIY010000687.1:0-1487 GCA_964552875.1 uncultured Planctomycetaceae bacterium
GCGCGACGGATCTTCGGCAGCGTGACCGGATGCTTGGCGGCGGGAGCGGTCGCGTTGCACGGGCCGGGGCTCCTCTTCCCGAGCTTGATCCTGAAGGAAAACCTGTTCCTGCCGGTGTTCGCGGCGCTCCTCTTCGTGATCGTCGCGAGTCGGCCGCTCGTCGGTCGCAAGGCACTCGGCGCGTGGCTCGCGCTCGGGATCCTCGGCGGACTCGGCAGTTTGCTGCGCGGCAACGTGCTCGTCTTGTTGCCCGTCCTCGCAGCGTGGCCTTTGGCGCGAGCACTCGTCGAGCGCACGCGAGCGAAACCCGCGCTCCCGCTCAGCTTGGCTTTCGTCGTCGGCGTCGC
The DNA here is from genome assembly GCA_964552875.1 of uncultured Planctomycetaceae bacterium. GTDB lineage: Bacteria > Planctomycetota > UBA1135 > UBA1135 > JAEUHZ01. The sequence goes on from CAZKIY010000687.1 coordinate 348, forward strand.
ACTCGTGCTCGTGCCCGTCGCCTGGCGCAACCATCACGTCGGCGGAGTCTTCGCGCTGACGACGAGCGGCGCGGGCACGAACGTGTACGGCGGTAACAACCTCGAGAATCCGTTCGGACGCGCGACCGAGTTCTCGTTCATCCGCGGGATCCCCGAGCACGAGGCCGGCGACTGGAGACGCGAGGCCGAGCGTCGCACGGGCCGTGTTCTCGATCCGGCCGCGGTGAGCTCGTACTGGATGGGGGATGCGTGGCGTTCGGTGCGCGAGCATCCGCTGGAACACGCGCGGATCCTGTGGCGGAAACTGCGACTGTCGCTCGGCAGTTACGAGGTTCCCGACAACCACATGCTCGATTGGGACGCGCGCTACGTCGCGATCGCGCGATTGCCGTGGCCGGACTTCGGCGTGACCGGCATGTTCGGGATCGCGGGCGTGCTCACGTGGTGCGTGCTCGTGATCACGCGGCGCAAGCCCGTCCTCCCGTGCGCGGGCGGCGCGAGCGAACTGGCGATCTTCTTCGTGTCGTATCTGGGCACGATCGTGCTCACGGTGACGAGCGATCGCGCGCGCTTGCCGCTGCTCGTGCCGCTGGCTGTGTTCGCGGCGTTCTTCGTCGTGACGACGGTTGTCTGGCTCCGTTCGAAGGCGCGTTTCGAAATCATCGTCGCCGTGAGTTCACTCGTCGTCGCAGCGCTCCTCGCACACGTCCCCGCGCTGCCCGCGTCGGATCGCGCGGAGGATTGGGACGAGCGCGACTACAACCTCGCGGTGCAATTCCTCGACGAACCCGGCCGCGAAACAGAAGGCCGCGGTCTCGCCGAGAGCCTCGCCGCGAAGCATCCGAAGACGGCGCGCATCCAACTGCTCGTACAGAGCTTCGCCGCGCGTCGCGCATCCCGCATGTACGGGGATACGACCGAGATGGTGGCCGTCGCCGGGCGGGCGGAGTTGTTCGAGGTCTTGAGCCGAGCGACACAGATCGCGGAGGATGCGAGCGTGTTCCCGCGCGAGCGGTTCCGAGCAGATGTCCTCGCCGCCTTCGTCGCGCTCGAACTCGGTCAGCACGAAGCGGCCGAGCGACGTTTCGGTTCGGCCAGAAGTTTCGACCCCGACTCCCCGGATCTTCGGAACGGGGAGGC
>CAZKIY010000688.1:0-1478 GCA_964552875.1 uncultured Planctomycetaceae bacterium
AGCGGCGCCACTAGAGTCTGAGAGCCCGTACGATCGATTCTTCACGGGCTCTCAGCGCGGCGCAGGCATCAATCCGCGACGTCGCAGCTCCGCCGCGGTCGTCGGATCCGCCGTGGGCCTCACCCGGCCGTGCAGGATCCCGCGAGCGCGATCGATCCACGAGGTCCAGGTGTCGAGGTCCGCGGCGAGGCGCGCGCGGCCGGCATCCGGGTCGACCGACCACTCACCCCGCGCTCGAAAACTCTCGACGATTCCTCGCGGAGCATCGCGAACGCCGAAATGAGTGGCGATGAGCAACGGGCTCTTCGCGTCCGCGGGCCGGTCGCGAGTGAGGATCCAATCTGCGTCGATCGCGGCCGATCCCCGCTGAAATCCACCCATGGCGTGGGCGATCGTCCTCGCCGGCGGCGCGCGTTCTTCGCGCAGCGCGGTGACATGGCTCACTCCGCTCATGCCCTTCGGCACTCGCAGTCCCATCAAATCGAGCAGCGTCGGCGCGACGTCCACGAGGCTCGCGACGCCGCCGAGTCGCGCGCCGCGCCGCATCGCCACGTCCGCTCCGGGGCGCACGACGAGCGGCACGCGCAGATCGGCGGCCGTCAGCGCACCGGTGTCGAGAATGAGCCCGCCTTCGCCGAAGGAGACTCCAAAAGTCCCCACGACGACGACGGTCGTGTTGTCCAGTCGGCCCAAGCGCCGCAATCGTTCGAGCAATCGGCCGAGCTTCACGTCGAGTTGGCCGATAGCGCCGTCGTAGCGCACTTCGTACTCGCCCAACGTGCGCGGCGCGCCGGCCCAACGCGGACGCGGGATCGCGAAGAACGCGTGATCACCCTCGGCCACGGGCGGAAGCGCTGACATCTCCGGGCGCGGCTCGTAGAGCGTCTCCCAACGGGGATCGGCGGACGGGCGGATCCAGGCTCGCTCGAGATCGTTGACGTGCAAGTACGCGAACCAATCCGCGTCCGCCGAACGACCCGTGAGCCAGTGAACGAACTTCGTCGCGACACCCTCGAAGCCCAACTCGAGTTCCGGATCGATCGCATCCTCGCGGTAGCCGCCGAAAGTCTGGAAGCCCTTCCCGACGCCGCGGATCGCCGAAACCGCGGGATGATCGACGAATGCTGCGGTCTCGAAACCCTGGGCCAGGAACGATTGCGCGAGACTCGGCAATCCCTCGGGCAGCAGCCAGCCGGTGATGTCGCCCGCCGGCCCGCTCGAGAGAATCCCGAGCCGCTGTGCAAGCCCTGGATCCACACCCGACAAGATCGCCGCATGCGCGGGCAGCACCTCGGGCGATGCGGACCAGGCGTCGAGGAAAGTGGCACCCTGCTCAGCCAGGCGATCGAGCGCAGGCGTCGTCGCGCGGTCGTAGCCCAGACCCGACACGTGATCTGCGCGCAGCGCGTCGATGGCGAGCACCAACACACCGTGACCTCCGCGAGCGGCCGTCGGACGCGGACCGCAAGCCAGGGAGA
>CAZKIY010000689.1:0-1472 GCA_964552875.1 uncultured Planctomycetaceae bacterium
GTCTGGCCCCCGGTGAAACCGCCACGATCGACGACGCGGCGACGTCGTTCCCGGCGAAACTCTCGCTCCTCTCGCCGGGCAAGTACCGCGCGCAGGCGCGCTTCGATCTCGTGCAAGCGGACAGCGCGTGGAGGCGCGAGGGCGGGAACTTGTTCTCGAAAGTGGTCACGATCGACATTCCGACCGCGGCGCCGATCGAGCTCGTCCTCGATCAGAAAGTCGTCGTGGCGCCGCCGCGTACGAGCGCAGGAGTCGACTGGTTCGAGGTGCGCTCCGAGCTGCTGTCGAAGTTCCGCGGTCGCGATGTCGTGCTGCGCGCCGGCGTCGTACAGCCTGCGAAGTACGAGGCCTCGCGCAAGTACGCCGCGATCTACGACATCCCCGGTTTCGGCGGCAATCATCGCGGCGCGAGCGAGCGGTCGAAGAAGGACTCGGAGGACACGACCCCGAAAGGCGTCCTCGCGCGCGAGACGTTCAAGATCGTCCTCGACCCCGAAGGTCCGAACGGCCACACGTTGTTCGCGGACTCGGACAACAACGGACCCTGCGGCGCGGCACTCGTGCGCGAGTTGATCCCCGCGCTCGAGAAGAAGTACCCGTTGATCGCGGAGCCGTCGGCGCGGGTCCTGCGCGGCCACAGCTCGGGCGGATGGTCGACGTTGTGGCTCGCGCTCACCTACCCCGACGTCTTCGGCGCGACGTGGTCGAGCGCGCCGGATCCCGTGGATTTCAGGCGTTTCCAGCGCATCGACATCTACGCGGGTGAGAACTTCTACGTGCAGGGCGGAGCAGAGATCGCGAGCTATCGCAGCGATGGCGCAGTGCACATGACGACGCGCCAAGAGAACGGCGGCGAAGAAGTCTCGGGGCCCGACAACACGTCCGCGCAGCAGTGGGACTCGTGGTTCGCGGCCTTCGGTCCCCGGAACGAGCGCGGCCATCCCGCGGCGCTGTACGACGTCGCGACTGGACGCATCGACCGTGCGGTGGCCGCGTCCTATCGTCGGTACGACATCGGCGCACTCTTGCGCGCGGAACCGGCGAAGTACTCAGCCGTACTGCGCGAGAACGTGCGGCTCGTCTGCGGCGGTGAGGACAGTTTCTACTTGCACGAAGCCGTCGAACTTCTGAAGCGCGATCTCGATGCGACGGGCGTGGCCGCGGGCGCGGGCTACTTGGTGATCGTGCCCGGACTCGACCACGGCTCGATCTACTCGAGCGACGCGATGCGTTGCCAGCCCGACGAGATGCTCGCGCACCTCCGTGCGAAGGGACATGTCGCGACGGCCAAGTGAGTCGTCGGGCGACTGCGTGACGTCGGTGATGCGGCGCGGGCTACCGGTGACCGCGTAGCTCCCCGCGGACTCGCGGAGATGTGCGGAGTGCGCGGCCCGCGCGAGCCGCGAGTCGAGGCCCGCGCAGCGTCGTCCCGCGGGCGCAGCGTCGTCCCGCGGGCGCAGCGTCGTCCCGCG
>CAZKIY010000690.1:0-1461 GCA_964552875.1 uncultured Planctomycetaceae bacterium
CGAGGGCCGTCGACGGATCGATCTCGGGCGTGTCGCAGGCCGCGAGCGCGAGAGCACAAGCACACGCCAGACGGGCCGTGCGCACTCTCCCTGCACGGCGCCGGTCACGGACAGCCGACACCGGTGGGCCGAGCGGTTTCGGTCGGTGCGTGCTCAGAGCCTGTGAAGAATTCACGGGCTCGGCTCCGCCGAGTGGCGCCGATGGAGTCCGAGAGCGGGGTGGCTCGATTTCTTCACGCACTCTCGGCCGGCCTGGGAACGAGCCCGCGAGGGCTCGGTGGCGCCTGCTCCGGCCCAGGAGTTTCCGGAAGTCCGAGAGCATGCGACTCCAGCGAATCGTAGCGGAATCCGTCGGCCCTCTGGCCGACGACGACGCGATCCCGGTCGGGAGGACCGAGGACCAGCTCGAGCGCGCGCGAGCTCGGCACGGGATTCTCCGTGCCGAGTTCCACGCGACTCGGTGACGTGTCGTTACTTGCCTGCGCTCGCTGCGCGCGCACCGGCACCGTCGGCGACGAAGATCTCGACGCGACGATTCAGGCGCTTGTTGTCGGACGAGTCGTTGGGCTTGATGGGCTCGTACTGGCCGAAACCAGCGACCGTCACGTCCTTCGACTCCACGCGCTTCGAGGTGATCAGCGCCGCGGCGACCTCGACCGCGCGGGCCGCGGAGAGCTGGAGATTCCCGTGCGGGAAGCGCTCCATCGTCGCCGGCTTCGAGACTCGGTCGCTGTCCGTGTGGCCGCGAACTTGGAGACGTCCGTGCGGCGCCTTCTCGATCTCGTCGGCGATCTTCTGGATCGTCTTGCGGCCTTCGTCGGACAAGTCCGACGAGCCCGACCCGAACAGGATTCGATCCTGAACGAGCAGGATGTAGCCCCCGTCGACCTCGATGCGCTCGATGTCGCCCATCGGTCGGCCGAGGGCGTCGATCTTCGACTGCAGCTCGGAGAGCCGCGACTCGAGATCGCCGCCGTAGCCGGCTTCGGACAACGCGGAGACGCCATTCGCCGCCATCTCGCGACGCAGGCGGTCACGTTCCGCTTCGAGCTGAGCGATCTGCTGCTCGCGCTCGTGGAGCAGGGTCTGTTGGTTGCGGCCGAATTCGACCGCGTCGTCGTACTGTCGTTGCGTGACGCAAGCGGAGCTCGTGGCGCAAACGACGGCGAAAAGCAGTGCTTTCCCGGAGAAATGCATTCCGGAAGTCCTCGATCAGGCCGACGGCGCTGAGCGCTGCCGGCGATTCCACGCGTACGCGGAGTCGGCGCGGACACGCGTCCGCATCTCGGGCTCCGCCTCGTCGCGCGCGGCGACCGGATCCCCAGTTCGTCGCGCACGCGGCGTGAACGTCCTGGATCTCCGGCGACGACACCATGCCGATCCCACGCGGGGATCAGCGCGGGGATCGCGCTCGACGAGTCCGACTCTTGCAAGGCCGCGTGACGAATCCAACGCGTTGCG
>CAZKIY010000691.1:0-1454 GCA_964552875.1 uncultured Planctomycetaceae bacterium
CCTAGTCTCCGTGACCTCCGCCACCCCCGACCCGATCCTCACGCGGAAAACCCTCGTCTACCGCCTGTGCAGTCTCTCAGCCTGGCTCTACTGCAAGATCTGGCACCGCCTCGAAGTCCGCGGCCTCGAACACATCCCACGCACCGGCGGCGTGGTCCTCGTGACGAACCACCAGTCCCACGTCGACATCCTGATCCACGGCGGCACCGTCCCGCGACACGTCTCGTTCGTCGCGCGCGACACGCTCGCAGACCAAGCCTGGCTCGGGTTCGTGATGCGCCAATGCGGCGCCGTGCTGATCCAACGTGGTGCCAGCGACCGCAAAGCCCTGCGCGCGATGGCCGATCACTTGGAGGCAGGCGATGTCGTCGCGGTCTTCCCCGAGGGCACGCGCACCGAGGACGGCAACCTACGCGAGTGGAAAGGCGGTGCGCTGCTCACGGCGCGGCTGGCGAAAGTCCCGATCGTTCCGTGCGGGATTTCAGGCGCTTTTCACGCGTTCCCACGCGGCGTCGCCGTCCCACGGCCGAAGAAGATCCGCGTGAGCTACGGCGCACCGATCGACAGCGCGCTCCCCGATGCGCAAGAACGGATGGTCGCCGCCGTCGCGGAACTCGCGGGCGTCAAGCCCTACCGCGGCGCGTCCGCCGCGCCGGTATCCGGTGGCTGACGGCCTGACCTCGGGCGGGCTCGGCGACGCGATCGCGGCGAGCTTCGTCGCTGGAGCCGTCGCGACCGCTCTCGGTGGAGCACTCGCGCTGCTCGTCCCGACGCTCACGGAGAAGCGCCGCGCCGCGCTCACCGGCTTCAGCGCGGGCGTCATGCTCGGCGCATCGTTCTTGGCGTTGCTCCTCCCGGCGATCGCGATCGAGGTCTCGCGCGGTAGCGCCTTGAAAGGACTCGTCCTGCCCATGTCTGGGCTCGCGGCCGGAGCGCTCGCGATCGCGTTGCTCGACCGCTTCGCGCCGCACGAGCACTTCCTCGGTGGCCGCGAAGGCCCGGCCTCGCCGACGCTCGCGCGCACTTGGCTCTTCGTCATCGCGATCGCTCTCCACAACCTGCCCGAGGGCCTCGCGGTCGGCGTCGGCGTCGCGAGCGGCGACCCGTCGCTGGCCCTCGGCGTGACGCTCTCGATCGGACTGCAGAATGTGCCCGAAGGTCTCATCGTCGCCGTCGCACTGCTCGCCGAGGGCTACTCGCGCGCACGGTCGCTCGGGTACGCCGCGCTCTCAGGGCTGGTCGAGCCGGTCGGCGCCGGCGTGGGCTTCGTCGCGGCGAGCGTGGCCGACGCGGCGCTCCCCATCGCGCTGTCCTTCGCGGGCGGCGCGATGATCTACGTCGTCTTGGGCGAGGTCATCCCGGAGAGCCACCGCGGGGGCGGCGCGAAGGCCGCGACGTGGGGGGCCGTGATCGGCTGCGGCGTCGCGCTCGTGCTCGACCGCGGATTCGCATGA
>CAZKIY010000692.1:0-1453 GCA_964552875.1 uncultured Planctomycetaceae bacterium
ACGCGGGGCAATGCTGGCGGCCGAACAAGATGATCTTCAAGTGCATCGGGATCCACGTGTCGCGCGGGAACACGGCCTTGAGGTCGGCCTCCGTGCGCTCGACCGAGCTGCCGTCCGAGAGTCCCCAGCGCGCAGCGAGTCGATGGATGTGCGTGTCGACGGCGAAGGCCGGCACGCCGAAAGCCTGGGCCATGACGACGCTCGCCGTCTTGTGGCCGACGCCTGGAAGCGCTTCGAGCTCCTCGAACGTGCGCGGCACTTCGCCGCCATGTCGCTCGACCAGGAGCTTCGAGAGGTTCGACACGTTCTTGGCCTTCATCGGCGCCAAACCGCACGTCCGGATGAACGCATGGATGTCAGCGACGTCGAGGCGCGACATCGCCGCGGCATTCGGAGCGCGCGCGAACAGCGCCGGCGTGACCAGGTTCACCCGCGCATCCGTCGTCTGCGCCGACAAGACGACCGCGACGAGCAACGTGAACGCATCCGCGTGATCGAGCGGGATCGGCGGATCCAAAAACAGCTCGTCCAGGATCCCGCGGATCCGCTGGGCCTTCTCGTCGCGCTTCACGTCCGTAGGATACGCAGGCCATGGACGTCGCGGAGCGCATCGAGGACTTCTTGGCGGGAACCACCTACGCCGTGGTCGGCGCGTCGAAGGACCGCGCGAAGTACGGCAACAAGGTTCTGCGCTGTTACTTGCAACACGGCCGACGTGCGATCCCGGTGCATCCGCGTGAAGCGGAGGTCGAAGGTCAGCCGACCGTTCCGGATCTCTTCGCGCTGAAGGAGCCGGTGCACGGGATTTCCGTGATCACTCCGCCCGAGATCACCGAACGCATCGTCGAGGACGCGGCCGCTTGCGGCATCATGCGCTTGTGGATGCAGCCGGGCGCGGAGAGCCCGCGCGCGCTCGAACGTGCGCGCGATCTCGGCCTCGCGGTCATCGCCGGCGGACCGTGCCTCCTCGTGGTGCTCGGTTTCCGCGAGAACGCGAGTCCGGGGCGCTGACGTCCGCGTTCGCGCGTATCCGTTCACGAGGTCGACGAGGTGAGGCCCCGTCGCCGAAGTCACGACCGGCGCTGCTTCCTCGGTGATCGCGATCGCACGCAGGTCATCGACGCCCTCGAAGAAGTGAATTGGGACGCGCGCCTCGCCGCGCTCGTCCACGCGGAACGCTCCGGCGAGCTCCGGTGCGCCCCCGACCTTCGCGAACCACAGGTGATACAGGCGTTCTTGCGCGAGCGGCGCCTGCCCGGCGGCGACGAGTTCACCACGCCCGTCCTACGCTTCGACGAACACACGCGCGTGGGCGTCCGAATCGCCGTTGGGTGCGAGCGCGGACGTGCGACCCGCTGCCAGGCCGAGTAACGACTCGAGCCCCTCGCCTAGCGCTCCGCGCAAATCCAGGTTCCAAGTGAGCAGTCCGGCGACCGCTGCGAGGTTCGCAGCG
>CAZKIY010000693.1:0-1449 GCA_964552875.1 uncultured Planctomycetaceae bacterium
TGCGGCGCAACGGAGAGCTGGAAATCCCGCTCGATTTGATCGGCGCCACGAGCCTGCTCGGCCTTCTCTCCGCGCTCGGTGCCGCGGTCGTGCCGGCGTTCTCCGCGACTCGACTCCCGATCCGCGTCGCGTTGAGCGGGCGCCGCCCCGTCACGGAAGGGACCCGCACGTGGTTCGCGATCGGACTCGCGTTGGTGTCGCTCGGGCTGGCCGCCGTCGCCTTCGGCGCGAGCCGCGACGGCGCGACGGCGGCCGTGGGCGTCCTCGGCGGTTCCATCCTCGGCGTACTCGGACTCGGTGCGTGCAGTCCGTGGCTACTCGGCGTGCTCGCGCGCGCCGCTGCGCCGTTGCCGCTCGCTTGGCGCCTCGCCGCGCGCGACGCCGGACGATTTCGCGCGCGCAACGGCCCCGTGGTGACCGCGGTCCTGGCCGGCGTTTCGGTCAGCTTGATGCTCGCGACGTTGATCGGCGGAGTCGAGCGGTTGCTCGCGACGAACCGTTCTCCGCTGCGACCCGATCAGTTGTTCGTCGACGGCCCTCTGGCCGAGACGATCGCGGAAGAGGTCGCTCTCGAACTCGGCGCGGTCGCCGTCGCACCGGTTCGCACGGCTTGGTCTGGAGCCGAGGCCGTCCGCGCTCGATTCGATAGCGGCGCGCCGCTCGGACCCACCGTGATCGTCGGTGATGCCGCCCACGCACGGGCAGGTGCGTTCGAGGATGGAGCCTCGGCGTTGGCGGCGGGAAAACTCGTCGTTCTCGTCGGTTCCGACACCGATCGTGGCGCGGCACGTGAGGCGACCATCGCACTCGTGACGGAGTCCGGCGTCGATCTCGCCTCCGTGCCGAGCATCTGGCTCGAGGTCGAGGGCCTTCCGTCGACTCCGCGTGTCGTCATCGGCGAGAGTCTGCTGACGGAACTCGGACTTCGCGCGGGTCCTCCACACCGCAAGACGCACGCGCCGTGGTTGGTGCGGCTGGGCCGCGACGCGACCGCGAACGACGTCGAACGCGCCGTCGCGATCGCAGCTTCGTCGCCTGGCTCCTCCGTGGACGCCGATCTGCTCCTGCGCGCGGAAACCGGTCCGATCCTCGCCGTCATTCTCGTGCTGGCGCTCGTGACAGGCGTCGTCGTCGTGCTCGTTGCGACCGCCTTGACCTCCATCGAGTCGGCGGCCGACGCGCACGTCCTGAACCTCGTCGGCGCGGCTCCGCGCGTCCTCTCGATGCACAGCGCCGCGCGCGCTGCGTACTTGGCGGCACTCGGTGCGGTGCTCGCCGTGCCCGCCGGAATGATCCCGAGCTACGGACTCGTGCAGCTCTCGAGCGCGCGGCTCGAGTTCGCGGTGCCGTGGCGCGAGATCGTGTTGGTGGTCTTCGGCATGCCTGCCGTTGCTTTCGCCGGCGCATGGTTCATGGCGCGTGTCGAGAGCGCTCGCGGTCGTTCACGTC
>CAZKIY010000694.1:0-1444 GCA_964552875.1 uncultured Planctomycetaceae bacterium
CCCACAGCATCGGCGCGTTGTACCACCAGACGGGCAAGAAGGAGCCGGCGGGAGCGTGCACGACCCACTCCTTGGAGCGCGCCGCCGTGCCGTCCGTGTCGAACATCACGTTGGGCTGCCGGTCCGTGTACATGCGCAAGCGCAATTGCGCCGCGCGAACGCCTTCGACGGACGCGGCTTGCGCGACGTCGATGCCGTCGTAGAGGAAGATTTCAGATCCGCTGACCATGCCACCGTGCTGGATGCCGAATGGATGGGCCCAGCCCAGGTTTCCCGATTCGATCGGAAAGAGCCCGGCGGAACCGCTACGAACCTGATTCGAGAGCGCGTTCCATTCACCCGATAGCTGCGCGCGCAGCGGAGCTTCGCTCTCCGCGCCCAAACTCGGCAACGGGTGATGCTGCGGGTAGTAACGGCCCAGCTCGGGATGCCACCACGAGAAGTATTGGAGCCCCGTCGAGCTCGTTCCGTCGCGACAGAAGCCCAGTCCCTCTTCACGCAAGAAGGCCTGTGCGCGCGCTTCGGTTCCGGCGCGTGCGATCACGAGCCGTCGCTCGAATTGCGCGAGCGGCCCCATCACGTGCAGGGCGCCGCTGTCGTTCGCGCGCACGAGTGCTTTCGTAGCCCGGCCCTCCGCGGTCAGGCACGGACCGGCGAACGGGTTGTCGACGGCTTCGAAGACGACCCAGCCGGCGGGCACCGAGATGTCGAGCGCGTCGAAATAGATCTTGCCGAGGGGATTGTCGTCGGTCGTCGTCGAGTCGCGTCCGCTGAACGCGTTGTGGATGCGCAGGTCGAGCGAAATGAAATCCTCGCTCGTCCAGCGAGTCCAGTAGGCATGCACGCCGACCATGTGCGGCAGCGTCGCGTTCTCGCCCGTGACGGGAGTCACCGGCTTCAAGACCTCGTGCGTCGCGACCTCGGCGGCCACGCGCCCGCGTTTGAGACTGCGCGCCGAGCCCGAGCCCGCGCGACCGTCGGCCCACAGATCGGTCGTGTACTCATGTCCGAACACGTCGCGGGTGCGCAACATGATCGCATTCGGCTCCCCGAGTAGACCTTCGACGTGGACGGACGGGTGGCACGCTCCGGCTCCGTGCGGTTGGTACACGATCTCGTAGCGCACGCGCGCACCGACCGCGATTCCCGCAGGCCGATCGACGCGAGCGAGGATTTCGACGACGTCCGCACCGTCTTCGGCGCGCGGCCAGCGCGTCACCGTCTCGACTTGCGCGAGCACCGCGATTCCGTCAGGACCGCGCACCTGGAACGGCACGGTGGAGGACGGATCGACGTGCGCGCCGATCGGCACGGGCATCGTGCCGCGCACGACGAACGGTGTGATGGATGGCACGACGACCTCGAAAGCGCCGACCACATCGCCCGCGACGGCGAGATCACCCAGGGTCGGCGGCGGTCCTTCGTCGACCACTCCTTGACCACC
>CAZKIY010000695.1:0-1442 GCA_964552875.1 uncultured Planctomycetaceae bacterium
GCGCGTCCACGGCAGAAAGCGACGGCTCCGGCGCGTCCACGGCAGAGAGCGACGGCTCCGGCGCGTCCACGACGACATCAACCGCGCTTCAGCGGCTCCATGCGATGGAACACACTCCAGCGCACGATCGCCCACAGCGCGATGAAGGCGTCCTTCAACCCGATCTTCTTGCCCTCGGAGTAGTCGCGGCCCGCATAACTGATCGGGACTTCGTACACGCGCGCGCGGAGCTTCGCGACCTTCGCGGCGAACTCGGGCTCGACGGCGAACGTGCGCGACTGGATCTGGATTCGATCCGCCACCTCGCGTCGAAAGACCTTGTAGCAGGTCTCCATGTCGGACAAGTTCAGGTTCGTGAACATGTTCGACGCCGTGGTCAACCAGCGATTGCCGAGGTAGTGCCAGTACAGATGGACGCGCGCATAGCGACCGCCGAGGAAGCGACTGCCGAACACCACGTCGGCCTTGCCCTCCAGGATCGGCACGAGCAGCGCGGCGTAGTCGTTGGGGTCGTACTCGAGGTCGGCGTCCTGGATCAGGACGATGTCGCCCGTGACCTTCGTGAATCCCGTCGAGAGCGCCGCGCCCTTGCCCGAGTTCACCTCGTGGTGGAAGCACCTCACGTTCGGATGCTCGCGCGCCAACTGCTCCATGATCTCGCGCGAGCGATCGCGCGAACCGTCGTTCACGAGCACGATTTCCTTCTCGAACGGAGTCGCTTGAACGCGACGGACGATCTCCGCGAGCGTCTTCTCCTCGTTGTAGACGGGGATCACCACGGACAGCTTCAACGGGCACACCTCATGATTTCGGATCCGGCAGCGTGTCCGGCGGGAACGTGGAGTCGATGCCGAAGAAGGTACTCATCCCCTTCTGGAGTTCGGCGTAACCCTTCTCGCCCTCGATGCACCAACGCGGCTTCAGGAACAGGCGAAAGATCTCGGCATCGGCGCGACGACGTTTCTTCTGCACGCTCGCGCGCCGCGCCATCCAGTGATCAAAGCGGCCGAGCAAGTCGTTGACGCCGATCAGGTCGGCGGCCGCGATGCGGCGCACGGAGACTTCCTCGTCCAGCTTCGCGTGCGCTTTCTCCACCATGCGCTGGAAGAACCCCGACTTCGGGTTGGTCGCGGCTTCGATGCGGAATTCTTCGTCGCGCTGGTGCAATCCTGAGACCATCCACGTGCGACGCGCGTGCAACGCCAGCATCGGGCCTAGGATCGAGCGCAGATTCGCGTCGTCGTAGTTCTTGAAACAAGCGAGCAGCGGATTGCGCGTCTGGAGGAGGCGCACCATCTCGGCCGGAAGTCGCTTGCTCGTGCTCGAGTGGTGGTGCCAACACACGGACGTCGGAACGTAGCGCGTCTCGTGACCTTGGACCCACGTTCGCCAACCGAGATCGACGTCCTCGTAGTACGCGAAGAACTCGGAGTCGAAGCCGC
>CAZKIY010000696.1:0-1429 GCA_964552875.1 uncultured Planctomycetaceae bacterium
GGCGGCCTCGAGGGATGAAGTCGCGCACGTACTCGACGCCTGCGGCATTTCGAACGGCGCACCCCGACCTTCCCCCCCCGCCCAGGACGCTTGAAACGCCATTTTCACCTCCACGGTGACCAGTAAACTGGCCGATCAAGAGAGTGACCAGTAAACTGGTCACCCGATGGATCCCTCCGAACTCCTCGCCATCTCCCGGGATTGGAGCTTCTGGGACCGCCTGCCTACGCCGTCGGTCCCGCGGACCGTCGTTCTGCCCAACGAGCTCTCCCCCCGCCTCGCGCTCGTCGTCCAGGGCGTGCGCCGCTCGGGCAAGTCGACGCTGCTCTCCCAGCTCCCCGCGCGGTATGGGCTCGCGCTCGATCGCTGCCTCTTCGTCAACTTCGAGGATCCACGGCTCGCGCCGGTCCTCGACGCGCAGACCCTGCAGGGCCTCGTCGACGCGTTCGAGTCCGAGCGCGGCGGCGACTGCACGTACTTCCTCGACGAGATCCAGAACGTCGAGGGCTGGGAGCGGTGGTTGCGCAGTGAACTCGATCGTCCGCGCGGACGACGCTTCGTCGTGACGGGATCGAACGCGCACCTCCTGTCCGGCGAGCTCGCATCGAGCCTCACGGGCCGTCACCTCACGGTCGAGCTCTTCCCCTTCGACTACGACGAGTACCGCGTCGTGCGTCCCAAAGGGACCGTGCTCCAGTACCTGAACGACGGAGGCTTTCCGGCGCCGCTGACGTCGCTCGACGGCGATCGCCTGCGACGCGCCTACTTCGACGACATCGTCGAACGCGACGTGCGCGAGCGCGTCGGGGCGCGCTCGAGCCAGCCGCTGCGCCAGCTCGCGCAGATGCTGTTCGAGTCCGCCGGCTCCGAGCTCAGCGTGCGTCGCGCGGCCGCAGCCCTCGGCATGGCGGAAGATACGGTCGCGCTCTACCTCGCCGCGATCGCGGACGCGTACCTCGCCTTCGCAGTGCCCTACTTCGCATGGTCGGAGCGCAAACGCGCGGTGCGTCAAAAGAAGCACTACCCGATCGACACCGGGCTCCGCCGCGTCTCGGTCACGAAGACCGGCGAGGACCACGGGAAGATGCTCGAGTGCGCCACGTTCCTGCTCCTGCGCCGGCGCTTCGGCTCGGTCTCGTACTGGCGCGACCAGGGCGAGGTCGATTTCGTCGTCGTGAAGGGCGGTGAGCCCGTGCCCGTCCAGGTGAGCTGGGATGCGCCGACGGAGCGCCACCGCAAGGCCGTGGACGAGTTCCACGCGGCGCATCCGCGCGCGCACGAAGCCGTGTTCGTCACGGCGCGGTCGTTCGCAGCGGGACTGCCGGAACTCGTCGCGGGCGACTGACCGTGCGGACCGCGGAGGACACGCGGATCCCGTCCGGCCTTCGCGAGCTTCGAATGTCGAGCTAGTCCTGCGCGCCCCGGCCCG
>CAZKIY010000697.1:0-1399 GCA_964552875.1 uncultured Planctomycetaceae bacterium
TGGAACGTGGACAGCGCACGCGAATCAGGACTGATCATCGGCATGAGCATGACTTTGGACATCGACGGCGGCTTGATGGCTCTGGCACGACGCTCGATGCGTGCTGAATCGAACTCGCGTATCGTCGAGCTGGCGTTGCGATCATGGATCGAGCAGGCCAGCCGCAAGCGTCCCGCCGCTCTGCACGGGGCCGTTCCCAAGGCTCGCGCGCCCGAACGGCGTCGCATTCGACGGCGATCTGCGTGAAGGCCGTCGACAATTCGGTTCGAATCGAAAGGCCGTCGTAGGGACGCGACCGAGCACCATGACCGAGCGCGCTTCCGAACCTTCGCCCGAGTTTCCCGAACATCGCCGTCGGCCGCGCTACTCGGGGAAAAATCCGCGGCGTTTCGAAGACAAGTACAAGGAGCTTTCGCCCGAGAAGTATCCCGAGCTCGTCGAGCACGTGCGTCAGCGCGGCATGACGCCGGCGGGACAGCACGTGCCGATTCTGGTCGACGAAGTGCTCGCGGCGTTGTCACCGCGGCCGGGCGAGCGCGGAGTCGACGCGACGCTGGGTTTCGGTGGACACGCGCAGCACTTCCTGGAGCGGCTCGCTCCTGACGGGCAATTGCTCGCGCTCGACGTCGATCCGCTCGAGATGCCGAAGACCGAGGCGCGCTTGCGCAAGCTCGGTCACGACGAACGCGCGCTGATCGTCCAGCGCACGAACTTCGGGGGCTTGCGAGCTGCGTTGCACGAAATCGGCTGGAGTGACGGCGCCGACTTCGTGTTCGTCGACCTCGGTGTGTCGTCGATGCAGATCGACGATCCCGCGCGCGGCTTCACGTTCAAGACCGACGGGCCACTCGACATGCGCATGAACCCGGGGCGCGGGCTCTCGGCGACACAGTGGCTCGAGCGCGCGTCACTCGAACAGCTCGCGATCGCGTTGAACGACGACGCGGACGAGCCTCACGCTCTGCGGATCGCGCGAGCCCTCGTCGCGCGGCGCAAGGACGGAAGCGGAGCGCTGCGCACGACGCGCGAACTGGCGCAGGCTGTCCGCGACTCATTGCCCCATCACATCGACGAAGACGAAGCCCTGCTCAGCGTGCGTCGCGTGTTCCAGGCCGTGCGCATCGAAGTCAACGACGAGTTCGGCGCTCTCGACGCCTTGCTCAGGCAGTTGCCCGAGTGTCTCTGCTCCGGCGGTCGCGCGGCGCTGCTCTCTTTCCACTCGGGCGAGGACCGGCGCGTGAAGAAGGCGTTCCAGCAGGGCGTGCGCGACGGAACCTACAGCGTGGTCGCCGACGAAGTGATCCGCGCCTCGCCGGCGGAACAACGCGCGAACCCGCGCTCGGCTCCCGCCAAGTTGCGCTGGGCGCGGCGAGGTTGAGCTGGATCCGGCGTGCCCCCC
>CAZKIY010000698.1:0-1383 GCA_964552875.1 uncultured Planctomycetaceae bacterium
GCGATCACGAGCTGCACGAACACGAGCAATCCGAGCGTGATGATGGCCGCGGGTCTCCTCGCGAAGAAGGCGGTGGAGAAGGGGCTCACGTCGAAGCCGTGGGTCAAGACGAGCCTCGCGCCGGGATCGCTCGTCGTGACGGAATACTTGGCGAAGGCCGGATTGCAGAAGTATCTCGATCAGCTCGGCTTCCACGTGGTCGGCTACGGCTGCACGACGTGCATCGGGAACAGCGGTCCGTTGCCGAAGCCGATCGCGACGGCGATCGACGAAGCCGGGCTCGTCGTGTCGGCCGTGCTGTCGGGCAACCGCAACTTCGAAGGTCGCGTGCACGCACAAGTGCGGGCGAACTATCTCGCGTCGCCGCCGTTGTGCGTCGCGTACGCGCTAGCGGGCAGCGTCGACATCGACCTCACGACCGAGCCGCTCGGGACGGGCAAGGACGGCAAGCCGGTCTTCTTGAAGGACGTGTGGCCGACGGCGGCCGAGATCCAGGAAGCGGTCACGAAGACCATCGACCGGCCGATGTTCCAGAAGACGTACGCCGACGTGTACAAGGGCGACGCGCGTTGGCGCTCGCTGAAGGTGCCGGCCGGCGACACCTACGCGTGGGACGCGAACTCGACGTACGTGAAGCACCCGCCGTACTTCGAGGGGATGCCCGTGAAGCCGACGGCGGTCACGGACATCGGCGGCGCGCGCGTGCTCGCAGCATTCGGCGACAGCATCACGACGGACCACATTTCACCGGCGGGATCGATCAAGGCGTCGAGCCCGGCGGGCAAGTACCTGCAAGCGCTCGGCGTGAAGCCCGACGACTTCAATTCCTACGGCGCGCGCCGCGGGAACCACGAAGTCATGGTGCGCGGCACGTTCGCGAACACGCGCATCAAGAACAAGTTGCTCGGCGGACCCGAAGGCGGCGACACGATCCTTTTCACGACGGGCGAGAAGACATCGATCTACGACGCCGCGATGGCGTACAAGGCCGCGGGTATCCCGACGATCGTCCTCGCGGGCAAGGAATACGGCACGGGCAGCTCGCGCGACTGGGCCGCGAAGGGTCCGATGCTCCAGGGCGTGCGCGCCGTGATCGCCGAGAGCTTCGAGCGCATCCACCGCTCGAACCTCGTCGGGATGGGCGTTCTGCCGCTGCAGTTCCAACCCGGCGCCAGCATGGATTCGCTCGGCTTGACGGGTCATGAGACCATCGCGATCCAAGGTGTGAAGCGCGCTTTGGAAGGCGATTTCTCGCCCGGAATGCGCGTTCAGGTCGTCGCGAAGGCGACCGACGGCAAGGAGACGAAGTTCGACGCGTTGCTGCGCATCGACACGCCGAACGAGGCCGAGTACTTCCGCCACGGCGGCATCCTGCAGTACGTG
>CAZKIY010000699.1:0-1374 GCA_964552875.1 uncultured Planctomycetaceae bacterium
GCGGTGGGTCGAAGGAAGAGGGCGGCCTGCTCGGCGGTCTGGTTGGCGGCGGGCTGCTCGGGGGCATCCTCAGCGGCGACGACGAGTGAGCGCACGGGCCTTGGTCGCCCCAACGCTGATCCGCGGCTTGCTGAGTCTGCTGAGCGTTGTGGCTGCTGCGGCACACGCCGCGCCGGTGCAACTAGAAGAGCTGACGTGGACCGAGCTGCGCCAGCGTGTGGCTGGCGGTGCGACGACGGTGCTGCTGCCCGTCGGCGGCACCGAGCAGAACGGCCCGCACATGGTGCTCGGAAAGCATAACTTCCGTGTGAAGTGGCTGGCGACGCGGATTGCCGAGCAGCTGGGCAACGCCATCGTCGCGCCGGTGCTGGCCTACGTGCCCGAAGGTGCGATCCACCCGCCGACCGAACACATGCGCTGGCCGGGCACGATCAGCGTCAGTGGCAGCGCGTTTGAAGCCACGCTGGAAGGCGCCGCGCGCAGCTTCCGCCAGCACGGCTTCTGCCAGGTGGTGTTGTTGGGTGACAGCGGCAATTACCGCGCCAGCCTGGACCGCGTGGCGGGTAAGCTGAACGCCGAGTGGAAGGCATCGGCCTGCCGCGTGCACCCGTTGCCCGAGTACTACCGCGCGGCATCGGTCGACTTTGCCGCGGCTTTGAAAGCCCAGGGCTTCACCGCCGCGGAAATCGGCCGCCACGCCGGCCTGGCCGACACGGCAATGATGCTGGCCGTCGACGCCGCGCAGGTGCGCGCCGAGGCGCTGGCCCGCAGTGTCGATGCCGATGGGGTGTCGGGCGACCCGCGCCGCGCGACGGTGACGCTCGGTCAACCGGCGCTGGCCCATATCGTTGACCGTTCGGTGGCCGCCATCCGTACGGCGACCGCAAAGACGCCCTGAACCTTTCCTCTCACCAGAAACTGCCGATGAAGAACATCACCTTCTTGAACGTGGCATGGGTTTGCTCGCTCACAGCCGCGGGCCTCGTGGTGCCGGTGGCGGTGCAAGCGCAGGCGCCGGCAACGGCCGCCGTGCCCGCGTCTGCCGCGGCATCGGCCGACGCCCGCAACGTGTATCTCGGTGCCACGCCCGACAAGCTGAGCCCAACGCTGGCCGGCGACCTCGAGCGCATCTACGTCCCCAACCTGCGCGGCAACGATGTCTATGTGATCGACCCGCAAGCGATGAAGGTGGTCGACCGCTTCAAGGTCGGTTTCAGCCCGCAGCACGTGGTGCCGTCGTGGGACCTGCGCACGCTGTGGGTCACCAACAATGCCGAGCGTCGCACCGACGGCAGCCTGACCCCGATCGACCCACGAACCGGCAAGCCCGGCCCCGCGGTGATGGTCGACGACCCGTACAACATGTACTTCACG
>CAZKIY010000700.1:0-1372 GCA_964552875.1 uncultured Planctomycetaceae bacterium
CCCGCTATCGGCGGCGCAGGGGACGATCCTTTCCAAGGGTGTCATTTCGGCCGACACCACGCTGGACGGCCACAGGACGGAGGGGAGCCTAATGGCATTGCTCGTTCGGGACGGTCGGCGAAGCGGTGGGAAGGTTCTTCATACCCCGCCTATCCCACCGCCCTGTGGCGGAACTTTATTCAGCATGAAGGTTCTTCCGCTTGGTTTGGGCGCGCGTTGGCTTCGCCCAATCGTGCCGCGCCTCGCCCGGCCGCGTCCGGCGCGCGCCTGCCGCGTCGAGCGCTCGAACCCGCGCGGAAAGCCTACGGACCCGCGCGTGTGGCAGCGGGCCTCCTAGGAAGTTGCTTTTCGTCGGGCCGCCTCCGCCTTCGACGACCCCCCGGCTGGCCCCTGCCGACGACGACCGACCGCGCCGCTCGGGCGACCCCCCGCGATCCAGTCCGCCGCCCGCCGCGCCCTGGGCTGCGGGGCTTCCGGCGGGGAAGAACGCCCACATGGAAGGGGTGAGTGACGAATACGAGCACGCTGGCCGAGCACTCCGGGGTTCTGAAGGCTCGGCCAGCTTCGCCGCGCGGGCTCAGTTACGGCTCAGGACAGCGGCCCGGGCGGTAAGCCCCTCGTCCGTCGAGCCAGCTCCGCAGGAGGATACCAGCCCCTCGCCGCCGGGAGCGTAAACGAAGAGCACCATGCGGTCCGTATCCACCCAGGCAGTCGCGCCCTGCGTCTGCAACCCGGAAGCCAGAGCGCGCAGGAGGATCGGCTTGCGCATCCCGGCGGTCAGGTTGACGGTGACGGTGCCGAGGTTCGTGTGGACCTCGAAGACGGAAGCGCCCGAGCCGTCGCTCCCGGTGACGTCTCCGATTGCTTCGATCTGTACGAGAGCCGGGCTCGCGGGAGGATTGACCGTGTCCTTCTCCCCGGTCTTGGTGTCGTCGGTCGTGATCTTCTCGATCTTGACGTCCGAGAAGTTGCCCGCAGAGTCTGCAGCCGGGGAGATCGTCATGGCGTTGCCGCTGCCGCTCGTGCTCAAGAGCGGCTGACCGTTGACCTTGTTCGCGTCCTTGGCGATCTCGGCGTCCAAGTTCTCCTTCACCTTGGCCGCCTTCGTCTGAGGCGTGTCATCGGGCGTCAGCGGCGTGGTGGCCGTGATCGTCTTCTCCTGCTTCCTCCCTTGAGAGTCGATGTAGGAGACCTTGACGGTGGTCTTCTGCTCTCCGGTCCGGACCGGGTCTCCGAACTGGATCGTGCCCGAGGGTCCAGGCGGGACGGCCGGGCTGAAGGCCAGTGCGAGCGCGGCAACGATTAGAAACAGCTTCATCACTGGTCTCGTCTGCTCAGATTTTAGTGGGATCTCGGCTCGGGAGTGAGCGCG
>CAZKIY010000701.1:0-1364 GCA_964552875.1 uncultured Planctomycetaceae bacterium
GGGGATAGGATTTCCAAGCGCATGACCGATCCGTCCTCGGCCTTCTCGGGGGGTCCCGCGGGAGTCCTGCTCGGCTTCTCTCGGAGCGCACGGCACGCCGTCCGGTCCGAAGCTGGACTGAAACGCTCACGTCGGAGGCGCGACGGGTCGTTGGGGAGTCGACTTGCGTGAGTGGCCGCATCGCGCCGCGAAGTCCCTGTGCGGCCCGGAGTGGAAGTTCCTCAGCCTCCCGCCTGGCATCCGCAACCTACAACCAGAACCCGACGCTCGAGAAAGCTCCGCGGACCGACGCGCGTCCGCACACTCCATGACAGAGAACGATCCGACTCCCGCTGATGGAAATGCGTTTCAGGGCACGCACGCGGAGGTCGTCGCCGAGCTCGTCGAGAACCACCGACGCTTCCTGGCGTTCGTCGAGCGACGCGTGGGCGACCGCGGCGTCGCCGAGGAAATCCTGCAGGATGCGTTCGTGCGCGGCGTCGAGCGCGTCGGTTCGCTGCGCTCCGACGAATCGGCCGTCGCCTGGTTCTTCCGGATGCTGCGCAACGCGATCGTCGATCACCACCGGCGCTCGGGGACCGTGGTGCGTTCCGCGGCGCGACTCGAGGACGAGGGCGAGCCGTCCGCGCCCGACGCGGAGCTCGAGGCCGAGGCGTGCCGCTGCGTACTCGGTCTCGCCGAGACCCTCAAGCCCGAGTATGCCGCTGCGCTGCAGCGCGTGGACGTCGAAGGGATCTCGGTGCAGGCCTTCGCGGCCGAGGCCGGGATCACCCCGAACAACGCCTCGGTGCGACTCTTCCGCGCCCGCGACGCTTTGAAGAAGCGCGTGGACGCCACGTGCCGCACGTGCGCCGACCACGGCTGCCTGGACTGCACGTGCACCGGTCAGGGCGATCCAGTCCACCGGTCCGGACCGGCTTCGGATTTGCAGTAAGGCTCTAGGGACCCGCTACGTCTGCTCGGGCGAACCCCAAGGAACCCATGGAAAAAGCCCACTCGCCCGAGACTCGAACCGAAGCTTCTGGAGCGCCGCGAACCCTGTTGGACCCGGTGTGCGGCATGCGCGTCGATCCCGCGAAGGCGCGCGGCGGCGTGCTCGTCCACGACGGCGTCGAGTACGCCTTCTGCAGCGCGGGCTGCCGCACGAAGTTCGAGGCCGAGCCGGCGCGCTACGCGAGTGCGGTCGCGCCGAAGTTGCACTCCTGCTGCGGCGGAGGAGCGAAGTCAGCCGGCGCGTCGGTCGTGGAAGCGAAGACGCCGGAACTAGCTGCCGGGCGACCGAGCACAGGCGTGGCACCGAGTGACGTTTCGGGCGCGAGGCCGGGCGCGGCCGCGCCACACAGCGCAGCGCCACACAGCGCAGC
>CAZKIY010000702.1:0-1350 GCA_964552875.1 uncultured Planctomycetaceae bacterium
GCGCGGCCGCGATCGCGAGCACCGGTCCGGATACGGCGTAGGGCAAGTTGGCGACGAGATGCCACTCGTCGACGCCCTTCAGGCGCGCGAGGACTTCGGGCGCGAGGACGTGCTTCGAAGCCAGGATGTCGCCGCGCACGAGGTCGAAGGCCGGGTTCGTCGCGAACAACATCTCGGTCCGCTCCGCGAGACGCGGATCGATCTCGACCGCCGTGACGCGCGCGCCTGCGGCCAGGAGGTGACGCGTCAAGAACCCGAGACCCGGACCGACTTCGAGCACGCGCGATCCGGGTTCGACGCCCGCATCGCGCACGATCGCGCGCAGGAGGTTCTCGTCGAGGAGGAAGTTCTGGCCCAGCCGTCGCGACGGACGGAACCCGGCCGCGACGAGCTCCGCGCGCAGTGCGGCCCAAGGCCCTCGGCCTTCGTCCGAGGTCGCGCTCAACCGCGCGCGCCTTCGAGGAGATGGCGCAACGATGCAGGAGCGCCGGACGACGCGCTGAGTTCTTCGAGCAGGGGCACCGCGTCCCGCCCCCAGCGCGCGCCGATGCGTCGCAGCCCCTCGCGTTCGCGCTCCGTCGCGCCGAGATCGGGCGCGTGTGTGCCCAACCACGCACGGGCTTCGACCACGCAGCGGAGTCCGACATCGCGCGCGCGGGTCCGCGGATCCAAGTCGACGTGCACGATGACGATCCGACCCGTGCGATCGAGATCGTGGATCTTCGCCAAGCGCGTCGAATACGAACCGCCGAGCGCCCACCCGAGAGGCCGCACGTCGACGTCCGCGCCGGCGGCGATCGGCAGTGGATCCTCGACCCACTCCGCGACGTTGCCCAGGAGATCGTAGATCGAGCCGGGCGTGGCTCCCTGCTCGAACGTCCCGACGGGAACCGGACGCGCGAGGCCCAGCTCGGCGGTGTTCGCGACGGAGCTGGCGCGCGCGAGGCCCCACGGGAACGGCTGACCGCGCGTTCCCGCAGCGATGCGGATCCACTCCGACGCCGTGGGCAAACGCATGCTGCGCGTGTCGGCGAACGCACGCGCTTCGAGGAGCGTCATCCCCGACGCGGGCCAAGTGGGAACCGCATCGGGCCAGACCTCGACCTCGACGAAGCCCGGCTGGAGCGCCGTGGAATTGACCTCACGTGAACCGGGCCAACGCGCCCAGTCGGCGCGCGAAACTTCGTAACGCTCGACGAGGAGTGCGGTCGTGGTGACACCGCGAACCTCGACGCCGTCGCGCCCGAGGAGCCGACACTCCCCCGCGGGGACGAAGGCCAGGCGGTCGAGGCCGGCGAGGGCCGTCGACGGATCGATCTCGGGCGTGTCGCAGGCCGCGAGCGCGAGAGC
>CAZKIY010000703.1:0-1349 GCA_964552875.1 uncultured Planctomycetaceae bacterium
ACTCGAGTCAAGCGTCGCGGCGGCGCGCGCATCCACCACGCAGTCGCGACCATGAGGAACGTCGCGATCCCGTTGTGCAGGGCGCCCATCGCGAGCCCACTCGCCGTGGCTGCGAGAGCGTGCGTGGACACGTCGGGCCGCCGCCTGAGTCGCATCGCCATCAACGCGACGAGGATCACGAGCGTCGTGAGCAGCACGTGCGGACGCTCGTCGATCGAGAGCTCGATGTGCACCATGCTCGTCGCGACGAATCCAGCCGCGAGGATCGCGCGCGCGCGGTCGAGGAAGTGCCGAGCCAACGCGTACGTCAGGGGAACGGCGAGGATCCCTGCCAGCGCGTTGACAGTGCGAATCTGCATCCACGTCGAGCTCGCACCCGCGATGTGCTCCGCGAGCGTGCGTCGCGCTTCGTGATCGGGCTGCCCGAGGAACGACACGATGCGCGCCAGGAGATGCGGGTACTGGCTCCAACGTGGTTCGCCAGCACCATCCCAGACGCCCTGACGCATCAGTTCCGTCTGCAGGACCACTTTGAGTCCGTCGCGATTCAGGAAATGCGGGAGATCGTGATCGAGTCCCGTGAATCGCAGCCACGCTGCGATCGCGGCGAGAACGCCGATGCAGACCGCAGCACCCGCGCGCGTGTGGAACCAGGCCGAGAAACCACGCTCACCACCGCGTGCGCGCTGTGACGAATCCGCGGCGCGCGCCTCACCGGAAGACCCGACCATGCGCGCGGTTCAGGCGTCCCCGAGCAACTCCGACGCCGCGCCGCGGCGACGCGTCGTCTCCTCGGTGTTCACGCGCGCGAGCCCGGCCTCGAACTCCTGTGCGACCTTCGGCGGATAGTTGTCGCGCTCGAATCCGTGCGCGAGCCGAACCGCCTTCATGTGGTGATTGCGTTGACGATCGAGCGCGTCTTGCTTGACGACCCAATCGCCGAGGACGCGTCGCACGCGCTCGAGGCTGTCGCCCGCGAGTCCCGCCGGCCACAGTTGGCTCGCAATCTGCTTCCCACGCGGCGTGAGGTCGAGATCGACCGCCGCCTTCTCGCCCAGCCCGCACGTTCCGGTCGCCGTCGCCGTTTTCGCGCGCGACACCGCGACCGAAGCCGCCTGCCGTTCACGAGAACGGTAGACGGCTTCGCGCAGGAAGGCCTCGGCCAACTCGAGCCGGGCGTTGCTCATGCTCAGCAATACTCGTTGAAGGCTTCGACGAGTGATTTTGCGACGTCGGCCGGCTGACGGCCTTCGATGTCCTGGCGTTGGACCATCTTGACGAGCTTGCCGTCCTTCAAGATCGCGATCTGCGGCGAGCTCGGGCGGTACGGCTTGAAGAACTCGCGCGCC
>CAZKIY010000704.1:0-1337 GCA_964552875.1 uncultured Planctomycetaceae bacterium
CGCGTGTCAGGGCCGAGACGCGTGTCAGAGCTGCGACGCGTGTCAGAGCTGCGACGCCTGTCAGAGCTGCGACTCGTGTCAGGGCTGCGACGCGCGCCGCCAGCGTTCGCCGGCCTCGATCTGCCGCATCCGATCCTGACGGGCGGCGTACCACGCTTCGAGGCGCTTCCAAGCCGCGACGCTGTCGACGCCGACGCGCGCGAGTTCGCGGGCCGCGAGTTGGCCCGCTTCGACGTCGCCGAGCCGATCGAGCACGTCGAGCACGAGAATCCGCACGGTCACGTCGTCGGGACGGTCGGCGGCGAGTCGCGCGAGCTCGCGTCGCGCACCACCGCGGTGGCCCACTTCGGCCTGCGCCAAAGCCAGGAGCCGTCGTGAATCGAAGTCGCCGGGTTCGTGCTCGAGACGCGACTCCAAGCGCCGAATCTCCTGATCGTGACGCGAGAGCGCTTGGAAACGCTCGCGCGCGGCGCGCGAGTCCGGTTCGCGACCGAGATCGGACAGCGCTGTCGCCAGGACGAACCAAGGTCGCGGCGACCATGGCGCGAGATCGCGCGCGCGCTCGGCTGCGACGCGTGCTTCCTCGGACTGATCGAGCTCGAGGAGCACTTGCGCTTTCCAGGTCCACGCGTCGGCGTGCACTGGATCGCGCTCGAGCACCTGCGTGAGGTCGGCGAGCGCGCCCTTCGCGTCGCCCAGTCGGTACTTCGCGAGCGCGAGCCCGCGCAAGTTCTCGAGGTCCTTCGGCGCCGCCGCGAGCACGCGTTCGTAGTGCGCGCGCGCCTTCGCGTATTCACCCAGCGAGTAGTACGCGTGCCCGAGACCGCGCGTGTCGGCGATCCGCTTCGGCACGACCTCGAGGTAGCGCTCGAAGCACGTGCGCGCGTCGCCATAGCGTTGCAGTTGGAAGTACACGACGCCGAGTTGGTGCAACGCGGGCGGGAAGTCGGGCTCGGTGTCGAGCACGGCCGCGAGTCGCGCGATCGTCGTGGGCAAATCGCCCTGCGCGAGCGCGGCGTGCGCGACGAGGAAGTCTTTCGGCAGAGATTCGGGCGTCAGTCGCTCGGGATCGAAGTCCTTCCAGCGCTCGGCAGCTGCGCGCGAGAGCAGCGCGGGATCGCGTGCGAGCGCGGCGCGACGCACGTCTTGCGCGTCTTGCGCGTCTTGCGCGACTTGCGCGACGTGCACGTCGGGCACGGCGGTCGCGGCCGGTGCGGCGGGTGCGGCGGTCGTCGCCGCCGCGACCGCAGGTTCGGTCGGTATCGGTTTCGCTGGAGTTTGTTGCGCGCTCGCGCCTGCATCGATCACGACAGACGTGCTCGCGAGCAGCGCGAAGA
>CAZKIY010000705.1:0-913 GCA_964552875.1 uncultured Planctomycetaceae bacterium
GGCATCCACCGCGTCCGGATTGCCCATCTCCCCGTCCCCACACACGTCATCCGCACGCTGCAGGTTGGTCCGCCCCGCCCACGAAAAATAGGCGATCCGCGGATCATTGGGGACGTCACGGTTGAACTCCACCGCCGCGGCAGCCGTCAGCGAGCCCAACGCCGCCGCACCATCCGGCGTGTTCATGGTGTCCCGTGAGAGCTCGCCAAAGAGCCATGCGTACGCGTTGATGATGGCATCCCGGCCGGGGAAGTTGACGTCAGAAATCACGTCCGCCACGCGGGTGCCGTGATGCGGCGTGGACACCGTGGTCAGCGTGGCAACGCGGTCCCCGTAGCCCAGCTTGCTGATGAGCCACCGCGTATCCAGTCCACCTTGACTGTGCGCCACAATGTTCAGCTTGGCGGCGTTGCTCTCTTCAAGAATCCGGTCAATTTCCGCCGCCAGCATGCGCGCACGCACCTGCGAACTGTCATACGGCGCCACCGCGGTGACGTAGACTTCAACCTCCGCTTCTGAGAGCGCCTCCGGAACCCCAAAGAAATATTCCACCGGCCCCAGGTCCCGGAAACCGTTGAGCCCGTGCACCAGCACCACCGGGTACGGCGGCCCGCGCCGGGGATCCTGGACCAGCACACTCTCCGTGGGCACCACATCCACGGGGATGAGCGGCTCCACAACAGCAACCGTCTCGTCCGGGCCGGTTTCCGTGGTGGCGGGCGTCTCCTCAGGAGACGTTGCCGTCAGCTGGGTGTCACTGCATGCCAGGGCCAGCAGGGGCAGAAGAAGTGTTGCGCGGCGCATGGCGGGGGTTCTGCACCCGCGTTGCGCTCCTTGCAACCA
This sequence comes from uncultured Planctomycetaceae bacterium, assembly GCA_964552875.1. Taxonomy (GTDB): domain Bacteria; phylum Planctomycetota; class UBA1135; order UBA1135; genus JAEUHZ01. Next base: position 844 of record CAZKIY010000705.1, read on the forward strand.
CACCGCCTCCGCCGTCAGGAGGACGTCACTCCTCGGCGCCCATGGTGGACAGGAAGTTCTCCGGGTACTC
>CAZKIY010000705.1:923-1328 GCA_964552875.1 uncultured Planctomycetaceae bacterium
ACGGTCCGCGCGCCAATGATGGGGCTGGTGACGCCGGGAATGCGCAGCATCCACGCCAGCGCCACCTGAGCAGCTCCCGTCTTGTGCACCGCCGCCACACGCTGAACTTCTTCCAGAATGGTCCAGTTCTTTTCACTGCCATGCATCTTGAAGATGCCCTCCCAGGATGAGAGGCGGCTTCCTGGCGGCGGCGTCAGCCCGCGCTGGTACTTGCCAGAGAGGAACCCGGAGGCCAGCGGACTCCACGGAATGACGCCCAGCCCCTCAGCCACGCAGAGCGGAAGGATCTCCCGGTCAATATGCCTGACAACCAGACTGTACTGCGGCTGCAGACACACATACGGGGCCCAGCCGTTGGCCCGCTGCAACATCAGGCTCTTGGTCAGCCGGTACGCGGTGTGGTTG
>CAZKIY010000706.1:0-1322 GCA_964552875.1 uncultured Planctomycetaceae bacterium
CGGCTGAATCAGCCGCGCTAGAGCCATCCCAAGGAACCACTCAGATGATCCGTGCCATGATGACCGCCGCCTCGGGCATGAAAGCCCAACAGGCGCAAGTCGATACGATCGCGAACAACATCGCCAACGCGAACACAGCCGGCTTCAAGAAGAGCGAGCTCGGCTTTCGCGCGTTGCTGTACCAGACCGTGCGCGAGCCAGGTGCGACGACCGCGCAAGGTCAGCGCGATCCGACGGGCCTTCAATTCGGCACGGGCACCGAGGTCTCCGGATCGACCAAGATCTTCCAGCAAGGCGAAATGGAGCCGACGCCGAATCCGCTCGGCATCGCGATCCAAGGTGACGGATTCTTCCAAGTGCGCCTGCCCAACGGCGAACTCCGCTTCTCGCGCGACGGTGGTTTCCACCGCGACGTCGACGGATCGCTCGTGACGGCGGAGGGCTACTTCCTGGAGCCGCGCATCCAGATCCCGAACGACGCGGTCGCGGTCAGCTTCGGCGAGGACGGAACGGTGTCGGCGCAGCTCGCTTCGTCTCCGACGCCTGCACAACTTGGTCAGATCCCGCTCTTCCGCTTCCCGAATGCCGGCGGCCTGAAAGCAAGCGGCGGAAACCTCTACTCGGAAACCGGCGGCTCGGGGCAAGCGATCCAAGGCACGCCCGGTCGCGACGGCGCCGGCACTCTCAAGCAGGGCTTCCGCGAGCGCTCCAACGTGCAAGTGGTCGACGAACTCGTCGGGTTGATCCTCGCGCAACGCAATTACGAGGTTTCGAGCCGCGCCATCCGGGTCGGCGACGAAATGCTCCAACAGACCAACCAACTGATTCGCTGAGCACACTCGATGATCGCATTCGTCATCAGCGCACTTCTCTCCGGTTCCGTCTCCGGGACCGTGAACTTGCGAGCAGAAGCCCAGATCGTCGGCACGACCGTCGAGCTGGCCGAGATCGCGGACATCCGCGGGGTGGACGCCGATGCCACGCGAAGGTTGTCCGAGTTGACGCTCGGTCCGGCCCCGGCGTCCGGCAGCGTGCGCGGAGTACGACGCGAAGAAGTCGCCGCGCTCGTGCGAGCGGCGGGCGTCGCCGTCTCGCTGGGCGGCGCCGCAATGTGTCGCGCTACCGCCAAGTCCGAGAAAGTCGCGGGCGTGGAGCTCGAGAACGCCGCGCGCAAAGCGCTCGTGACTCTCTTCGCGGGGCGCGACGTGGAAATGGACCTCGTGCGCGGTGCGAGCGACTTGCTCGTGCCGCTGGCGGAGCGCCGACGCGAGGTCGACGTCGACCTCGGACGGCGCGAAGCACAACCGGGTTCCTGGAACGTT
>CAZKIY010000707.1:0-1315 GCA_964552875.1 uncultured Planctomycetaceae bacterium
CGATCAGCCTGCGCGCACCGCCGCAATCGGGACACGTGAGAACGTCGACGGCGAACACACGTCGCAGGAGCTCGGCCCAACGGGCACAACGTGCCCGAAAGCTTGAGCGTCTTCGCGCTGCCCTCCGAGCACCGCAGGATGCTCCGCACCACGAACGTCCTCGAGCGGCTGAACAAAGAGATCAAGCGTCGTACCCGCGTCGCGACGCTGTTTCACAACGAATCGTCTCTGCTTCGACTGGTCAGCCCCGTGCTGAACGAGGTCAGCGACGAAGGGGAATCTGGACGCGTCTCCCTCACCTTGCAAAACGGCTAACCCATCACGACGGAATTACAGAATGGATGTTGCTCAACCCGGGGGTTTCGCTTCTGATCACCGCCCTGTCGACCTCACCCATCCGAGGAGCAAGCTCACCCATCCGAGGATGACGATGTCGACCTTTTCCAGCACTAGCGCACGGTTCGCCACGATTGTTTTGTTTTCTCTTCTCGCGTCGGTGCCGATCCGCAACGCCTTCGGGGATGCAAGTTGCGACACGCTGGCCGGACCGACGAGTTGTGGCACTCACAGCAACTGCACGTACAAGGTCTCGGTGGTGTGCGGGACTTTGTCGTGCATCGTGGACTACAAAGTCGTTTGCAATGGCGGTCGCTACACATGCGGCAAGACACAGTCGGTGTTGACTACCGATACCGATCCGGTTTGCCTCACATCCTGTCCGTGCAGTTGTTGCGTGAGTCCCGGCGCTGGTGCGTCATGGGGATCCGTCAGTGGCTGCAATTTTGATCACTCCTGCAGCTAGTCTTCTTCACACCCGAGGCGTTCTCATGAAGTTCCTTGTGCCTGCCTTCGCGTTGGTCGCGCTCTCGACCGCGGCCGTAGTTGGCTTCAATTCGAGCAGTTCCGCGTCCGCGGCTCCTCGCGCTGCGACGCCCGCACCGACCGTTTCCGTCGTTCGAACGAGTGACGACGCGCGTGAGATGTTCAGCTTCCGCATGCTCGCATTGGTGACGGATTCCGACCAAAGGGTGATCCTCGTCGATGGCGCGGGTATCGATGCCAGAGGGTTTGTGAGTCATGAGTACGTCCACGCGAACGAGACGGCTGTCGAGGAGCAGTTCATCGCGGGTGGTCCGCGCCACCGGATGATCGTGCGCAGAAACGTACCGACGTGGACCCAGGTCCAGTCCGCTGACGATCTGACGGTCGTCGTCGAAGCGGTTCAGTAGACATGTCGTCGTGACCGCGTGCGTTCGCAACGCGCGGCGCGGTCACAGCCTCCGGATGCACACGGTCCGGTACCCACACGGGGTCG
>CAZKIY010000708.1:0-1301 GCA_964552875.1 uncultured Planctomycetaceae bacterium
GTTCCCGACGGGAAGTGAGAGATGGTCGGGGCGAGAGGATTCGAACCTCCGACCTCTTCCACCCCAAGGAAGCGCGCTAGCCAGGCTGCGCCACGCCCCGACCGATGGTGGGCGAGGAGTCTACGCAGGACGCAGCTCGACTGTCCACCGTCGCGCTTGTGACTCTGCGCGAACCCCTCCAGAATCGCAGCGTGGCGCGCCCTCTTCGCAAACTCCTCGGCGAACGTCCCAAGGCGCGGCGTCGGCATCGCACGTGGATGTTCGCGATGACGATGGCGAGCCTGGGTTGGGCCGTGGTGTGGATCGACCTCGCCCTTGCGCGTTTGGCGCCGAGCTATGCGCCCGATCTGGCCGTCGCGGCCTGGATCGCGTGCGCGTTCGGCGTGGTCGGGCTGCTCGCCGTCGTGTGGGCGGTGCGCGCGAAGCTCGCGTGGTTGCTCGTCCTGCTCGTGCCGACGATCGCGAACGCGACGTTGATCGCAGCACCCTGGGCGCTCGCGGCGCTGCGGCATCCGTCGTCCATCTCCGCGAACGGCTGAGTCACCGCGAACTAGGCGAGATCGTCGGTCAGCGCGGACTCGCGAGGCTGACCATGATCACGCCCGTGATCGCGGCGAGCACGACGAGTCCGAGCGCGAACCATGCGAGCTTCATGTGCGTGCGCCGCGACTTCGGGAAGAAGAGCGTCTTGATGCCCAGCGCGCTCGCCACGAGGAGCCCGAGCGTCGCCGCGCGCGCCAGGAACAAGTGGATCGGCGTGATGATTCCCGCCGACGCGAGGTCGAGCGTGTCCCCGAGCCGGTACGCGTAGTAGATCGTCACGGCGAGAGACACGTACGCGAGCAGCACGGCCGGGATGTGAACGCGACGCTTGGCGCGCGTCCCGCTCCAAGCGACGACGCCGAGCAGCGCGAGCGTGACGAGGAACGCAGCCGCGAACGCGAGCGTCGGCGTCAACCGGCACCCTCGGAGAGACCGTCCATCTCGCCGGCGGGCGCGCGGGTCATGAGTTCGAGCACGGCTTCACGCGGATCCTTGCCGTCGAACAGCACCGCGTGGACCTGCTCGGCAATCGGCATGCGCACGTCGGCCAAGTCGGACTCCGGACCGAAGAGAGCCTTCGCGGTCCACACGCCCTCGGCCACGGTTCTCGTCTTGGCGAGCACCGCTTCGAGCTTCTGACCGCGTCCGATTGCTTCCCCCACCGCGCGATTGCGGGAGTGACGCGAACAGCACGTCGTCACGAGATCGCCGATTCCAGCGAGACCGAAGAACGTTTCGGGGCTGGCGCCGCGCGAGCG
>CAZKIY010000709.1:0-1298 GCA_964552875.1 uncultured Planctomycetaceae bacterium
GATCCGGCGATGCAAGTCGAACGTCTCGGGAGACTGATGCACGCGCTGCATCCTTGCTAAGATCCGGCGATGCAAGTCGAACGTCTCGGGAGACTGATGCACGCGCTGCATCCTTTGCGCGCGGAACTCGTGGCCCACCCGTTGTACGGATCGCTGCGGACCCTCGCGGACGTGCGTGTGTTCCAGGAGCACCATGTCTTCGCCGTGTGGGACTTCATGTCGCTCCTCAAGGCTCTTCAACGCGCGCTCACGTGCATCGAAATTCCGTGGCGACCGGTCGGCGATCCCGTCGCGCGTCGGTTGATCAACGAGATCGTGGTCGGCGAGGAGTGCGACGACGACGGTCACGGCGGCTACATCGCGCACTTCGACCTGTACACGATGTCCATGCGGGAAGCCGGTGCATCGACGCGCGGCATCGAAGACGTGCTCGCCCGTCTCGGCCGCGGCGAATCCGTCGAGAGCGCGCTGGCGAACGCTCCGCGCGCAGCGGCGAACTTCAATCGCGTCACGTTCGGCATCGTCCAATCGGGCTCGGTGCCCGCGATCGCGGCCGCGTTCACGCTCGGGCGCGAAGACGTGATCCCCGACATGTTCCGGCAGCTCGTGCGCGACCTCGATGGATCCGGGGGATCACGGCTGCCGGCTCTCGTCGACTACCTCGAGAGGCACGTGGCCCTCGACGGCGAGCGTCACGGCCCGATGGCGGCGCGCATGCTCGCGAGCGTCTGCGGCGACGACGACGGAGCCTGGCACTCCGCACGTGCGGCGGCGGAGGCCTCGATTCGCGCGCGCATCGCGCTGTGGGACGGAATTCTCGAGGCACTCCGAGCGCCGACGGTCCGATCGTTGAGCACAGCAACGGCCTGAGATCGCGTAAAAAACTCGAGTATTCGGGCTCCCAGAGCCACTGGCGCTGCTGCGCAGCTACCTGGAGCGTGTGAGGTCTTCACAAGCCCTGTGGCGGTATTTCAGTCCTCGATCTCGTCGATCCAGGCCATCTGGATCGCCTCGAGGATCTTCTCGTTGCTCTGCTTCGGTTCGCCGACGAACCCGGGCAGCTCGGTGATCCAGCGGTGCAGATCCGTGAAACGAACCGTGAGCGGCGACACGTCGGCGTGGCGTTCCGCGAGGAATCGCGCGATGTCGCGCACGTCCGTCCATTCGAGCTTCTGAGTCATGCGGTCGCCTTTCGCAGCGCAAAGAGCGCCGCTTCGAGTTCGTCGAGGAAGTGCTTCGCCGCGTGCGCGGATGCATCGCGCTCGAGGAGAGCGCGCAGCCCACTGCCGCGGGTGCGC
>CAZKIY010000710.1:0-1283 GCA_964552875.1 uncultured Planctomycetaceae bacterium
GCGTCGATCGCGTTCGTGTTCGAGGAACTCGACGAGCTGCTCCTCGCGACGAACACGGGTTCTCTGCACATCCTGACCGACGAAAAGCGTCGTTTCTTGGCCTTCGCGTCGGAACGCTTCATCCTCCAGAGCCTGTCGGACAACCTCGCACTCGCCTCGCGTCTGGGTCCGATCTCTATCCGCTCGATCCCGGCATCGCGCGCCATGCTCGTGTCCTTGCGCGACTTGTCCGTGCAAGAGTTCGCCTGCGTCCCGAAGTCGAGCGGCGACGAGAACCCGACCGTCCGCCCGGCGCGCCGCACGACCAAGATGCCGATCGTGCTGCATTCGCGCAGCGTCGACAGCTTGAAACGTTGCACGAAGTGTCTGCTCCCCGAGACCTATCCGTTCGTCGATTTCGACGCGAGCGGTGTGTGTCGATACTGCCGCAACTGGCGACGCATCCAACCGAAGGGACGCGAGGCACTCGAAGCGCTCGTCGAGCCGTACCGCAAGAAAGACGGCTCGCCCGACGTGATCGTTGCGTTCTCGGGCGGTCGCGATTCGTCGTACGGCCTGCACTACGTCAAGACCGAGCTGAAGATGAATCCGGTCGCGTTCACGTACGACTGGGGCATGGTGACCGATCTCGCCCGCCGGAATCAGGCGCGAATTTGCGGCAAATTGGGCGTCGAGCACATCGTGCGGTCGGCCGACATCCAGGCGAAACGGCGCTACATCAGGAAGAACATCGAGGCTTGGCTGAAGAAGCCCGACATGGGCATGGTCACGCTGTTCACGGCCGGCGACAAGGAATTCTACAGCCACGCGCGCCAACTGCGGAAGGAGACGGGCATCGAGCTCGTCATCTTCAGCACGGGCAACATGATCGAGGACACGCCCTACAAGACGGGCTTGTGCGGCATCCGCGAGGACGATCACGGCATGACGCTGACGGGGCTCTCGTTCAAGAACGAGATGGCGCTGCTCTGGTACTACGCGCGCAACTACCTCGCGAATCCCAAGTACTTGAACGAGTCGATCTGGGACACGCTCTACGCGTACTGGTGCACGTTCGTCGTGAAGGACGACTTCCTCTACCTCTTCCACTACCTGCCGTGGCGTGAAGAGGAAATCGTGGGCACGATCCGACGCGAGTACGACTGGGAAGTCGCGACGGACACGACGAGCACGTGGCGGATCGGCGACGGCAGCGCAGCGTTCTACAACTACCTCTACCAGACCGTGCTCGGCTGGTCCGAGGACGAGGTCATGCTCTCGAACATGATCCGCGAGGAGCACCT
>CAZKIY010000711.1:0-1283 GCA_964552875.1 uncultured Planctomycetaceae bacterium
CGCGTGTCAGGGCCGAGACGCGTGTCAGAGCTGCGACGCGTGTCAGAGCTGCGACTCGTGTCAGGGCTGCGACGCGCGCCGCCAGCGTTCGCCGGCCTCGATCTGCCGCATCCGATCCTGACGGGCGGCGTACCACGCTTCGAGGCGCTTCCAAGCCGCGACGCTGTCGACGCCGACGCGCGCGAGTTCGCGGGCCGCGAGTTGGCCCGCTTCGACGTCGCCGAGCCGATCGAGCACGTCGAGCACGAGAATCCGCACGGTCACGTCGTCGGGACGGTCGGCGGCGAGTCGCGCGAGCTCGCGTCGCGCACCACCGCGGTGGCCCACTTCGGCCTGCGCCAAAGCCAGGAGCCGTCGTGAATCGAAGTCGCCGGGTTCGTGCTCGAGACGCGACTCCAAGCGCCGAATCTCCTGATCGTGACGCGAGAGCGCTTGGAAACGCTCGCGCGCGGCGCGCGAGTCCGGTTCGCGACCGAGATCGGACAGCGCTGTCGCCAGGACGAACCAAGGTCGCGGCGACCATGGCGCGAGATCGCGCGCGCGCTCGGCTGCGACGCGTGCTTCCTCGGACTGATCGAGCTCGAGGAGCACTTGCGCTTTCCAGGTCCACGCGTCGGCGTGCACTGGATCGCGCTCGAGCACCTGCGTGAGGTCGGCGAGCGCGCCCTTCGCGTCGCCCAGTCGGTACTTCGCGAGCGCGAGCCCGCGCAAGTTCTCGAGGTCCTTCGGCGCCGCCGCGAGCACGCGTTCGTAGTGCGCGCGCGCCTTCGCGTATTCACCCAGCGAGTAGTACGCGTGCCCGAGACCGCGCGTGTCGGCGATCCGCTTCGGCACGACCTCGAGGTAGCGCTCGAAGCACGTGCGCGCGTCGCCATAGCGTTGCAGTTGGAAGTACACGACGCCGAGTTGGTGCAACGCGGGCGGGAAGTCGGGCTCGGTGTCGAGCACGGCCGCGAGTCGCGCGATCGTCGTGGGCAAATCGCCCTGCGCGAGCGCGGCGTGCGCGACGAGGAAGTCTTTCGGCAGAGATTCGGGCGTCAGTCGCTCGGGATCGAAGTCCTTCCAGCGCTCGGCGGGTGCGCGCGGCAACCGAGCGGGATCGCGTGCGAGCGCGGCGCGGCGTACGTCTTGCACGCCTTGCATGACGTGCACGTCGGGCGCGGCGCCCGCGGCGGTCGTCGCCGGCGCGACCGCAGGTTCGGTCGGGATCGGTTCCGTCGGAGTCTGATGCGCGCTCGCGCCTGCATCGATCACGACAGACGTGCTCGCGAGCAGCGCGAAGA
>CAZKIY010000712.1:0-1282 GCA_964552875.1 uncultured Planctomycetaceae bacterium
TAGCGCGAGATGCGCGAGGATGTCCCGATGTCGAAGCGAGCCCGTCGAAGATTCACGCCCGAACAGAAGTCCGACGCCGTGAAGTTGGTGCGGCAGGTCGGCAACCTGAGCCAGGTTGCCCGTGACCTGGACCTGAACGTCAACGTGCTGCGCACCTGGGTGCGGCAATCCGAGGTCGACGCGGGGAAAGGACCCGCAGGAGCCTTGACCTCCGATGAGCGTGCTGAGTTCACGCGCCTGCGCCGAGAGAACCGCACGCTCCAGATGGAGCGCGACTTCCTAAAAAAAGCCGCAGCCTTCTTCGCCAAGGACTCGGAGCGGTCTTCGAGATGATCGACGCGGAGAAGGGCAACTACCCGATGGCCTTGATGTGTCGGGTGATGAACGTGTCGCGCTCTGGGCTGTACGCGTGGCGAGCGCGTCCAAGGCTCTGCGCGACGGAACAAGAGGACGCTCGGTTGGTGCCGGAGATCCGCGCGATCCACTCCGCGAGCCGCGAGACGTACGGCAGCCCGCGCGTGCACGCGGCGCTGCAGCGGCGCGGGATCAGGATCTCGCGCAAGCGCGCCGCGCGCCTGATGCGGCGAGCCGACTTGCGTGGGCGGCTGCGTCGCCGCTTCTGCAAGACCACCGACTCCAACCATTCGCTGCCTGTCGCACCGAACGAATTGGACCGGCAATTCAAGGTCGATTCGCCCGATCGCGTCTGGGCCTCGGACATCACGTACATCCCGCTCGCTGCGAGCTGGTGCTACCTGGCCGTGGTCATCGACCTGCACTCGCGCTCGGTCGTGGGCTGGTCGCTCGCGGACAACATGCGGACCGAGCTGATCGAGGATGCGCTGCGTGTCGCGTTGGGCTCGCGCGTGCCCGAGCTCGGCTGCCTGCACCACTCGGACCGCGGGAGTCAGTACGCGAGTGCGTCCTACCGCGAACTGTGCACGTCGAACGGCATGACGATCAGCATGAGTCGTCGCGGCAACTGCTACGACAACGCGGTCGTCGAGAGCTTCTTCGGAACGCTGAAGCAGGAACTCGTGCACGACGCGCGCTGGGCGACGATCGAGGAAGCACGCGCGGCGCTGCACGACTTCATCGAGGTCTTCTACAACCGACAGCGACTGCACTCGTCGCTCGAGTACCGCACGCCAGCTGAAGTCGACCGCGAAGCCACGAAGGCGGCGTGACGGACTCTCCACAAGTTATGAGTCTCCTCCCCTGCACCCCTCCTCCCGGGGGCCTTCGCCCCCGGACCGCCGCGCTGCGCGTCAGCCAGCTTCGC
>CAZKIY010000713.1:0-1269 GCA_964552875.1 uncultured Planctomycetaceae bacterium
CGTCCGGCCAAGCATCATCAGCCGCGAGTGGATCCACAGGAAGCAGCGCGTCAGCGATGGCGTCCAGTGCAGCCGCCGGGAGCAGTTCCGGCACCGCTGCGTGCAATGAAATTCTGAGCACGACCACCGCTGGCTACCAGTACTTCATCGATGCAAGCGCACCGGCAGCGACGGGCGGCCAGATCCAAAGCGGCGTCTACAACCTCGCATACTTTTACCCGTACACCGGCGCTGGGGGGAACACAGGACTCGGAGCGGCAACCGTCACACAATCGATTTCCATCACTGGCGGCACGATGCAGTCCGTCCGCAGCGAGGATGGCGGCGCAGAGCAGCGGTTCACCAGCACAATCACGACGGCGGGCGCGACTCTATCCATGACGAGGACTTGTGGGGGAACTGGGACACAGGCGTTCCCGTATTCCGCAGGGCCCGGCAGCTTGATGAACGACGTTGTCGAGGGGCAGCTTACGACGCAGTACGTGTACTTGACGGACTGTCTTGCGGGGCCGTGTCCGAGCGGATGTTGCAACCTCGGTACGTGTGTGCCCGGCGACACCGCCGATATGTGCGGGAGTGACGGGAATGCGTGTCAAGCCTGCGCCACTTTCGAGATGTGCGGGACTGCTGGCTGTGCGCTCGACCCGGACTCCCGCTGGGATAGCACGGTGGACGGCGCCGACTTTTTGACGACGACCGCGGCGGGTAACGCATGGGACACTGGCGGCGGCGCGCCTGATCCCAAGGCATGCTGGTTTGACGACGTCAACCAGCCAGCCACCACCTGCACCGCAGAATTGCAGGACACCTTTGCTCCTGTCTGGGGGACCGTCGTCAAGACGGACGTCCCGGCGAGCGTGCTGCTGGGCGCCACATGGAAACTCTGTCTGTACGACGTCGACGTCGTCAGCGACGACACCGTCGGCTGCAGTCAGGGCCTCACTGAAGATGTCCTCCGCGGGAGCGGGTGCTTCGGCGAAGAGTACGCGGCGGGAACCGGTACCCTAGGCGGCGCGACAATCTATGGGTGCGCAACGCCGCACTGAACAGTGCATGTGCGAGGCAGCGCGCGTTCGATTGTACGGCGCTTCTAACGCGGCGCGCCGCCGAGCCGCAGCCGCCGACGTGACCGGCACGGGCGCGCTGGGCGGCGCAACGATCTACGGCACCGTGACGCCGCACTGACGAGCCTGCCTCGCGGGAGCAGGGGCGCGTGCCGCGCTACACACCGCTCCTGGAACCCTCGCGTCAATGCCCATGGAGCTTCCC
>CAZKIY010000714.1:0-1264 GCA_964552875.1 uncultured Planctomycetaceae bacterium
CGCGCGGCGGATCGAGCGCGGCTACGACCAGTCCGCGCTGCTCGCCGAGGCCTGCGCGGCGGAGGCCGGAATCCCCGCGATCCACGCGTTGCGACGCACACGCGCGACGACGGTTCAAGGCGCGCTCGGGACCACGAGCCGCGCCGCGAACGTGCGCGGCGCGTTCGCCCCGTCGTTCGCGGCGCGCTGGCACGCGCGCCGCATCGCCGGCGCCGACGTGTGGCTCGTGGACGACGTCTTGACCTCCGGATCGACGGCCAGCGAATGCGCGCGGATCCTGCGCCGCCTCGGCGCGCGGAGCGTGTCCGTGCTCTGCGTGGCGCGGCCGTGATAACTTCGGTCGCGTGAACTCGAACGTCCTCTACATCGAACCCTTCGCCGGCATGGCGGGGGACATGTTCCTCGCGGCGCTGCTCGACCTCGACGATCCGCGCTTCACGATCGAGGACCTGCGCGCGCTCGCGACGAGGCTCGTGCCCGGCGAAGCGCGCCTGACGGTCGAGACGGCGTGGCGCGGAAATCTCTCGGGAAAACTGCTGACCGTCGAGACCCCCGAGTCCGAGCACGCGCCGCACCGCGGCTACAAGGACATCGAGAAGATCGTGCGCGGCGTCGATCTGCCCGAGCGCGTGATCGAGCGCGCGCTGGCCGTCTTCCGCCGCATCGCGAACGCCGAAGGTCACGTGCACGGTTGTTCGCCCGACGAAGTCCACTTCCACGAGGTCGGCGCCGTGGACACGATCGTCGATGTGGTGGGCGCCGCGTACGCGCTCGATCAGCTCCAGGTGACGCACGTCGAGTCGTCCGTGCCGCTGACCGGCACGGGAACAGTGCGCTGCGCGCACGGCGAGATGCCGGTGCCGACGCCCGCGGTCGCCGAGATCCTGCGCGGCCGCGCGATGCTCGTCGCGGGCGGCAACGGTGAACGACTGACGCCGACGGGTGCCGCGATCCTGGCCGAGATCGCGCCCGAGTTCGGCACTCTCCACGAGTTCACTCCCACGCGCATCGGCTACGGCGCGGGACATCGCGATCCGAAGACGGGGCCGCCGAACATCCTGCGCGTGCAGCTCGGCTCGATACCCGCCGCAGCTATGACGCGCGCTGCCGTGTGGCTCGCCGAAGTGAACCTCGACGACATGACCGGCGAGGAACTGGCGTTCGCCGCCGAGCAAGTGTTCGCCGCCGGCGCGCTCGACGTGTGGACGGTCCCGATCGGGATGAAGAAGGGCCGGCCGGGCGTGGTGCTGTCGGCGCTCGCGCG
>CAZKIY010000715.1:0-1258 GCA_964552875.1 uncultured Planctomycetaceae bacterium
ACGTGCCTGACACCTTCATCCGGTAGGCTCCCGATCTTGCTGCGCTTCGACCGAATTCTCGCTGCGCTCGCGTGCCTCGCGTTCGGCGTGTGGCTCGCGGCGACCGTGCCGGTTTCGCCGGCGATGGGGTGGGACGAGTCCATGCACGTGATGCTGCCGGCGGCGCGTGTCGTCGAGGCGTTGCGGGCGGGTGAGATCGGGCTCGCGGTCGGGGCGCTGCTCGATTGCGCGCAGTATCCGCCCGCGTGGCCGGCGGTCTTGGCGCTCGTCGAGCTTCCCGGTGGCGTCAGCGAAGGGCTGGCGCGCGCGGTGACGAGCCTCGCTTGGGCGGCGGCGCTGCTCGTCGTCGGACTGCTCGCGCGGCGCGCGGCACGCGCGAGTGGACGAACCGATCCGCGCATAGCTGCGTGGAGCGCGATGGTCCTCGGCGCGCTGTGTCCGCTCGCGGCGTCGTTCGCGGGGACGTTGTTCCTCGAGGTTCCGAGCGCGCTCGCGACCGCGTTCGCGCTGTGGGCTTGGATGCGGCGCACGGATCGGCCGCACGTGAAGCGCGAGCTCGTCGCGGGTCTCGCCGTCACGCTCGCGCTGTTCACGAAGTGGAACTACGGACTCCTCCTCGGCGCGGCGCTCGCGCTCGATTGGGCGTGCGAAGCCATCGTTGTGCAGCGAGCGGGTCGTGCGCGCGAGCTGTTCGCGAGGACGCGTTGGCTCGTCGCCATTCCGCTCCTCGCCAGTGCTTGGTGGTTCGTCCTGCCGTTGCCCGGCGGGTTCGATCAGGCGCGTGAGCATCGCGAGGCCTTCCTGGGCTTCTTGGCCGGCAACCTGATCGAAGTTCCGACCCCAGCCGCGGAACGTGTGCTCTACGTCGCGACGGGGATCGCGCCGATGGTCGTCCTCGCGATCCTCGTGCTCGTGCTCGGCGGCGTCGCGCTGCGCTGCGCGCGAACTCCCGCCGTGCGCGTGCTGGTGCTTGCGGCGGCGATGCTTCTCGGCGCGCCGCTCGCGCATCCGTTCTTCCTGGACCGCTTCCTGATCCCGGGTCTCGTGCCGTTGTTCGCGCTCGCGGGTCTCGGCTTCGAGGTCGCGACGTCGCGTGCGCGCATCGCGCGCTACGCGAGCGTCGTCGCGGTCGCCGCCGTCGTCACGGTCGCGGCTCTCGCCGCGCTGACCGCGGGCCGCGACGGACCTTGGCTCGCGGATCGCCTTGGTCTCTTGCCCGCGGCCGAGCCGGGGCGCGGGTACGTGACGCAGGTTCTGC
>CAZKIY010000716.1:0-1255 GCA_964552875.1 uncultured Planctomycetaceae bacterium
CGCCCCGCGGGATCGACGACCACGAAGAGCGTCTCCTTGAGCGTGCGGACCTTGTGCGTGTCCAGGTAGGCCGTGCCGACGAGCTTCCCGTCGCGGCGCGCGATCCAGGGACGCGCGATCGCGCCCTCGAGCTCCGTTCCCGCGAGCATCCGCGCACGTTCCTGCTGCGCCGACGTGAGGTAGACGGTTTCGCGCTTCACCTCGCACTTCGGGAACGCCAAGGCGAGTGCCTCGTCGGTCGACAGGAACACCTTGCCCGCGCCGGCCGAGCGCGCGAGTGGCACCGAAGCGGGCGGCTCGATCGCACGGGCAGCGGTAGCTTCGCGAACCGTGTGCGAGGTCGCGACGGAAGCCGCGCCGACCTGGCCCGACAGCGCGGGCCAGGCAGTGAGGAACGCGAGGATCGCGCGCGCTCTCGCGGGATTTTGGTGCGGTGACGTCATGGCGTCAGAAGATGAAGCCGATCCCGATGCTCAGGATGTCCGATCCGCCGTCGCTGCCGTCCTCGACGTCCTGGTAGTCGAGCTTGATCACGATCTGATCGATGGGCTGATAGGCGATGCCCAGCGTCCAGATCTCGACGTCGTTCGCCGGATCCGCAGCGAAACCCGCGGGAACTTCGGCCTGCGTGTCGTACGACTCGTAGCGGACGAAGGGCGTGAGCGAGGATCCGCGGCTCTCGTCGAGCAGGCTGAGCACGTCGTACCCGACCTCGACGTAGTAGCCCTCGAGCTCCTCGCCGATCGAATCCGTGCCGGTGAAACCCAGCGCGTCGTTGAGCTCACCGACGTCGTCCACGTCCGCGTGCGCGTACAACGCGCGCGCCTGCAATCCACCGGACCTGTACTCGGCGTGCAGGTCGTAGATGGTCGTTCCCGCGCCCGGCAGGTCGCCTCCGGTTCCCGAGCCTTCCTGGCCCGAATCGCCGTAGTAGGCCGCGATGCCGAAGACGGCGCCCGGCAAGCCCGCATAGTCGAGGCGGCCCGAAACGGCCAGGTCCTCGGCCACGGCTTCGCTGCCGTTCTGCCGCCCACCGCGCAGGCCACCCGCCGAGTATCCCGACGCGTCGAAACCGTTCGTCACGTACGCGCGATAGGAAAACTCGCCCACGTCGCCGTAGAAACCGGCACCGATCTCGCGCCACGTCGAGGGCAGGATGAAGCGCTCCATGGACGGGCGATGCGTCGACAAGAACGTCGTCGGCTCGTGCAGCTCGTTGATCCACCCCATCGGCAGGAGGACGAGCCCCATGCGT
>CAZKIY010000717.1:0-1237 GCA_964552875.1 uncultured Planctomycetaceae bacterium
GAGTTGGTTTGGAGAGGGGTGCCGTTGGCGCGATCCTCGGCGAGGATATCCAGCTTGAGGCCGACGCGGTGTTGGCCTTTCGTATAGTCGACGCGGGTGTCGCCGGTGACGAACTCGACATTGGCGGGCGTATCGATGCGGCCACGGATGCGCTGGGGAACGATGGTGTAGCCATCGAAGCGGAAGGCGCGGGCCTGGGCACCGAAGCCCCAGTTGCCGAGGCGGTCCCAATAGCCGGCGGAGGGCGTGACTTGGCCCAGGTTACCGCCTTCGATGGCGCCGAAGTAGTGGCGGGAGTCGATCGGCTTCGAGAAAAGGGCGATGGAGCCGGACATGGCGCGGTCGCCGAAGACGGAGGTGCTGGCGCCGCGGGTGATTTCCACCTGGTTGACGCTTTCGGGGGCGACGCGGGTCCAGTAGACCCAGCCGCCGAAGGGGTCATTCAAGGGGACGCCATCCCAGAGCACCAGGGTGCGGGAGGCGCCGGTGGAGCCCAGGCCGCGCAAGGAAACGCCTTGGGTGGTGGGGTTGGCGGTAAGGCCGGAGGAACGGCGGAAGAGGGTGAAGCCGGGGACTTGGCGGAGCCGGTCGTCGAGGTTGATGCCGGGGACGGTCTGCAGTTCCGGGGCGCCGACGATGGTCATCGAAGCGGGGGCCTCGGCCTTCACACTGCCGCTGACCGTGATCTCGGTCTTGACGCGCTCAGGCTCGGGATCCTTAGTGGGGGGCGTTTGCGCCGTCAGGAGGGGAGCCCACAGGAGCAGACTGACGGCGTAAGACAACTTCGAGCGGCGATAAATCTTCATGGGTGGCGAAAAAGTCGGCAGGGGAGGAGCCCGGCGCGAGTGGCTCGACGAGAGCCAGATACTTGAGGATAGTATAGACATCGCCCTCTTCGGGAGTACGCATGTCAATGCGTTGAGTAATCAGGCGCAGGCGGGCGCCGCGCTGGGTGAGGTTCCAGACGAGATAGGCGCAGCCTTCGATGGCGGCTTCGAACCAGGCGTCAAAGTCGCTACCGCGGCGCTCGATGTCGAGCGTGATTTGGACCAGGGGCTCGTCGCGCTGGGTGAACTCACGCACTTGGAGCGAGCCAGTGTGGGCGGTGGACTTCCAGTCGACGCGGCGCGCGCTTTCGCCGTGTTCGTAGGGGCGGAGGCGGTAGAAATCATCGCCCCGGCCGCGGCGAGGAGCGGTTAATTCGCCTTCGAGTTGCTGGAAGAGTTCCTCCCATTCG
>CAZKIY010000718.1:0-1227 GCA_964552875.1 uncultured Planctomycetaceae bacterium
CGCGGGTTCGTTGGATCCCGAGTTCGCGCCCGGTCAGGGGCAGTTCGGCTTCGACGAGGATGCCGACGGTGCCGTCCAAGTCGAATTCGACGATGGCCTCGAAGGTGAACTCGACGGTGTCGGCGGGGACGCGCGACCTTTCGGGACCGAGACCACTCCGCGCGGTGGCGGCCAGGCTCTGCGCACGGATCGCGGTCCGCGTCCGTTCGAGCGGCAACGCGGCGGTCATCCCGGCGGCGAGCGAGGCACGGCCGGTGCGCACACGGCGGGGCCGCGCGGTGCTCGCGGCCATCGGCCCGAGTTCCAGAACACTCGTGCGCCCCGCGAAGAGCGTCCTCCGCGCCCGGAGCTTCCGCCGCCGGAGCCCATGCCCGCCGAGCTGTCGGGCGTCTTGTTCTTCGAGCACGGCGGCTTCGGCACGCTGCGTCAGGCGGAGACGAATTGGATGCCCGCGCGCACCGACATCTTCGTGCCGATGCGCTTGATGCAGCAGTTCAAGTTGCGCGAAGGCTCACTCATCGCCGGTCCCGTGACGCGCGGTCAGAAGCACAAGTACGCGCTCGCCGACGTCACCACCGTTGACGGCAAGAACCCGCAGGAGATGAAGAGCGCGCCCGTCTTCAAGAATCTCACCACGATCGATCCGGACTTCCACTACGCGACGGGCGACATCACCGACGAAGTCTCGATGCGCATCGTCGACCTCCTCTGTCCGATCGGTCGCGGGCAACGCGGGCTCATCGTCGCGCCGCCGCGCACCGGCAAGACGACGCTCTTGAAGCAGTTCGCGAAGGGGATCGAGGTCGGTTATCCCGACGTGCACCTGTTCGTGCTGCTCGTCGACGAGCGGCCCGAGGAAGCGACCGACTGGGCTCGATCGACGAAGGGTCGGGTCTTCGTCAGCACGTCGGACGAGACGGCGAAGAACCACGTCCAACTGGCCGAAGCGGTGTGGACGCGCTGCACGCGACTCGTCGAGACGGGGCAGGACGTCGTCCTCCTCCTCGACTCGATCACGCGCCTCTCGCGCGCCTACAACAACTTGTCGGCCGGCAGCGGCCGCACGATGTCGGGCGGCCTCGACAGCCGCGCGATGGAACGCCCGCGTCAGATCTTCGGCAGCGCGCGCAACACGGAGCAGGCCGGCTCGCTCACGATCCTCGGAACCGCGTTGATCGACACGGGCAGCCGCATGGACCAACTCATCTTCGAGGAGTTCAAGGGCAC
>CAZKIY010000719.1:0-1225 GCA_964552875.1 uncultured Planctomycetaceae bacterium
GAGCGCGTAAGTGAGCGCGTAGGTGAGCGCGTAGGTGGGCGCCGCCTTCGGATCAAGCTCTGCACCTCGCTCGTCCCCCCGCACGCGGATCCGCCCGCGGTGCCTCGCTCGTCGCGATGCGCCCGCGCTTCAGCCATCCGAACAGGAGCAGCCACGAACTCGCTTCGGGCAACGCACGATCCTTGCGCGGCGTCCGATCCATCCACCCGCGGAACCACGGACCCGACGAATGCGCGTCGATTCCGACGATGCGCGCGCCGTGCTTGCGCGCGTTCTGCAGCACGTAGACGAGCGCGTTGCGCACCTCGCGCGGCGTCTTCAAGGCACGCGCGTGGTAGCGGTCGCCGACGACGCGGCCCGTCCGTTCCCACGCGCGATTCAGCGCCTTCGCGACGCGGACGAGAAGCCCTTTCATGCCGCGCGCCAGCGCGATCTCGTCCTGCGCCTCGGCGACGAAGTGCAGATGGTTCGATTGGATCGAGTACTCGATGAGCCGAAAGCCGAATCGATCCGCGCCCGCGGCGAACGTCTCGCGCAGGAGGACGAGCGTGCTTTCGCGCCGCAAGTTGGGCAGTCCCGCGAGGAGCCTCGTCGTGACGAGAACCGGCGTGTGCCGTGTCACACGGTCTCGCGTGTCGTGCGGCACGAGAGCGCGGTCGCCCTTCGGCTTGCGACCTGCGCCGGCTCGCTTGCCGCCGCGCCGGAACAGGTCGAGTTGTCGAACTGATTGCGACTGCGTGTGCTCCATCGGACCCTCCTTCAGATAGAACGCTCGGCGAACGCTCTGGTCGTCGAAAATCACGAGAAAACAAGCGTCGATCGAATAACGCACCTTGCGCGCGATTTGATTCCGCAAACATTCGAAGCGCAGTGCGCCACACGTCGCTGCTCGACCGACGCGCTCGAGTCCAAGGAGTAGAGCTCGGACCGCTCGGCTCGAGCACCCGCCAGACCGCGCGATGATTCCGCGGACATTCGGCGAGAGTCTCCGGCGAGTTCGGCATCGGTTCGATCGCTGCCCGCGTCGACCGGACATGGATCGGGAACTTTCGCGAGGACGAGCTGGGCCCGGTGCAGCTCCGCTTCCGCACTCGGCCTCCGCATTCAGCACTCGGCACTCAGCACTCGGCACTCAGCACTCGGCACTCAGCACTCGGCACTCGGCACTCAGCACTCAGCACTCAGCACTCGGCACTCAGCACTCAGCACTCGGCACTCAGCACTC
>CAZKIY010000720.1:0-1221 GCA_964552875.1 uncultured Planctomycetaceae bacterium
CGCACGCGGCCGAGGAACTTGCGCAGGACGCCGCGGTCGCCGCGCTCGAGGGCGCGCCCCGAGAGCTGACACGCATCGCGACCTACAGCCACTCCCGACCGAGTCGCACGGAATCGGGGCGGCGGCCGTCCGCTCCTGCGTGCGCCCTTCGCCGCCGGGTCCTCGATCCCATGCGGGAGTTCGATTTCGAGCGTCGTCGGAGCGCGCTCCTGGCGCGTGTCCTTCGCAGCGCGCATCCTGCGCGAATCGAACGTCCCTCACGGAGAAGCACGAACATGGCCTCGAAACGACGAACTGCGCCCGAGCGCAAGGCTCTCGCCCCCGGCGAGTTGGCGCGCGCACCGACGTACAAGCTCGTCGTGGAGTACGAGGGCACGCGCTACAGCGGTTGGCAGGAGCAGAAGAACGCGCGGACGATCGCCGGGACTTTGCGTGAGGCGATCCAGGACGCCGCGGGTGACGTGTTGGATCTCGGCGGAGCGGGGCGAACCGACGCGGGCGTCCACGCGCTGGCCCAAGTCGCGCACGTGAAGCTCGCGGAACCGATGGAGCTTTCGAAGCTCGCCGTCGCCGTGAACGAGCGCTTGCCCGCCGACGTGAACTTGCTGGCCGTGTCCCGGGCCGCGCAGCGTTTCCACGCGCGCCATGACGCCGAGTCGCGCAGCTACGTGTTCCAGATCTCGCGACGGCGGTCGGCGCTCGCCAATCGCTTCGCGTGGTGGGTCGATGGACAACTCGATGTCCCCGCGATGACCGCGGTGATGGCCAAGCTCGTCGGCGAACATGATTTCGCCGCGTTCGGCCAAGAATCGCCGGGGCAGACGAGCACGAAGGTCCGCATGTTCCGCGCCGAGGCCGTCGCGCACGGCGACTTGCTCCTCCTGCGCTTCGAGGCGTCACACTTCCTGTGGAAGATGGTGCGTCGCCTCGCGGGTGCTCTCGTGAAAGTCGGAACGGGCACGCTCACGAAACAACAGTTCGCGGGGCTTCTCGCGGGAACGGCGTTGCCGCCCAAGGTCGGGACGGTCGCGGAGTGGACGGCGCCGGCAGCGGGGCTCTTCCTCGAGCGGGTTCGGTATGCGGGCGACGCGCCGCTCGGCGATCTCATGCCGCCCGTCGCGATCGCGAACTTCACGGCCCAAGCCGTCGAACCGCGCGTGACCACGGCGCGCAAAGTGGCCGATACGAAGACGCCCTGAGCCGCTCGGAAGGAACCGGTGG
>CAZKIY010000721.1:0-1198 GCA_964552875.1 uncultured Planctomycetaceae bacterium
GTTATCCGCGCACGGGCACGACGGGCGACGGGTATCGCTGGCTCGACGATCTCGGTCTCGAAGAGGTCGAGCCCGTGCCCGCGCTTGCGCCTCTCGCGAGTCCCGCCAAATGGGTGCACGCGCTCGCCGGCATCTCCGTCCAAGATGGTGAGGCGCGGCTCGTCGACGGTGGGGGGACCGTGCTCGGACGTCGGCGGCGACCCATCGTTTTCACGCACCACGGGATCTCGGGGCCCGGCGCGATGGATCTCTCCGAGGGCGTTGCGCGTGCGCGGTCCGCTGCGGCTCGCGCACGAGTGCGCATGGATCTCTCGGTACGCCTCGATCTCGCGCCGGACATCGAGATCGAGGCCTTGCGCGCGTTGCTCTTGGAAGCCGGATCGCGCCCGGGCGGCCCCTCTCTTTCGCGCGTGCTGCCCATCGAAGTTCCGCGACGTCTCCTCGAAGCCGTGTCGCGACAAGCCGGATTGCGCGAGCCCGATCCGCGCGCGAACCAGATCGAACGCGAAGCTCGGACGCGGATCGTCGATGCGCTCAAAGGTCTGGCGGTTCCGGTCGACGACACGCTCGGCTACGACCAAGCCGAAGTGACGGCGGGCGGCCTCGCGTTGCACGAACTCGACGCAGGCTCCATGCGCGTCAAGAAGCACGCCGGTCTCTTCGTCATCGGCGAACTCCTCGATTTGCAGGGACCGATCGGTGGATTGAACTTCCAGGCCGCATTCGCGACGGCCGAGCTCGCGGGTGCCGCGGCGAGTCGCTGACACGACCTCGAGGCGGGAGGTTTGGCCCGGCGATGCGGTGAACACACGATCCGAATTCCCGCGGCGGTCGTCAGCGCCGAATCGCTGCGAGAGCGGTGGCGGCCCGCTCGACGAGCGTCGTGTCGCTGCGCTCGCGAGCCAAACGCTGACCGTGTTCCAGCGCGGCCGTCGCGTTCGCGGAATCGCCGATCCGGGCGAGTGTTTCGCCCAACGCGATCCAGCTCTCGGGTTCGCGGGGTCGAAGACGCGCGGCGATTTCGCGGTGTGGGAGCGCATCGCGCGGGCGCTCCAGTGCCTCGAGCGCCCGCGCCGAGAGTACGTGCGTCACGAGGTCGTCCCCGAGTTGCTCGACGATGATCGTGAGCTCGGCGTGAGCTTCCTCGGCGCGCCCGAGGTCGAGGAGCAGCGCGGCGCGCGTTCGTCGCCACTTGGGT
>CAZKIY010000722.1:0-1196 GCA_964552875.1 uncultured Planctomycetaceae bacterium
CCGTTTTTGCCGTCGTTCATTCTCGCCGCCATGATCGCGGTTGTCTTGCATCCCATGAACCAGCGCTTGGCGCTCCGCACCGGCTCGCTTCGAAGAGCCACCGTGTTGACTACCTTGGCGGCATTGGTGCTACTCAGCGGGCTGATCGCATTGGCCGTGGTCACCTTGACGCCGGAGTTAAGCGCCGCCTACGATGAATTGAACCGCCGCTCACTGGCCGAAGGCGGCTGGCCCGCCCTGTTGATGCACACGGCGGACCGCGTCGTCGATGTCCTCGCCACCCGCTTGCCCCTCGATAAAGCCTCTCTCCGCAGCGAACTCATCGGCCGCCTGCGAGACCTGAGTGCCTACCTGCTGAGCCACATGGACCTCGCCTTCGGCGTCGTGGTGAGCCTTGTGGTGACGGCCCTGCTGGTGAGCTTGTTCCTCTATTTCCTGCTGCTCTATGGGCGGGTGTGGATGGTGCGGCTGGCCGCCACTTTGCCCTTGGGACATCGCACCACGTACCGGATCCTCGCGACGGTGCATGAATCGGTGGTGGCGAACCTGAACGGCATGTTGGCGGTGGTGGTGGCTCAGGGTGCGATGCTGATGCTGGGCTTTTGGCTGATCGACGTGCGCTCACCATGGCTGTGGGGCGCGGTGGGCGGGTTTGCTTCGGCGATCCCCGTAGTGGGTGCGCCGCTGGTGTGGGTGCCGGTGGCGGTGGGCTTTCTGGTGATGGGCAGTTATGGGAAGGCGCTGATCATGACGCTGTGGGGCTCGCTGATCGTGGGGTCAATCGACAATGTCCTGCGGCCTTTTGTGGTGGGGGCGCGGGACAAACTGCATCCGATGGTAGTTGGGCTGGCGGCGATTGGCGGATCCTACACGTTTGGCCCCTTGGGGATCCTGCTGGGGCCACTGATGGTTTCGTTCTTTGTGGGAGTGCAGAAAGAGATGCAACTCCTGATGGCCGCTCGTCATTCACCAGCGCCAGCGTGCCACGGCGATGTTGAGGAGGGCGAGGCGGAGTGATACAGTAACCTGATGCTTTCGCGGCGAGCCGCCTTACTTGCGCCCCTGGCTATGACCCCACCACCCGCGAAAATGACCCTCGCCCTGCACCAGAACACCTCGGCCGGGGCGGGCTTTGCCAACTCCTTGGCCGGCTGGGCCCGCGCGGGCATCCGCCAAGTGGAACTCTCGGACACGCT
>CAZKIY010000723.1:0-1183 GCA_964552875.1 uncultured Planctomycetaceae bacterium
GACGACGGCGTCATGCCGCAGACGCGCGAGCACTTGGCGATCATGACGCTGCTCGGACTAACGCGCGGCCTCGTGGCGCTCACGAAGATCGATGCGGTCGAACCCGCGCTCGTCGAGCTCGCCGCCGACGACGTGCGCTCGGCCGTGCGCGGCACGTTCCTCGAGAATGCGCCGATCCTGCCGCTGTCGAGCCTCACAGGCGTTGGCCTCGACGCATTCAAGGCAGCACTCTTTCGCATGGCGTCCGAGACGAAACCGCGCAGCGCGGACGGTATTTTTCGACTGCCGATCCAGCGCGTGTTCAGCTCGCACGGCCACGGAACGGTGATCACCGGCATTCCCATGTCGGGCTCGGTGAAGCACGGCGACGTCCTCGAGATCCTGCCCATCGGCCTCACCACGAAAGTGCGCGGGATGCAGGCCTACTCGGAGTCCGTCGACGTCGTGCGCGCCGGCCATTCCGCCGCGATCAACGTGGCCGACGTCGATCACAACGTCGTTTCGCGCGGAATGGTCGCCGCGACGCCGGGCTACTTCCGCGCAGCGACGATGCTCGGCGCGTCGGTGAAGGCACTCGCCGATCTCGATCACGCCATCGAGGACCGCACGCAGATCCGTTTTCATGCGGGGACGGCCGAAGTGTTGGGCGAGCTCGTGCTCCTCGACACGGAAGCGCTCGAGCCGGGCGGCGAAGCGCTGGCGCAGCTCCGACTCGAGGAACCCGTCGTCGTAGCGCCCGGCGATCGCTTCGTGTTGCGCCTCGCGTCGCCGGCGTACGTCTTGGGCGGCGGCGTCGTGCTCGAGGAGAGCAAGCACAGACTCAAGCGCTTCAAGAAGTTCGTGATCGAGGAACTCTCGCGCGCATCGCAGAGCCTGGCTTCGCCGCGCGATTTGCTCGACACGGTGCTCGCGCGCGCGCGACCGGGGTTGCACACGCCCGAGGAGCTGGCGCGCGAGATCAAGCGTTCCCATGCGGAGACCGAGCGCTTGCTCCACGACCTCGCGTCGCAGAAACGCATCGCGCGCTTGGGCTCGCCACCGCGCTGGATCCACCTCGAGAAGCTCGCCTTGTGCTCGGCGAAGGTCGAGGTCGCGATCCAGGCCTGGTTCGAGGGCGAGCACGCGCACCGCGAGGTCGTGGACGTGCGCGAGCTGCGCCGCGCGACCGGATTCGCGCCTGATT
>CAZKIY010000724.1:0-1176 GCA_964552875.1 uncultured Planctomycetaceae bacterium
ATGAAGGCTCTTCTCCGCCACCACAACCTGGGCGAAGCGCGAACGTGCATCCTGGTAGGCCAGGCGCACCTCGCTCGAAATCAACAGCTCCAACTGTCGCAGGCGGAACTCCTGAGAACGGATCTGCGAGAGCGCCTGACGCTGATTACTGCGGATGCGCATCCCATCAAACACCGGCAACGACACTGAAAGACCCGCAGACCAAGCGGTTTGATCGTCGCCGTCAAAGAGTTCGGTATTGACGAAGGCGTAGTCGCCGGAAGCCGCCAGCGCCCCAAACCGTTCCGAACGGACTGCCTTCAACTGTTCCTCGTTCTGGTTGAGGACCCGGCGAGAGCGGAGATAATCCGTGCGGCGTTCAAACAGCGACTTTTCGTCAACCGTGGCAAAGGCGGACTCCTCCACCCGACGAACCGCAAAATCAACCAAGGTGAGACTGGCTTGGGCCTCCAGATCGAGCAAACGCTTCAATTGCAGTTCGCTTTGATAAACCACGGTCGCTTGTTGCAATCGAGCCTGTTCAGCGATCGAAAGCTGGGACTCAGCGCGGGTGACATCAATCTGCGTCGCCACCCCGGCGTCGACCTGGTTGCGGGCCAGGCGCACGAGTTCACGCGCCCTCCCAATGTTCGCATCGAGAACATCGATCCGCTTCACATTGCGTAGATGGGTGAAGAACGTCTGCGCAACCGACCCCAGCACGCCTTGGACAGTCTGCTCAACGTCAAGTTGCGCCACGCTCACCCCAATCCGGGCCGCACGGTACTGCAGGATCTGCTGCGGACTGAAAAGTTGGTAAGAGCCTGTGAGCCGCGCATCGGATCGATTCGCCGGCGAACCCTTCGCCTTCAGTGTCGATGAAACCGAAGGCGACTCCGAACGGCGCTGCTGCACCGATGCCGAGAGGCTGGGGATAAGGTCAGCTCGCTGGAGATTGGCCGACTCCATGGCCTGAACGAGCGCCTCCCGACTCAGCAGCACATTGACGTTGACCCGATCGACGGTGGCCAGCGCGTCTTCCAGCGACAGACGCACTGGAGACTCCGCCCGGGCGGTGACGCAAATGAAGAGGAAGGCTGCAAGGTAAGCTCGTCGCAACATACGGGGCGAAACTCCGCAGGAGTTTGAATTGGCGCAAGCCTCGGGAGTTGTCCTTTTCGTCAAACATCTCATGGT
>CAZKIY010000725.1:0-1169 GCA_964552875.1 uncultured Planctomycetaceae bacterium
AGATGCTCGTCTCGAAGATCAAGAAAACGCAGGTGAACGGGCAGTTCTTGTTGTCCATCGGCTGAGCAGTGCCCCAGAGCGGGACCGCCTCCCTGGCCGCCACGTCGGGTTCGGGAGCCCGCTGGGCTTACGCGACCGTACCTTGATTTTCCGGCGCCTACCGCCGAATATTCAAGGCAGGTCGATGGCATGGTAGTCCGCACCGACGAAGTCACCGAAGTCCTGGCGCGCCTGGGCGAGTTCCCCGTCGTCGCGATCCTCGGATCGCGCCAGATCGGCAAGACGACGTTGGCGCAGCAGGTCGCGGCGGTATCCCGCGGAGAGGTTCACCACTTCGATCTGGAGGACCCGGCCGACGAGGCTCGCCTGGGAGAGGCGGGCGTCGCGCTGCGCGACTTGCGCGGCCTCGTCGTGCTCGACGAGATCCAGCGCCGGCCGAACCTGTTCCCGCTGTTGCGCGTTCTCGCCGATCGCCCCCGGCGACCGGCGCGTTTTCTCGTGCTCGGAAGTGCCGCCCCCGAGCTCCTGAAACAGGGTTCCGAATCCCTGGCCGGACGTATCCACTTCCACGAGCTCACGGGCTTCGGACTCCACGAGGTGCCACGCAGCGCGCTCGACCGCCTGTGGCTGCGCGGCGGCTACCCGCGCTCGTTCCTCGCACAGGACGACGAGGCGAGCTTTCGGTGGCGGACGAACCTCGTGCGCACCTACCTCGAACGCGACATCCCGGAACTCGGCCTGCGCGTACCGTCCAGCACGCTGCGGCGCTTCTGGACGATGGTCGCCAACGCGCACGGCACGATCTGGAACGCGTCCGAGTTCGCGCGCGCGTTCGGCGTCGCGGACACGACCGTGCGGCGCTACCTCGATCTCCTGACCGCGACGTTCACGGTGCGGCAGCTCCAGCCCTGGCACGCGAACCTCGCGAAGCGCCAAGTCAAGTCACCGAAGATCTACGTGACGGACAGCGGCCTGCTCCATCGATTGCTCGACATCCGCACGCGTCGACAACTCGACGGCCACGTGAAAGTCGGGGCCTCGTGGGAGGGCTTCCTCATCGAACAGGTACTTCGACAACTGCGGGTCGAGCGCGGCGAGGCCTACTTCTGGGGCACGTACGCCGGAGCCGAGCTCGATCTGCTCGTCGTGCGCGGATCGACGAAGCTCGG
>CAZKIY010000726.1:0-1169 GCA_964552875.1 uncultured Planctomycetaceae bacterium
CTTCTTGGCGAGCTTGGCCTTCTTCTTGTCCTGCTTCTCTTGGATGGAGAGCTTGGGCTTCTTGACGTTCTTCGGTTGTTGTTGGCCCTTGGCCATGGTCGTGCTCCTGGAGGGATGAGGACTCGGCGCGAGTTGGCGCCGGGAGTGGGGGGGAGGGGCTCAGAACGACGGATTTCGGCGTCGATGTCAAGGATCCCGCACGGAAGACGTGAGTTCAGAGACCGCAGCCGCGATCTCGGTTGCAATTTCATTGGGACTCGCTGCGCGAGCCCGTGCCAGCCCGGTGCCCGAGCACTGCACGACGCGTCGAGTAGCATCCCCGCCATGGTCGACACCCCCCCGACGTCAGTGCCGCGGCTCACTCCGCGCGAGAACCTGACCACGCTCCAGACGCACATCCTCGCCGAGGAGCAGAAGCACCCGCACGCCTCGGGCACCTTCTCGTGGATCCTCTCCGCCATGGCGCTCTCGGCGAAGGTCATCGCCGACAAGATCCGTCGCGCGCGCATCCAGGACGTGCTCGGTTCGCTCGACGGCGAGAACGTGCAGGGCGAGCGCCAGCAGAAGCTCGACGTCATCGCGAACGAGACCTTGTTGCGCTGCCTTGGCTCGCGCTCCGGCGTCGCGATCGTCGCCAGCGAAGAGGACGAGAACCCCACGTTCATCCAGCGGGACAGCGGCGGCGAGCGACCCTACTGCGTCTTGTTCGATCCGCTCGACGGATCTTCGAACCTCGATACGTGCGGTGCGGTGGGCACGATCTTCAGCATCCTCCGACACGACCGGCGCGCGTCCACGCCCGACGCATCCATCCTGCAGCGCGGTGTCGAGCAGGCGGCAGCGGGTTACATCCTCTACGGCAGCTCGACCGTCTTCGTGCTGACGACAGGATCGGGTGTCTCGATGTTCGTCCTCGACCCGAGCATCGGTTCGTTCTTGCTCGTCGAGCACGGCATCCAGATCCCGAAAACGGGCAAGACGTATTCGGTCAACGAAGGCAATCGGCGTTCCTTTCCCGAGGGATATCAACGTTATCTCGAGTGGGCGCAGTCGAACGGCTACACCAGCCGTTACTCGGGCACGATGGTCGCGGACGTGCACCGCACGCTCTTGAAGGGCGGGGTGTTCCTGTATCCGCCGACGAAGAAGTCGCCCGAGGGCAAGCTGCG
>CAZKIY010000727.1:0-1168 GCA_964552875.1 uncultured Planctomycetaceae bacterium
GCGCCGTGAATGTCGCCCACGCCTTCGCGCCGAAGCTCATCGCCGGTGGACGTGGCTCGATGCTCTTCCTCGTCTCGGTGGCGGGTCAGATGGGCTCCCAGACCGATCCGCCCTACAGCGCCGCCAAGGCGGGACTGATCAACTTCACGCAATGCGCCGCGAAGGACCTCGCGCCTCACTGTATCCGCGTCAACGCACTGTCGCCCGGCATGGTGAAGACCCATTTGAACCAGACGGTCTGGGCGGCGGGACAGCAGCACCTGCCGCCGTCCGAGCGCAGGGACTACGAGGCCTGGGCCGAGGAGAAGATCCGCAAGGTCTCTCCGCTCGGACGCTGGCAGACACCACCGGAGTTCGCCGCGATGGCGGTCTTTCTGGCCTCCGATCACGCCCGCAACATCACCGGCCAGACCCTCAACATCGACGGCGGTCAGGTGATGCACGCCTGACTCCGATCCAGAAACGCGTTCCGCGTTCCTCTACGTCCGATCCGAGGCATCGGACGGCTTGGCCGGTGTAGCGGAAGCCGGAACGGCTTCAATTCGCGGTCTGGTCACCGGTCCTCGTAGAGCAGAAACAGCCCGGAGTGGTCCACGTTGCCGAGTCCCTTTTCGTGGACGAGCGTTTCCCATTGTGCACGGCAGGTATCCAACGTCGGGGAATGAAAGCCGACTGACGCGGCGAGATCGCAGATCAGTCGCACATCCTTGAGCTGGAGCTCGGCGCGGCCACCGGGATGAAAATCGCGCCGGGCCATGCGGTCGCCGTGGAGGGCGAGGATGCGGCTTTCGGCAAAACCGCCGAGCAGGGCCTCGCGCACGCGGGCCGCGTCGAGACCAGCGAGCTCCGCCAGGCGCAGCGCCTGGGCGACCGCGTCGATCGTCTGGGCCACGATCAGTTGATTCGCGAGTTTGGTCACCTGGCCCGAGCCGCTGGGTCCGAGGTGCGAGACGCGCCGGCCAACGGTTTTGAGGACCGGTAGCGCGCGTTGGAAGGCGTCCTCGGTGCCTCCGGCCATGATGGAGAGGTCACCGGCCTCGGCGCCCACCTGGCCTCCGGAGACGGGGGCGTCGACCCCGCCGACCCGGGCGGCGAACTGCTTTGTTTCGGGCACGCCCGTGGTGCCGAAGTCGATGATCAGCGCGCCGGGGTGCAGGCCACCGATCAG
>CAZKIY010000728.1:0-1152 GCA_964552875.1 uncultured Planctomycetaceae bacterium
CGGCGAGTGCATCGGCGTGCACGTCGGCGAGTGCATCGGCGTGCACGTCGGCGAGCGCCGCCGTCGGATCAGGTTCTGCACCCCGCTCGGCCCCCCGCACCCGGATCCGGCCGCGGTGCCTCGCTCGTCGCAATGCGTCCGCCCTTCAGCCATCCGAACAGGAGCAGCCACGAACTCGCTTGGGGCAACGCACGATCGCTCCTCGGCGTCCGATCCATCCACCCGCTGAACCACGGGCCCGACGAATGCGCATCGATGCCGAAGATGCGCGCGCCGTGCTTACGCGCGTTCTGCAGCACGTAGACGAGCGCGTTGCGCACCTCGCGCGGCGTCTTGAGCACCCGCGCGTGGTAGCGGTCGCCAACGACGCGGCCCGTCCGTTCCCACGCGCGATTCAACGCCTTCGCGATGCGCACGAGCAGCCCTTTCATGCCACGCGCCAGCGCGATCTCGTCCGGCGCCTCGACAACGAAGTGCAGATGGTTCGACTGAATCGAATACTCGATGAGCCGGAAGCCGAATCGGTTCGCGCCCGCGGCGAGCGTCGCGCGCAAGAGCGCGAGCGTGCGTTCGCTCCGCAGGTTGGGCAGTCCCGCGAGGAGCCTCGTCGTGACGTGAACCGGCGTGTGCCGCGTCACGCGCGCTCGCGTGTCGTGCGGCACGAGCGCGCGGTCGCCCTTTGGCTTGCGACCCGCGCCGGCTCGCTTGCCGCCGCGACGGAACAGGTCGAGTTGTCGAACTGATTGCGACTGCGTGTGCTCCATCGGACCCTCCTTCAGATAGAACGCTCGGCGAACGCTCTGGTCGTCGAAAATCACGAGAAAACAAGCGTCGATCGAATAACGCACCTTGCGCGCGATTTGATTCCGCAAACATTCGAAGCGCAGTGCGCCACACGTCGCGGCTCGACCGACGCGCTCGAGTCCAAGGAGTAGAGCTCGCACCGCTCGGCTCGAGCACCCGCCAGACCGCGCGATGATTCCGCAGACATTCGGCGAGAGTGTCCGGCGAGTTCGGCATCGATTCGTCCGACGAGCAACGCTCGTTCGATCGCTGCCCGCGCCGACCGGACGTGGATCGAGAACTCTCGCGAGGACGAGCTGGGTCCGGTGCAGCACCCTCCGCTTCCGCACTCAGCCCTCAGCACGCCGC
>CAZKIY010000729.1:0-1152 GCA_964552875.1 uncultured Planctomycetaceae bacterium
GTGCTCCCCGCGATGGTCGGTTCGACCCGCTTCTACCAGGCCTACTTGCGCGACATCCCGAACCCCGACGGAACGGGCGTGATCCTCTCCGACGGACTGCGCGTCGTGTTCTCGAACTGACGCCGGACGATCCGCGGCAGTCTGTGGGCACGCAGTCCAGCCGGGAAAGGGGGCTCGTCCAGGGCCTGGTTCAACGCAGCAGGGACTGCTCGATCGCCGCGATCCGAAGGCGCTTCCAGTGCCGCGACTGCGATGGCTCGACCACGCTGTGCTGCTGGCCGGGATCGAGCATCAGGTCGAACTGCTTGCCCACTTTCTGCAGCGCGAGTACGAGCTGCAGCGTGTTGCCCGGGTGCACTGCGTCGTGCACTGCGTCGTGCACTTGGCGCCGCTGGTGCCGGGGAAGTCGACGACGAGCATCCTCGTGCGCGCGCCAGGCGGGACACCGTGCGCGAGTTGCTGAGTCGTCCGCACGCGCCCGACTCGATGCCGATCGACCTCGGTCAGGCAGCGTCGAACCGGGGAGACGGACCGCGGCCGGCCCGGACGCTCAATCGTGTCGAAGTCGATCGATGAACGGCCTCAGCGGGACGTACCGCGTCGATCCGTGTCCAAGTGCGTCAACACTTCGACCATCCGCTCCAGCAAGTGCGCGTCACCCGGGGCACCGAAGTTCTTCAGCACGACTTCCTTGGCGAAGAGGTGCACGAGATAGCGCAGGCGGCGCGCCTCGACGCTCTCGACCGCGAGATAGTCCTTGTGCCCGGAGTTGAACTGCCAGCCCGTGCCGAGGAGACGCGAGCGCCAGGCTTCCGACGGTGCATACACGGCCTCGGGCTCAGGGATCCCCGCGGCACGTTCCGCTCCGGCGAGTTCGGCCAGGACTTCGACCGGGATCGAGGCTTCGGCAGAGGACGAGCCGCTCGAGGCGCGCACGACGATCCGTGCCGTGCCTGGCTCGACGTCCGCGGAGAAACGAGCTTCGCGTCGATGCCACTCGAGTTCTCCGGGACCCTCGAGCCGCCAGATCCATTCGATCTCGGGATCGGCGGCGCGGCCGTCTCCGTCCTGCGCGACGGCGCGCAGCGTGCGTTGTGCTCCGGGCGCGACGCGCAAGCGCGGCGGCGTCACGCGCAGGCGCGCGACCGGGCC
>CAZKIY010000730.1:0-1151 GCA_964552875.1 uncultured Planctomycetaceae bacterium
CACTAAGAGTCATCCCGAAGCGTGCCACTCTTTTCGTTCTTCTTGCCGCGGCAATCGCCTTCGCGCCGTCGATCGCCGGCAGCTTCCATTTAGATGATTATTCGCTGCTGGGTGACCCGGCGTTTACGACCTTCGGCGGTTGGGCCGAATTGCTGCAGCCGGCGCGCGTACGGCCCTTAGCCAGCCTGACCTTATGGGCCAACTATCAGCTGCATGAGGACTCGGCCTGGGGCTATCACCTGGTGAACCTGCTGCTACATTTGTGCGCCATATGGCTGGCGAGCGACGCGCTCCAAAAACTACTGCCGCCGCTGGCTGCCTGGGCCGCCCTGATCGTCTTTGCGCTGCACCCCTTACAAACCGAACCGGTGGCCTATGTCTTTGCGCGCAGTACGCTGCTGTGCGGGCTCTTCGCGTGGGGGGCGATTGCCGCGTGGCTGCGGGAACGGCGTTGGCTGGCTGTATTTCTGACGGCGGCGGCTTTGCTGGCGAAGGAAGAGGCGGTGGCGTTGCCTATATTCTTTGCGCTGTTCTTTGGGTCGCGCCGGAACTGGCCACCGATCGCGGCGATGTTTGGGCTGGCATTGGCCGCGGGCTTACGGGGACTATGGGCGACGTCGCAGGGGAAGGGCTCGGGCGCCGGTCTCGACGTGGCGATTTCTCCATTCACTTATGCCTTGTCGCAGGGCTCGGTCATTGTCCGCTACTTGAGGCTACTGTTCTTCCCGGTGGGCTTTAACTTCGATCCGGACTTAGACCCCGCGCTGTGGATATCGCTATTGAGTTGGTGCGCACTGGGCGCGGCAGTGATGTTGCTGAAGCCACCGGCGCGCTTGTGGTTCGCCGCGGGGCTGATCTTCCTGGCGCCGACATCGAGCTTTCTCCCCATCGACGACCTTTCGGCGGACCGTCGCATGTACCTCGCCGCGCCCTGTTTTGCGGCGGCGTTGGCCCTGCTTTGGTCCGGCCTGAAGCCACGATACCTTATGGCGCTAGCCCTGTTTCTGGCGACGCTAACCTTCGCCCGCGCGCTTGTATTTCGCACGGAGGAGAGCTTGTGGCGGGACACCGTGGCGGGGTCGCCCGCGAAGGTGCGCCCGCGCCAACTGAATGCGCGGGCGGTGGCTCCGGCCGAGGCGATCGCCGTAATG
>CAZKIY010000731.1:0-1135 GCA_964552875.1 uncultured Planctomycetaceae bacterium
GCGCACGACGCGTCTCGCGCTTGCGCGCCGAAGCACGCGCCGCGAACCAACGCGGCGAGCACGTCCTCGCGCTGCGCCTCGAGTTCACGGCGCTCGTGTGCGGACTCGGCGAGCGCGGCGACCTCGAATACCGTGATGCGTTCACGAATCGCGAGTTGCTCGAACGCGGTCGTCCGGGCCGCGAAGCCGAAGCGCTGTTGCGCCCGCTCGTCCCGGAGTTGGACCGCAAGAGCTTCGGCGGCGAACCCGCGAGTCACGCGGACTTCGTGCGCATGTCCGCGTTGTGTGATCGCCTCGTGGGAGCGTCGGGCACGTGAGCGCTCCGTCGAACGTGAAGGCCTGGATCAGCGGCGGCGTCGTCCTGCTCCTCGTCGTCCTGCCCATCGTGCTCACGACCGGCGCGCGAAGCGGATCGGAGATCCAGGGCTCCATCGGCTCGACCGAGCCCGCGGGTCGGCGCGCTTTCGCGCTGCTCCTCGGTCGCGCCGGCGTGCAGGCGGAGGGGTGGCGACAGGTCCCGGCCGCGTTGCCGCGCGGAGCGCACGGCCTGTGGCGCGCGGCCGGCGACGGTCGGCGGAACGACGACTTCGACGAAGACGAGGAAGACCCGGCGGAGTCCGGCTCGGACGTCGAGGCGCGGAATTCGATCACGCCGACGATCGGCATGCACGCGCCCGAGCACTACACGATGTTCCTCGAGGAGGGTGGCACGCTCTTCGTCGAAGGACGCCGCGGTATCGAGTTCTTGCGCGACGCTCTGGAGCTCGAGAGCGCGGACGGGCTCGAGCTCGCCGTGCTCGACGACGAGAGTCCGCGGCAGATCCGCCTGGCTTCGGGCGAAGTGCTCGTGGTCGAAGCCGACCTGGCGTTCGAGCCGCTCGATCCGAGTTCGGCCGCGCGCGACATCGCCGTCGTCCTCGATCCTGAAGGCTCGGGAGAGATGGCGTACGCGATCGAGATCCAAGTCGGTGCCGGTCGTGCGATCGCGATCGCGGATCCGCGGGCTTTCGACAACGGCACGATCGGCGAGTTCGACCACGCGCTGCTCGCCGTGCGACTCGCCGAGATCGTGCCGCCGGGCGGACGGCTCCTCTTCGACGAGTACGCGCTCGGGCTGTGGCAGCCGGAAGGCATG
>CAZKIY010000732.1:0-1116 GCA_964552875.1 uncultured Planctomycetaceae bacterium
ATTCTCGACTACGCCAAAGCCGAGTCGGGCACGCTGGAACTCGAGTCCCTCCCGTGCCGCCCGCGTCAGGTCGTCGAAGAATGTGCCGCCATCTTCACGCCGGTGGCAGCGGCTCAGCACCTCGAATTGCGCACCTTCGTGGAGGGTGATGCAGCGGTGAGCGGCGACCCGCTGCGGCTGCGGCAGATCCTGACGAATCTGCTGAACAACGCCGTGAAGTTTACGCCATCCGGTTCGATCGAATTGCGGGCCACTTGTTTGCCCGCAACTGGCGAGACCCAGTCCGTCTGGGAGTTCAGCGTAACCGATACCGGGATCGGTATTTCACCCGAAAAACAGACGCAGGTCTTCGAAGCTTTCCGGCAGGCCGATGGGTCGCTGACCCGGCGCTTCGGTGGCACCGGACTGGGCTTGGCGCTTTGCACAAAACTGACGCAAATTATGGGGACGCAACTGGAGCTCGAAAGCGAAGAGGGCCTAGGTAGCCGCTTCTTCTTCCGCGTTCCCTTTGTAGTCGCCCCCGCACCGAAGCCGTCGCCCGGCGGGGACTTGCGTCCCTTGCGGATTCTGCTCGCGGAAGACAATCGGGTGAACCAAAAGGTAGCCGCCCGCATGCTCGAGAAACTGGGACATTCCGTGGTGATCGCCAACAACGGCGTCGAAGCCGTGGAGCGTTTCAAAGAGCAGCCTTTCGATGCCGTGCTGATGGACATCAACATGCCGGAAATGGACGGATTCGAAGCCACTCGCCTCATTTGTCTTTGGCAGCGCGAGAACGCTCGTGACGTGCCGATCATTGCGCTTACCGCGCGCACCATGTCCGGCGATCGCAATGAGGCCGAGGAGGCTGGCATGGTCGGCTACTTGGCGAAGCCGCTTGAGATTCAGGACTTACTCGCGATGCTGAGCCGGCATGCCCAACTGACGGTGAACGCGTAAACGTTTCTCGCTGAGCGCCCGGAAGCACCCTTGGTCCGGCTGATTGGCTACACTGGTAGTTTCCTCATGCAAGCAGGTATTGTCGGTCTCCCCAACGTGGGTAAATCCACGCTTTTTAACGCGCTGACCAAGGCCCGCAAGGCAATGTCGACGAATTGAAAGACGGCGGGCACCAGC
>CAZKIY010000733.1:0-1088 GCA_964552875.1 uncultured Planctomycetaceae bacterium
TTTTGGTACGGAGCCAACGAACCACACCGCAGTTACGAGCAGGATTCGTGGAAAAGGAACAAGAAGAGTCTTGCGAGCGTCGAAGTCCCCGGTTTTTTCCCCGACCATGAAATTGTCCGCGGCGACATGCTCGATTATGCGGTGGAAATCGAATGGTTCGACCTGCATTTGCAACGTATGCTGGCTTATCTCGAGGAAATTGGGGAACTCGATAATACCATTGTAATGGTCACCGCTGACAATGGGATGCCCTTCCCGAGGGCAAAAGCGAACGGTTACGAGTACGGGGTGCATGTGCCTTTTGCCGTGCGTTTCCCCAAAAGGTTTCCTGGCGGCCGCACAGTTGCGGACCCCGTCGGTTTTGCCGACATTGCCCCCACCATCCTTGAACTGACGGGCATCAGCTCAAAACGCATGCTCCCCATTTCGGGGAAAAGCATTTTGAATATTTTAAAATCGAAAAACCAGGGAGTTGTCGATGCGTCGAAAAAATTCGTTTTTGCCGGGCGCGAACGCCACTCTTCATCGCGCTATTTGAACTGGGGTTACCCGCAACGCATCATCCGCAGCAAAGATTTCCTGCTGGTGTGGAACCTCAAGCCCGAACGTTGGCCAGCCGGTGCGCCACAGGCATTGGACAAAGAAGGGAATTTGCGGCCCATGTACGGCATCGATGAAAACGGGAGACACCACTCCGAATGGGCTTTTACCGACATCGATGCCGCACCCACGAAATCTTTTTTAATTGAAAACTGGGAGGATGAAGCAATCAAATCCTATTTTGATTTGGCACATGCAAAGCGTCCGGAATGGGAGTTTTTCGATGTGCGAAACGACCCGTTTTGTTTGAAAAATCTTGTGGGAAAACCGGAAGTTGCCAGCGTTGAAGACGAGATGAGAAGCGCGTTGACGGCAGAACTTCGAAAATCCGGCGACCCCCGGCTCGTCGGGCCCGACAAAGAGGTTTTCGATTCTTACCTCCGTTACAGTCCGATAAGGGATTTTCAAAAGCCTGAAGGGCACTTTGAATAATCGGCGGCGTCAAGCGGCTAGTGCACAATCTTTTTGTATAGCGGCATGAAAGACTT
>CAZKIY010000734.1:0-1076 GCA_964552875.1 uncultured Planctomycetaceae bacterium
TTTTCTTAGCGCTACGGGGAAACCCAGGCATGCGCGTGGACGGCCCCGAATGGTGGCCCCGAATGGTGAGTCTCGCAATAGGTGCCGTGGCGCAGGGCGTTGAGACTGGATTTAAATTTACCTTCGCGGGTTTTAGGGCCGGTGCTTTTGCTGGAGTTGCGTCGATCTGTTTTTCGGTAGTCATGAAAGAGCTTTTTTTCACTGCTTCTGTTGGTTGGGTGCAGGGTAATCGTGGGGACGAGCATAGCTGAGCGCCCGTGGCCTGCAACGCCGCGCCTCGTGCGCAAGCAACTGGCATGGAGGCACAGGAGCAAAAAAGCTATAACAGTAGGGACATTTTCGGTTGACCGAGGCAGCCGCCTCATGGAAGACTGTCCTCAAATTTCACATCCGATGTAGTTGTGTTGTGGTAGTCGGCTGTTATTTTCCGTCGATGGTGAAGGCTAAGAGGACGTTGCCGGCGGCACCGCCGAGGAAGCCGTAGCCGGAATTGACAAAGAGGGTGCCGTTGACGATTGTGACTCCGGCGGAGTTGAGCGAGCCGCCCATGCCGGGGACGTGGTTTACGGTTTGGTAAGGCTTGCGTGTGTCGTAATCCCAAAGGAGTTTGCCGTCGGTTGCGCCGTAGGCGCGGAGGTGGCCGTCGAGAGAACCCGAGAATACGGCACCGGGGATGCTGGTGACGGCGGCGGGTTGTGCGGCGCGACAGGGAGGATTGTCGAGGCAGGTGAGCTTGGGGGCCGGGGTGTGCCAGAGTTTTTCGCCGGTGGCGAGCTGGAGGGCAGTGATGCCGCCACCGGCCTCGGGGTTTTTGAAGTCGACGCCGGAGATCGAGACGTAGGTTCTTTGGGTGTCGGCGGCGGGGCCCCATTCGATGCCGCCGAGGATTCCGCCTTCGCCGACATGGACGGTGCGGATGAGGTCTCCGTTTTTATCGGGGTCGAGGAAATGAAGGTCGCCTGACTTTTGGCCGGCGAGTAAGACTTGCGTGCCGTTGGGCATGGTTCTGAGGACGGGAGAAGAGCCGAAGTCGAAGTCTGGACCTTCTTTCTTGGGGCAATTGGTTTTGTCGCTAG
>CAZKIY010000735.1:0-1069 GCA_964552875.1 uncultured Planctomycetaceae bacterium
TTCGTGCCCGTGAACTTCTTCGCGAGCCCCTCGGCCTTCTGCACATTCGCCGCTTCGAAGGGCTTCTTCTTCGCGACCGCGTTCACGAACGTCGACCACGTCTTGCCGGCCTCGCGCTCCGCCGCGCGCTCGGGCTCCGCGAGGCGCGTTGATTCGGCACTGATTTTTGCTTCGAGTTCCGCGACGCCCTTCGCGTCCTTCGCGAGTTGCCCGAGGCCTGATTCCGCTTCCGCGACATAGCCGTTGTCGAGCAACCACTTCGCACGCGCCACGCGACGTTCCGTGCGCACGACGAACTCCTCGCGCGCGGCCTTGGCCTCGTCGGTGCCGAGCTTGTCGCACTCCGCGATCGCGCCGGCGACGTCGCCCTTCAAGAACGTCTTCCACGCGGGCTTGAGCGCGGAGGGCGTGCCCTCGGGCGCTTCCTTGCCCTTCTTGATCTCGAGGGCGATCGCTTCCTCGATCTTCTTGCCCATGTCGCCCGGATGACCCTGCATGAGGATCGTCCCGTCGCTGCCGACGAGCGCCGTCTCGGGCAAGCCGTTGCCGATCGTCTTGAACGGACGCTCCTCCGTCCACATCGCGCGACCGCCCATCCACTTCATGCGCCAAGTGAACGCCTCGGCCTGGTCGCGCGTCGCGCCCTGGCACTCGACGAAGATCACTTGGAGGTCGTCACCGAACTCTTCTTGCAACTTGATGGCGCTCGGCACGGAGCCCCCGATGCAACCGGGTCAACGCGTGCCCCAGAAGTCGACGAGCACGGGTTTTCCGCGCAGGTCGGCGAAGCTCGTCACGCCCATCGCGTTGACGAGCGGTGAGCGGAACTTGTGGTCGACCTTGTCGCCGACGCCGGCAACGGCGGACGCGGCGGTCAGAGCGAGGGTCGACGCGACGAGCGCGAGGGAACGGAACATGGGCTGTTTTCCTGTCGGGAAATCGGCGAACGCGCGCTTCACGCTACGGCTCCTCTGGGATCTCGACAAGGTGGTGGCGGAGACGACCGCAGAAACGCTCCTCGAGGCCGAGACGCTCCTCGAGGCCGAAACGCTCCTCGAGGCCGAAACGC
>CAZKIY010000736.1:0-1065 GCA_964552875.1 uncultured Planctomycetaceae bacterium
GGATCCGCACGATCGGAGGTGCGTGCACTGCGCCGAGGTCCACCTCGACACGAGACCGGACGCATGACCCCGTCTCGCCTACGAAGCCTTGGGCTGCACCGTCCGCGCGCGCCCTCGAACCTCGGGCCAATCCAAGGTCGAAAGCGCAGGCGTCCCCCGCTGCGCAGTTCGGGGCCAGCTTGTAGGCCTCGAGAGGTCCTCCTTTCCCCGCTCTCGACTCCGGGATTCACGACTTGCAGAGCTCCCTCCGTGCCGTTCTCAGTGCCCGCTTCCCGACCCGGCAAACCGGGAGGGGCGCGATCGGCAACGTCTTCGCGGCGCGGAGCACCGTCAGGCGCTGCGTAGCCCGGCCGACCCGACTCGCGCTCCTCGTCACCGTCAGCACGCTCTCCGCCATCGCGGCGGGCGCACAGGCGCCGGCTGCGTACTGGTCCACGGTGGACCCGTCGACGGCCTCGACGCTGCGATCGAGCGCGCACGACGCCATCGACGACCACCTCTAGATCCCCTACACGTCCGGAGCGACGGACACTTGGAACGTGCTCGCGGACGCGTGCGAGGACCCGACGAACAGCGCGAACGTGCTCGACGTCTATCACAACGAGAGCAACCCGAAGCAGACGGCCGGGAACACGTTCTACGACCGCGAGCACACGTGGCCGAACAGTTACGGCTTCCCCAACGAGGGCGCGGGCAACTATCCGTACTCCGACTGTCACATGCTGTTCCCGTGCGACCAGAGCTACAACAGCTCGCGCGGCAACGCGCCGTACAGCTCGTGCGCGAGCGGTTGCACGGAGCGGACGACGTTCGTGAACGCGGGCCTCGGCGGCGGAAGCGGCGTGTATCCCGGCAACTCGAATTGGAACAACGGTTCGACCTCGAGCAACGTCTGGGAGACCTGGATCGGCCGACGCGGCGACGTCGCGCGCGCGATCCTCTACGCCGACGTGCGCTACGAAGGCGGCAATCACGGCACGACGGGTTTCGCCGAGCCGAACTTGATCGCAGGCGACGTCGCGCGCGCGATCCTCTACGCCGACGTGCGCTTTGAAGGTGGCAATC
>CAZKIY010000737.1:0-1064 GCA_964552875.1 uncultured Planctomycetaceae bacterium
TATTCGCGCCATCCTCGCTTCGTACCACACCGGCACGTTGACCACAAAATTTCCTGGCACCCGCGCCCCGGGCCAGACCGACCTCGAGTGGCAACTCCGCAACTGGTACAACTTCACCTGGCTTTCCGGCGATCACCTGGTCGAGCAAGCCATCCACAACGTGGACAAGATTGCCTGGTTGCTCAAACAGGAGATGCCCACCCA
Source organism: uncultured Planctomycetaceae bacterium (assembly GCA_964552875.1). Taxonomy (GTDB): domain Bacteria; phylum Planctomycetota; class UBA1135; order UBA1135; genus JAEUHZ01. The sequence continues at coordinate 205 of CAZKIY010000737.1, forward strand.
GGCCATCGGCGTCGGCGGTCGCTCCGTCCCCGCCTACGGCAACACCTTCGACAACTTCAGCGTCAGCTACGAGTACGCCAGCGGCGTGCGCGCGCATCTTTCCTGCCGCCAGCATGACGGCGCCTACAATGAGGTCACCGACTACGTCACGGGCACCAAAGGCATCTTCTCGAATGGGCGCATCGCCACCGAAGGCATTTCTGGCGAAACCACGTGGAAGTACACCGGCCCCAAGCGCGACATGTATCAGGTGGAACACGATGAGCTCTTCGCGGCAATCCGGTCCGGCAAGCCCGTCAACGACGGTGTCGCCATGGCCCAAAGCACCCTGATGGCGATCATGGGTCGCATGGCGGCCTACACGGGGCAGGTCGTCACGTGGGACCAGGCAATGAACTCCAAGGAGGCGCTCGTGCCCGAGAAGCTCGACTGGAACGTCCCGCTCGCTGTCACGCCGCGGGCGACGCCCGGCCAGACCAAACTCGTTTAGCCGATGTGCCGCCATGATCGCCCGCGCGCACTAGCCCCCGTCGCGGCGATCGGACATCCCGCAACGAAAACGGGCGGAGTCTTCGCTCGCTAGTGCAGCCATGACTTTGAAACGCGCGGCCGCGTGGTTCGTTATCCTCCTTGCACCGCATTGGACCGTACCAGCGGCCGAAGGATCGGAGTGGCAGCGCTGCGAGTTTGTCGAGCCACACATGGGCACGCTGTTTCGCATCGTGCTCTTCACTTCGGATCCGACGGCCGGCAAGATGGCAGCGCGGACGGCGTTCGACCGGATTGCTGCCCTCGACCGCATCCTGTCGGACTACGACTCGGAGAGCGAGCTGATGCGGCTTTGCCGGCACCCCTACGGC
>CAZKIY010000738.1:0-1044 GCA_964552875.1 uncultured Planctomycetaceae bacterium
GTCCGAAGCGCAGGTGCGCGAATCGTGCGACGAGTAGGACGAGCGCCGCGGCGCTGGCGGCCGAGATCAGGCTCGCCACGAGCGCCGGATCGAGGCCGAGAGCGATCGCGCCGGCACTGCCGAGCGTCCACAGGAAGTTCGTGTACCCCTCGACCGGCGGCGATTCGCCGACGTTGTAGACGAGCCCGTGTCCGGCCACGAGGTTCGCGGCGTAGCGGAACGAGATGTAGGCGTCGTCGCACGTGAAGCGCAGCGCCCACGCACCGAGCGCCCAGGGCACGAGAGCGAGCAGGGCCCACGGCAGCCACGCGCGCGCCGTGCTCGCGCGCGGCGCAGTGGAACGGACGCTCTCGCTCGGTTCGCTCGACATCGGCGCGGGAGGTTACGTTCCGAGCAGCCCGCGGAGAACCTCGGGAACCCGGGGCTCGGGGGGTATAGCATCGCGCGCGACCTCATGCCGGCCCCGCTGCGACGCACGCTCTTGTGTCTCCTCGTCGCAGGGCTCGCGTTCCTCGCGCACGCGCCGCTCTTCGGCTCGGGTTTCGTCGGCGGCGACCTCGAACTGCTCGCGGCGGCCGCCGGTCGCGCGGAATCCGGTCTCGCGACGAGTGCCTGGCTCGCGGGCGGTGACGTGCGTCCGATCCCGGCCGCGATCCTCGGCGCGCACGCCGACCTGCACGCAGGCCTTTCGCCGCTCGAGCCCGTCGTCGCGGCGCCGTACTTCGCGTTCACGCTCGTCGTGCTCCTCCTCGCCGCGGGCGGAGCGGGCGTGACTCTGCGGCGTGTGCTCGTCCCGTGGCTGGGCGAATCCGCCGCGCGCGCAGCCGGTTGGGCGTGCGCCGGATTCGTGGTCGCGCATCCCGCGTCGGTCGCGGCCGTCGCGCGACCGATCGCATTGGGGGACGTCGTGGCACTCGCGCTCGGAACGTGGTGCACGGCCTTCTTCCTGCGCGGTCGACAGCAACGTCGCGATCGGTTCCTCGTGATCGCGGGCGTGCTTGCGATCGCCGCCGGCTTCGCGTCGAGCGCGGCGTGGCTCTTGCC
>CAZKIY010000739.1:0-1037 GCA_964552875.1 uncultured Planctomycetaceae bacterium
GATCGAAGCCGCGCGCAAGTTCTGGGTCGGGCGGCGCATGACCGAATTGGGCTTCTGATGCAGATCCTCGATTCCGCGCAACCGATCGGCCCCGAGCATCCGCGAGTCCGCCTCGTGGCGTCCAGTCGCACTTGGGCTTCGTGGGTCCTTCTCGGCCTGAACGTCGCAGCGTTCGGCTGGATGCTCTCGCGCGGCGCGACCCCGATGCACGTCGGCGCAGAGCTCGCTCTCGAGCTGGGCGCGAACCAGTATCACGCCGTGCGTTTCGACGGAGAGTGGTGGCGACTCGTCGTCAGCACGTTCCTGCACGGCGGGTTGATCCACTTGGGCTTGAACATGTGGGGCCTGAAGATCCTCGGGCCGTTCGTGGAGATGTACCTCGGTGCGGCCGGCTTCCTGCTCCTCTACCTGGTCAGCGGCATCGGAGCGTCGATCGTCAGCATCTCCTGGGATCCGCGCACGGTTTCGGTGGGCGCGTCCGGCGCAATCTTCGCGCTGCTCGGCGCGCACGTCGCATTCTTCCTGCGGCATCGGCGCGAGATCCCGCCCGCGCTGTTCAAGAGCCAGCTCAAGAGCGTGGCCATCATGATCGCGATCAACGTCGTCTACGGACTCTCGATCCCGCAGGTCGACAATGCCGCGCACTTCGGCGGCCTCGCGTACGGCGTGCTCGGTGGATTCCTGCTCGGACGACCGCTTCTCGAAGAGCCGCGGATGACGCTTCGGCGCTGGGTCGGTTTCGGCGTGCTCGTGTTCCTGCTGCCGATCACGCTCTTCGTCGTCACGTACGCGAGCGCCTGGATCCACGGCTGGGGCTGACTTCTCGAGCGCTCGCGTGCGCCGAGCTCGAGGCGGAGGATCGTTCGCCGCGCAGGTGAACGCGCACTGCTTCCAAGTCGTGTGAGCGCGCATCGAGCACATGGCCATACGGCGAGCGCGTCGCCAAGGTCTCGCTCGGCCAACAGCTTGCGCGCGCGGTGACGATGGACGCGGAGAGAGATGGACGCACGCGACGGCTGCTCCTAGGGTTCGCGCTC
>CAZKIY010000740.1:0-1028 GCA_964552875.1 uncultured Planctomycetaceae bacterium
CGCCGTTCTCCCGCTGCCGCATCCTGATCGCGGCGGGGCGAAAACGGCGGAGGAGAGTCTGACTCCGTACAGGCTGGATTCGCGGTGCGGACAGGTAGCGAGACGTGGAGCGGGCCCCAGTCGGGAACCGGACGGGTCATTTGGATTGAAAGATCGTAGGAAGGGGCGCCGATAGGGGCCTGAGAAGCGGATTCCTGGGGCTCTGGGTCTGCCGTCGCTCAGTCTGGCGAGGCGCTCCAGAGCTGCTCACTCCCCGGATCGAAGCGCGTCGGATATGGACAGAGAGAGGAACTGAACGTGCCTGACGCCCCCCCTCGTTCGTGGCCCCGCGCCATCGGCCTCTTCGTCGCCGTCCTCTCGTGCTCGGTCGCGCGAGCGCAATGGCCGTCCGGATTCACGAGCGTTCCCATCGCATCGGGTTGGCAGCAACCCGTCGGGATCGCGTTCGCTCAAAGCGGCGCGCTCTTCGTCTTCGAGAAAGGCGGCCGCGTGTGGTCCGTCGTCGGCGGAGTGAAGTCCGCGCAGCCGATCCTCGACCTCGCGCAGGAGGTCGGTGATTGGCGCGACCACGGGATGCTCGGCTTCGCCGTCGATCCGGACTTCGCGTCGAACGGGCGCATCTACGCCGGCTACGTCGTCGACTACCACCACCTGCGTTGGTTCGGGACGCCGCAGTACTCCCCCACGACGAACGAGCACTTCCGCGACACGATCGCGCGGGTCACGCGGTTCACCCTCGACCCGACGACATTCGTGCTCGTGCCCGGCTCGCGCACCGTGCTCATCGGCGAGTCGATGACGAGCGGGATCCCGGTGTTGAACCAATCGCACGGCATGGGATCGCTCGTGTTCGGATCGGACGGCACGTTGCTCGTCTCGTGCGGCGACGGCGCCTCGTACGACGCCGTCGATGGAGGCGGTCCGGCATCGGGCAGCAGCAACACCGGACTTTCGGAAGGGATCATCCGCGCGAAGGAGAACGTCGGCGCGTTCCGCGCGCAGCTCGTCGATTCGCTCTGCGGCAAGGT
>CAZKIY010000741.1:0-1025 GCA_964552875.1 uncultured Planctomycetaceae bacterium
GCCAAAGCACTGCGCATATCCCCCGTCGGCGTCCGCGGCATCGTGGGCCCCGGCCTCACCGTCACCCACGCGCTCGACTTTGCCGCCGCCTTCGGCACCTTGCTGGCCACCGATGGCCCCGTCCTGTTAGGACGCGACCCGCGATCCAGCGGCCAGATGCTACGCTCGGCGGCCATCTCGGCCTTGCTCGCCTGCGGACGCGATGTCATCGACCTCGGTATCGTATCGACACCGGTCCTCCAGCACGCCATCCGTCGCTTGAACGCCGCCGGGGGCATCTCGCTCGGCGCCAGCCACAACGCCGCCGAGTGGAACGCGCTCAAGTTTCTGGGCCCGGCCGGCACTTACTTAGCTTCCAGCGAAGCCGGCGAGTTACTCGACATCTACCACTTAAAGAAATTCGCCTTCGTCGAGTGGAACCAGATCGGCAAGCTGACTTACTCCGCCGACGCGATCGACACTTACCTTGACGACCTCGCGCGCATCTTCGATTTTGAGAAACTCCGGAAATTCCGCGTGGTGGTCGATTGCTGCAACGGAACCTCATCGACCATCCTCGAACGCGTCCGCGACCGCTTCAACTGGCCGCTCATCCTGATCAACGCCCGCCTCGCAGGCTCCGCCTTTGCGCATGAGCCCGAAACCAGCGCCCGCATGGTGGGCTCGCAATTGGGCCCGCTGATTCAGCCGCTCCAAGCCGACGCCGGCTTCCTCTTCGACGCCGACGCCGACCGTATCGCCTGCGCTACCTCCCGCGGCGAAGCACTCAGCGAAGAGCTGATTCTACCCCTGGTCGCCGATGGACAACTCGCCAAGTTTCCCGGCCGCATTGTTCTCACCAATCTCTCCACCACCGCGCTGGTCGAGGACGTGGCGAAGAAACGCGGCGGCGAAGTGATCCGCGTCGCTGTGGGACGCCAAGCCGCCATCGATGCGCTCAGCGGCTTCCGGCCGGAACAAATCGCCGTTGCCGGCGAAGGCACCGGCGCCGTCATGCTGCCTCAATTCCGCTTCGTCTACGACGG
>CAZKIY010000742.1:0-1020 GCA_964552875.1 uncultured Planctomycetaceae bacterium
GCGACGTTGCCGCCGGGGCGCACGATCTGCGTCGCCATGTCGAAGGTGGTGGGGAGGCCGACCGCTTCCACCGCCACGTCCACGCCCCATCCGTCGGTGAGCGCCAGCACCTGTTTCTTCCAGTCCGCCTGGCCCGAGTTCACGCCGTCGGTGGCGCCGAATTTCTGGGCCTCTGCGATGCGATTCGCATCGATGTCGATGGAGATGATCTTCGAGGCTCCGCACAGTCCCGCGGTCATGATCACGGAGAGCCCGATCGGCCCGGCGCCGATGACGGCCACCACATCGCCCGGCTTGGTGCGGCCGTACTGCACGCCGATCTCGAACCCGGTCGGCAGGATGTCGCTGAGCAGCACGCCCTGCTGATTCGTGACGCGCGCGGGCATCTTGTGCACGGAGGTTTCCGCGTAGGGGACGCGCACGAACTCGGCCTGCGTGCCGTCGATGAGGTGCCCGAACACCCAGCCGATGCCGACGGCGCCCTCGTCGCCGAGGCAGTGCGCGAAGAGGCCCTGCTTGCAGAACAAGCAGCGTCCGCAGGACTTGATGCACGAGAGGATGACGTTGTCGCCGAGGGCCAGCGTGGTGACGGAGCTGCCCACTTCGGTGATCACGCCCACGCCCTCGTGACCGAGGATGCGCCCGGGCTTCACGGCCGGAACGTCGCCCTTCAGGATGTGCAGGTCGGTGCCGCAGATCGTCGTCGTGTCGATGCGGACGATGGCGTCGGTCGGACGCTGGATGCGCGGGGTGGGCATCTCCCTCCACGACTTCTTCCCCGGACCTTCGTAGACGAGCGCTTTCATGGAGGACCTCCTGGGTCACTCGGGCCGAATCGAACCGGGGGGGTGCGTGGATGGTAGGTGCCAACAGGTGCGGACAGCAACGAATTGGCACCGTTGGCGCGGACATCCAACGGTTCGGTCCGCTGGGCGGCTGCGGTTCTCGTGGAGGACACGTTCGACGGCGCGCTTCGAGTCAGCGCCCGCACGCTCGCAACTTCGCGCGATGGACCGCGCG
>CAZKIY010000743.1:0-1017 GCA_964552875.1 uncultured Planctomycetaceae bacterium
GCCGACGCGCTCGCCGACGCGCTCGTTGACGCGCTCGTTGACGCGCTCGCCGACCCGCTCGCCGACGCGCTCGCTGACGAGCACGGTGTGATCTCGCGCCGCCCGGGTCGCGGATTCGAGCAACGCGCGCCGACGCTTTCGAACCACGAAGTTCACCAGCACTCGCGTCGAAGCCCGGGAGCGCGGGGTCGCCGGGCCGGCACCGGGGCGCTGACCCACACGAAAGCCGGATGCGCCCGATTCTTCACACTCTCTCAGTGATCCACCGCCGCTCGCACCCGGTCGCGCGATTCCCGCGCCGCGCGGAACTCCGGATCGAGCTCGAGCGCGCGATCGAGGCTCGGGATCGCGTCCTCGAAGCGACCCAGCGCGACCAAGGCGCACGCACGGCCGAAGTGCGCCAACTGCCACCCGCTGTCGAGTGCGATCGCGGCCTCGAACACGACGAGCGCTTCTTCGTTGCGGTGCAAGGTAAGCAGCGCGTCCCCACGCCCCTTCATGGCGATCACGTCGGTGGCATCGAAGCGCAAAGCGTCGTCGAACGCGGCGATGGCTTCCTCTTGACGACCCGCGGCGATGTGCGTCTGTCCGCGGCCGACATGCGGCGCGCTCCACGACCGGTCGAGCTCGCCCGCCTTCGTGAAAGCCGCCTGCGCCTCGTCGTAGCGTTTCGCGTCGAGCAAGACGTTCCCGCGCGCATGGTGCGGCGACGAACTCGACGGATCGATGCGCGCGGCACGATCCGCGGCCGCGAGTGCTTCCGTCGGTCGTCCGAGCGCGCGCTCGAGGATCGCCAAGCGTTCGTTCGCGACGAAGTTCTCGGGCTCGAGTTCGAGGACGCGCCGGAACGCGACCGCGGCATCGATCTTCTGACCGAGCATCTCGAGCGTGCCGCCGCGCAGGATCTCGTGGTGCGCCCGGTCGGGAGAGAGCGCGCAGGCTTTGTCGCAGTCGGGCAGCGCGTCGGCCGGCTTTCCGCGCCGCAAATGAAACGTAAGCGTCCGGCGGCGTTTCCCA
>CAZKIY010000744.1:0-1016 GCA_964552875.1 uncultured Planctomycetaceae bacterium
TCCAGATCTTCTGCTGGGCCTCCTGGTCCTTCGCCGCGCGCATCTCTTTCTGCCACTCCGCCATCGCGGCGTCGCGCTTCTCGATGAGTTCGGCGAGCTTCTTGGCGGGATCGCCGAGAGGCGGCCCCGCGTAACTCGTCGAACCCACCGCGAGCAGCGCGAACGCCGCCAGGGGTAGGATCCATTTCGTCTTCACTGTGAGATCTCCTGGTTTTCGCGCGCCGATGGAGCGCGCTCGCGGCCCAGTCTAGCGAGGGCTTTCGAATGGGGACGTTGACGGGAGTACAGCCTTGCAAGAGCCTGACGGTCATGCACCCGACCCTCGCCGCCATCCTTCTGATCCTCGTCCCGCTCACCCCTGTCGTGGGAGATCGACCCAGTGAGGCGCCGACTCAGGCCGCGAAAGGTCGACTCCTCGCCGTCGGCGGTGGTGGTACGACCGATGCGATCGTCGCACGCGCGCTCGAACTGGCCGGCGGCCCGAAGTCGCGCATGTTGATCGTGCCTCAGGCGTCCGGCTCGGAGGATGCCGGCGCGAAGTCCGTCGAGTTCTGGCGCGAAAAGGGCGCGCTCGACGTGCAGGTTCTCGACCTCACCGATCGTTCGAAGGCGAAGACCGCGATCGCCGAGGCCGACTTCTTGTGGATGCCGGGTGGCGACCAGAATCGCTTGATGAACGCGCTGCTCGAAGCCGGTGTCGTCGATGCGATTCGCGATCGCTATCGCGCCGGCGCTCTCGTCGGGGGGACGAGTGCTGGTGCCGCGGTTCTATCCAAGGTGATGATCGTGGGCGGTGACACGGCCGACCTCACCGACGTGCGCGCCGCCGGCACGGAGACCGCTGAAGGACTCGGGCTGTGGGACGGGGCGCTCGTCGATCAGCATTTCCTGAAGCGTCAGCGCTTCAATCGACTCATGTCCGCCGTGCTCGATCATCCGGGGCTCGTCGGTCTCGGCGTGGACGAGAAAACAGGGGTCGTGTTGCATCCCGACGGAGCCTGCGAAGTCGTCGGCGA
>CAZKIY010000745.1:0-1014 GCA_964552875.1 uncultured Planctomycetaceae bacterium
TCCGCGGTCGGAAGCCTTGTGCTTTGGAACAGCTACAGCGCGTGCAGCACGACGAGGAACAGGACGAACCGGTACAAGAAGATCGAGGCCACCAACAGGCCGACGGACAGCAGCGCGAGCACCGACGCGGAGCGCTTCGAGACTCCGAACGCGCGACGGAGCGACAACCACAGGTACAGGCCGGTAGCCGCGAAGGTCGGGATCAGCATGACTTCGTCGATTCGATCCCACGTCAGCACTCCGAACCAGCCCCGCGCAAGGCCGTGCGCCAGCGGGAGCAGCACGAGTCCCAGCAGCCACAGGAAGAACGCGTAGAAGTGCAGCGCGAAGACGAGACACGCCAGGAAGCCGCGCACCCGCGTCCGACCCACGAGTGCGAGTCCGATCGCGAACATGGGCACGAGCAGGATCACGAGCGACTTGGCGTACGTGTCGACTCGGCCGTCGAAAGCCTGGGCCAGCGCATCGACCGTCGTTCCTTCGCGAAGCGCGAACGCCTCGACGTGAGCGCGCGCGAACGCGCGATGCGGCGAGTTCGTCATGTGGCCTCGGAGCGGAGTCGACATCGTGTTCCAGCCGAGCCAGCCCTGCATCACGAAGTAGACGACGTTCGCGACCAGGAACATCTGGATCGGCGTGAGGTACGCGCGCCGCGCGCCGCGCAGGAACTCGGCGGTCAACTCTCCCGGGCGCGCGAACAGTGCGCGCAGGGAGCGCAGGAGCTTTCCGTCCACCTGCGTGAACGCCGAGGCCACTTCGGCCAGCAAGTGACCGACGCCGTCGGGGCGCAGGCCCGGACGCAGCTCGCCGCAAGCTGCGCAGTGTCGGCCCGCGATCGTCGCGGGGCAGCTCGGGCAGGGAACCGGCGCGAATCGAACTTCGTCGTCCGTCACTCGGGGTCGGCGTTTGCGCAAGCGATTTCGAGCGGGAAGGCCGTGCTCGCTGGCCAACTGTAGAGCGGCCGCCACGGCGCGCGAATCGGAATCCGCGCAGCGCCGCGAGTCGGGCGTCGGC
>CAZKIY010000746.1:0-1012 GCA_964552875.1 uncultured Planctomycetaceae bacterium
TCTCGATGCGGGCGCGCTCGAACGGTTGCTGACGTTGGCCGCGTGTTCGCCGAGCTTCCAGGTGACCTGACGATGGCCACGAACCGGACAGATCATCCGCTGCATGCCGCGGGCGCCGGGCTCGCGCGGCGCGAGTTCCTGTCGCGCGCCGCGCTGGCGACCAGCGCCTTGACGGTTTCAGCGTGCTCGGCACGCTCGAGCGCCGTCCGATCGATGACCCGCGGCGCCGATCAGCGTCCGCAACGCGCCGTGCTCGTCGTCGTCTTCCTGCGCGGCGGGATGGATGGGCTCTCACTGTGCGTTCCGTACGGCGAGGACGCGCTGTACACGCTGCGTCCGGAGCTCGCGATCCCGCCGCCAGGCTCCTCGCGAGGAGCGGTCGATCTCGACGGATTCTTCGCGCTCGCTCCCGCGGCCCGAGCGCTGTACGCACCGTTCCGCGCGGGAGAGCTCGCGATCGTCCAGGCTGTTGGCCTGCAGCACCCGACGCGCTCTCACTTCGATGCGATGCGGAACATGGAGTACGGATCTCTCGGCCGCGCTGCACACGGTTCCCGACCAGGCTGGATCGCACGGCTCCTGGCCGTGACCGAGCCGCGCGGTGATTCGATGCTGCGCGCGGTCGCCGTCGAGCGATTCCTGCCGGCCGCGCTCGCGGGATCGAGCGACGCACTGGCGATTTCCGACCCGCGCACGTTCACGGTTCTCGGGCGTGATCGGGAAGATCGGCGCGCACTCGCGGCGATGTACGACCACGAACGCGGCTTTGGGCGTGATGTCGCGCACAATACCCTCAGGACCCTCGACCAGATCGAGCGCACCCGGTTCGACGTCCGCGAACCTCCCACCGGCGAGGCCTATCCCGACACAGAGTTCGGGCGCAAGCTGGCGCTCACTTCGGCCTGGATTCGCGCCGAGAACGACGTCGAGGTGCTGACCCTCGACTACGGTGGCTGGGATCATCACCGGAACCTCGGCGCGCAGGACGGAATGATGGCGATGCAGCTCGACG
>CAZKIY010000747.1:0-1008 GCA_964552875.1 uncultured Planctomycetaceae bacterium
TCTTGCCGGCGAGCTGGACGTAGCGGACCTGCTCACCGCCGAGGAATCCGACCCAACCGAACTTGCCCTTGGACTTCGGGACCTGGAACGCGACGCGGCCGTTGTAGCGAATGGTCATGGAAGTCTCCGCGACCGCGGCGTCGATCGTGAACTCTCCGCCGTTCTCCGGCAGCACGGGAATCCTCGACTCGGCGATGAACTCCGGACCGCCCGGCGCGTTCGTGATGAGATGCAGCTTGGCCGAATAGTCGAACGTGGCCAGGTAGATCTCGTCCTGGTCCAGGAGCAGGACGATCGTGGGCACGATCCCGCCGCGGGGGAGCCAGCCACGCAACTCGGCTCGGTAGGAGCCGTTGAACTGCAACGGATGCAAGGTCAGGTCCCCGAGCTGCTCGAAGTCGGGGAAGGGTGCCTTGGCATCGTCCTTGGCATCGCCCGTTCCGAAGCTCGGCACCGAGATCGGGCGGAACTTCGCGCGCTTCGCGTTGCGCTTTTCCAGACGACCCTGCTCGTAGGTCAAGCGCACCTTGTCGTTCGCCCGATCGAGGATGCCGACCTGACCAGAGATCAGCAGCTTGGGGTCGGGCTCGGGATGCTTGGCCCAGAAAGTCGTGACGCGCGCGAGGTCTTCGATCTCGAGCAATTTGCCGCGCGCAGCGTCGCTGTTCTCGTGGCGCGCGAGGAGCGCAGCGAGCCCGAGTCGCACGGAGTTCCAGTCGCGCCGACGCAGTTTGGCGTACAGCTCTTCGATTTCACCGACGAGCGCCGTGCGCGCGTCGGCCGGTTGTTCTGCCCGGGGCGGACTTGCCGCAGGCGGGGACTGCACCGGCGCGACAGCGGCGAGCGCGAGGAAGATCGCGGTCAGCATGCGTGGCATCCTAGAGCACGTTCGGCAACGTGGCGTCGCGTCACGCGAACCGCGCGGCGGACGTTCCGCTCCGTCCCCGATCCTGCGCGAGCGGTTCGAGATCCGCGAACTCCGCGGGGGCGACGGCCGCGGACGTGCAC
>CAZKIY010000748.1:0-1007 GCA_964552875.1 uncultured Planctomycetaceae bacterium
CCCGGGCCTGACACGCTCGGGCCTGACGGGCTCGGGCGTCGCGGATCGACGCGAGCCCGAGATGACTCCGCTGCCGCGCGCAGCTCGGGGCAAATCACCGGCTGTTGCGCGAGTGAGCGAGCCGGGCTCGATCCTTCGCGGACCAGCGACACGTTCTGCGTACCCGTGGGTTCGATGCCTTCACGGGACGTCAGCGCAGCGCGTCTTCGAGAGCGGTCGCGCGATCCGTCTTCGCGTCGCGGTACTTCACGATGATCGCGCACGAGACGGCGAGTCCGTGCTCGCGCGCCCAGGCTCCCCTCGCCGGTCGCGTGCCGGGTACGACGACGGCGCCCGCGGGGATTTCGAGCGGCGATTCGCGCGTTCCGCGCAGCTCGCACTCGTGCACTTGGTCGTAGACGACGGTCCCCGACGCGAGCACGACGCCGGACGCGAGGACCACGCGCTCGCGCAGGAGGACTCCCTCGTACACGCCGCAGTTCCCGCCGACGAACACGTCGTCCTCGAGGATCACCGGTCGCGCATTCGCGGGCTCGAGCACGCCGCCGAGCTGGGCCGCGGCCGACACGTGACAGCGTGCGCCGACTTGAGCGCACGATCCGACGAGTGCGTGGCTGTCGATCATCGTGCCCGAGCCGACGTACGCGCCGATGTTCACGTAGGCGGGCGGCATGACGATCACGCCGGACGCGAGGTGAGCGCCCCGGCGGACCGAACTCCCGCCCGGAACGATGCGCACGCCGGCATCGGCCGCGAAACGTCGGATCGGGAGTGCTGCCTTGTCGACGAACGCGCTCGTCGCGCCGCTCGGAGAGTTCTCGAGACCGGCGAGCGCCACGGAACTCGCCCGGAACACGGCGAGGATCGCTTCCTTCACCCAGGCGTTCGTGCGCCAAGCACCGTCCGATCCGCGTTCGGCGGCGCGAACTTCACCGCGCTCGAGGAGATCGAGAAGTGCTTCGCCGCCGGGCTTCGTCGAGTCGAGCATGCGGCGCACTCTAGGGACG